>CAZKVP010000100.1:0-8236 GCA_964556215.1 uncultured Phycisphaeraceae bacterium
ATCCACCCACCTTTTTTTGAGGTTTTCCGCCCATGCGCAACCGTTTCGCCATTCCCGCCCTCTTGCTCGCCTCCCTCACCCTCGCCGGCACCGGTTGCGTGAGCCAGGGCCAGTTGGATGACTCCCGCAAACAGAACCGCACGCTCGAGGAAAACCTGGCCGACGTGCAAAACCAGCTCAAATCCACCCAGGCCACCTTGGCTGAAATCAAAGCCGGCCGCGACGAAAATGCCGCCTTGGTCACCAAATTGCGCGCCACCAACGAAGACCTGACCAAGCAATTGGGCGACCTTAAGGGCCAGTATGCCGAGTTGGCCAAGCACAAGGGCGACCTGATCATCAACCAGGCCCTGCCCACCGCGCTCAACACCGCGCTGGCCAACTTCGCCGCCGCCAATCCCGACCTGATGACCTATGACGCCGCCAGCGGCATGATCCGCTTGAAGAGCGATCTGACCTTTGCCTTGGGTTCCACCGAAGTCAACGAAAGCGCCACCGCCACCATCAAAAAATTGGCCGAAGTGCTCAACCGCGAAGATGCCGCCCCTTACGAAGTGCGCGTGGTGGGCCACACCGACGATGTGCCGGTCACCAGCGCCGCCAACCGGGCCCGCGTCATTGATAACTGGGGTCTGTCGGCTGCCCGCGCGCAATCCGTCCTGCACGCCTTGCGCGACGGCGGCGTGAAGGAAAACCGCATGGCCCTGGTCGGCTACGGCGAACAGAAGCCGGTGGTTGAAAACGTCACCGCGGAAAACGGCAAGAAGAAGGGCGCCGCCGCCAACCGCCGCGTGGAAATCTACCTGCGCGAAGCGGCCATCGCCAAAACCGAGACCCCAAAGGTTGAAGCGGCCAAGCCTGTCGCCCCGGCCCCCGCTCCGGCCGGCGAAGTGAAGGAAAACGTCGGCAAGGAAGAAATTGAAAACGTGAAATGATGCCTTGCGCATCCCAAGAAAAAAGCCCCGCTTTTGCGGGGCTTTTTTCTTGGGATGCGCAAGGCATCATGATGTCGTTTTCTTCAAAGCGCCGTTACGCCCGCATCTTTTTCACCACTGCCGCCACCATCGGGCCGGCCACCGCCAAGCCGGCCGTTTTGATCTGCTTCATGGCCACCCCGGTGGCCTGGCCGTCATTGCCGGCGGCGCGGATCGCCTCGGCGACCGGGGCCAGTGCGGCGGCGATTTCCTCTTCCGAAGCGGTCTTGGGCAGCAGGGATTCCATGATGGTCTTCTCGGCCTCCAAAGCCGCCTTGGCGGCCGGATCGGCGGTCAGGGGGATCGTTTCGTTCACCCCCTTGATGATTTTGCGCACGGTCAATTCGCATTCCTCAACCGTCAGTGGCGCGCCTTTGCGGGTCTCGTTGGATTGCAGGTCGCCAAGCACCACTTTGAGGATGTTGCGTTCCGGGATGTTGCCGGCCTTCATGGCGGTGATGATGCGGGTTTTGAGTTGTGCGATCATGGGTCAATTCCTTGGGGTTGGGGGAGGCGCATGGTACACCCTCTTAGCCGTCCACCGGCGCCTGCGGCGTGGCCAACACCAATTGGTAAAACGCCAAGTCCAGCCAGCGGCCGAATTTGAAGCCGGCTTCCCGGATCGTGCCGGCATGGGCAAAGCCCAATTTCTCGTGCAGCGCGATGCTGGTCGCATTGGATGCGTCAACGGCGCCGATGAGGGTGTGGACCTGCCGCAGGGTGGCCTCTTCAACCAACCGCCGCATCAGTGCCAGCCCAAGACCCCGCCCGCGGTGGTCTTTGTGGACATAAACCGAGTGCTCCACCGAATACTTGTAGGCGGGAAAATGGCGGAAAGGTCCGTAGCTGGCAAAGCCAAGCAACCGGCCGGCATCGTCCACCGCGCCAATGACCGGAAAGTTGCCGGCGGTCTTGGCGCCAAACCAAGCCGCCATGCTTTCCGGCGTGCGGGGCCGGTAGTCGTAAAGCGCCGTGGAGTTGGCGATGGCCTCGTTGAAAATGTCGAGGATGGCCCCGGCATGGTCGGCATGGGTGCAGGCGATGAACCGCATGGAAAATTCCAAAAGTAAAAACGGGACGGGGAAAAGGCCGGGCCATCATCCCTCGCCGGCGAAAAAAGTCAACCCTGCACACGCCGCGAACAAAACCCGGGCGCCATCCTTCCGGCTAAAATCGCCGCTCCTTTCACCTTTTACGGTTTTTCCATGCCCATCGACCCCGGCGCCCCTTACGGACTCAAGACCCGCCTCATGGTGGGCATGGAGATCCATGTCGAACTCAACACCCGCAGCAAGATGTGGACCAGCGCGCCCAATGTGGCCCACCCCGACAACTTCGAGGCCGGCCCCAACACCCTGCTTGACGGCGTGGTGATGGGCATGCCCGGCACGCTGCCGGTCATGAACAAGGCCGCCTTGGAAAAATCCGTGCTGGTGGGGCTGGCGCTCAACTGCGGCATCGCGAAAAAAGCCAAGTGGGACCGCAAGGCGTATTGGTACCCCGACTTGCCCAAGTCCTACCAGATCAGCCAGTACGACCGGCCGATCTGCGGCGAGGGCTGGATGGAAATCACCTCTTCTTCCGGCACCCGCAGGATCCGCATCGAGCGCGCCCACTTGGAGGAGGACGCCGGCAAACTGATGCACGACGCCCCCGGCGGCGGCGCCATTGCCCATTCCATCGTGGACCTCAACCGCGCCGGCACCCCGCTTTTGGAGATCGTCACCAAACCCGATTTCACCACGGCGGAAGAAGCGGTGGTGTTCAGCAGGCAATTGCGCGACCTGTGCCGGTCCCTTGGCGTCACCGAAGGCATCATGCAGCAGGGACACATGCGCTTTGAACCCAACATCAACGTCATCATTGAAAAGGACGGCACCACCTACAAAACGCCGATCGTCGAGGTGAAAAACCTCAATTCCTTCCGCGCGGTGGAAGGCGCCATTTTGCACGAGTACCAGCGCCAAGTGGAGCAATGGCACACCGACGGCAAAGTGATGGGCTCGCGCAGCAAGAGCACGCGCGGCTGGGACGATGTGAAAATGGCCACCATCCCGCAGCGCGAGAAGGAAGACGCCGACGAGTACCGCTACTTCCCCGATCCGGACCTGGTCGAAGTGGAGATGGACGACACGTGGCTGGCGGAAATCAAAAGCCGCCTGACCGAGGCGCCCAACATCAAAAAAACGCGCTGGGTGGCCGAACTTGGTTTGGACGCCAAGGACGCGGAAGCGTTGGCCGATGAGCCGGCCGTCGCGCGTTTGTTCGAAGGGGTTTTGGCCGCCGGCGCCGAAGCCAAGTCGGCCGCCAAGTTTCTGCGCAACACCGCCGGCAAATTGGCCAACAGCCAAGGCCAAAGCATCGGCCAACTTGGCGCATCCGCCACACAAATCACCACCATTTTGCAGTTGCTCTCCGGCAACAAGGTCGGCTCCGGCAACGCCGAAAAACTGCTGGCCGCCTGCTGCGAAAACCCCGATGCCGATGCCGCGCTTGTGGCGGAAAAGGCCGGCCTCATCCAGGTCTCCGACTCCGGCGCCATCGACGCCTTGGTGGCGCAATTGCTGGCCGATCCCAACAACGCCAAAGCCATTGAAGACCTGAAAGCCGGCAACCTCAAAGCCATCGGCATGCTGATGGGGCAGGCCAAGAAACTTTCCGGCGGCAAAGCGGATGCCAAGGCGGTGCAGGCCGGGATCATGAAGCAATTGAACGGCTGACCGCCGCGTCCGGCGGATTAAAAACCCGGCAGCCGCACATAGGTCATCGTCGCCGGCGCCGCGGCATTCTTCGCCGGCTTCACCACCAAAGCCGCGGCCGCGCCGCGCTGGCCGGCCAATTCCACCTTGACGGCGGTCGGGCCGTCAAGCCACAGCGGCACCACGAACATGCGCTGGGGGAAGGTGTCGCAGTATTCGGTTTGCGCATGGGTGGTGGCTTTCAAGGCCGCGCCCACGGCCAGCACGCCCAAGCCGATCAGGGCCTGTTCCTTGCTTCTGCGGTTGAGCCCGTCAAGCAGGACAAAGGCGCCCCCCACCGATGCGACATTGCCCACCACGCTCTTGATCTTGCGCACATCCTCCAAATCGCGCCAGCGGTGGTCGGCGGCCATTTGGTTGAGGTTGACGACCGGCAAATGGGTGCTGACGGCCTTGCCCACCGGCGAGACGATCAGGCGCGAAAAACCATCGTCGGCGGTTTGCGGCACATAGCGGGTGCAGGTCTTGTCGGCCAGCAACCCCTCGTTGTTGCCGGGCGCGAAGGCCTCCTTGCGGGGGCCAAGGCCGTAGCCCACCACCAGCACCGCGTTGTAGCGGTCGGCGCGCAAAATGTTGAGATCCGCCGCCAAATCGGGGCGCAATTGCTCCACCCGGGCAAAGTGGTCGGCGGCCTCTTCGGGCCGTTTCATCTGCTGGGCGGAGATGGCCATCAGCAAATGGCCCAGGGCAAAATCGGTGGGCGTGGTCAAATAGCCGTTTTTTGGCACGCGTTTTTCAGCGGCGGCTTTGGCTTCTTCATCGGAAAGTCCGCTTGCCTTGGCCTCTTCGTAGGCACGGCCGCGGGCGGCGACCGAGACGGCGTCAATGCCGGTGCCATTGGCATGCTCCAGGTCGCGCAGGGAAAACAGCGCGTTGTCGCTGGCCGCCCGGCAGTTGTCCCAGGAATCAAGCTCCGCCTGCAAAATGCCGTAATAAGCCAGCATCATGGCCTGCTCGAAAGGCTCACCCTTCCAGATTTTGACGCTCTCATTGATGAGGTAGGCAGGAATGGTGCGGTCGGCGTTGAGCCCCTGGGTGCGGATGATGCCGTAGGCTTCGGAGAAATGCGCCAAGGCCGCGCGGGTGTCGCCGGCATCGAGGGCGCACACGCCCGCGCGCATGCGCGAGAGCATCCAGCGGCGGCTGGAGGTGTCGTTGCTGATTTCCGCTTCGGTGGCCTTTTGCGCCGCGGGCCAGTCGCCGGTTTTGATTTCCACCACCGGGGTGTTCATGGGGGCGCTGGCGCAGCCGATCAGGCTGGCAAGCAGGCAGGCGCAAGTGGCAGGAACGGCACGCTTCATGGGTCAATCCCTCAAACTTCCGAAAGCCTGGCGTTTGATGATGAATTCATCCGACCACACACTTTTCCCGGTCTTGATGTCCTTCATTTCAAAAGTGCAAACGTACAGGTCGCTGCGCGCGTCGCTTTGGCTGCGGGTGGCCGACCGGTAGGTGGCGGTGATGACATGGGTCACTTTGCGGTCTTTGGCGTAGTTGGCGTCGAACTCCTCCGGCTTGCTTCCCGTTTGCAGGGCGGCTTCCTCGGCATTCAAAATGAACTGGATGCGGTGACTCTCCCACATTTTTTGGATCGGGGCGCTGGCCTGCACGCGCTTGACCGCGTACCACTGTTCGCCCGGCGTCAAAATGTCGCTCGACTCGTTGGTGACCTTCTGCACCGACACCATCCACGGCGCGTCACCCGGCGTGCGTTTTTGAATGGCGGGGCAGGCTTGCAGGCTTTTGGCCATTTTGGCCCCCATTTCCTCAAAATCATCCACGCTAAAGCGGGTGGTGTTGCTTTGGTCGGCGGCGCAGGAAGCAAGCAAAACGGCGGGCAAAAGGGCGGGCAGCACGGCGCACAGAAAAGCCGCCGCGACAGGCGCGGCGGTCTTTTTCAAACAGGCAAGGGGGAAAGGGCGCATGTTCACTTGGTTTCGTGCTTGATTTGGTAGTCATCCGACAGCACGACCCGGTTGCTGCCGTAGTGGGTGAGCGTCACTTGCATGTAGTACAGGTGGGTGCCGCCGCGCGAAACTTCGTTGACATCCAGGTTCAGCACAAAGGTGGTGGCGGCATCGTAGGCCGGCGGGTTGGCCGGGGTGCCGTTGGCGTTCACCACCTCTTCGCGGTTGGCGGTTTCCTTCATGCGGGCACGGTCCATGACGAAGGCCAGCTTGCCGGACGACTGGTTGTTGATCAGCGCGTTCTGGATGCGGTGGGTGACGATTTCAAATTCGCTGGTATTGGTGCTGGTGGTCAGGTTGCGGATGGTGCCCAGGATGACTTTGACGTCACCGGGAATTTCCTTGATGACCGGCGCATTGGCCAGGTTCTGGGAAATCACCTTGGGCGCCTGGTCGGAGAACTCAAGCAGTGCGGCCGGCAGGATGCGGCCGTCATCCAACTCGCTGTTGGTGTCTTTGTACGGATCGACCCGGTGCCCATGGCAACCAGTGGCGGCCAAAACCAAAGGCAGGGCGAGCAGCGAGGCACAAACGGCGGAGTTGAAATGGGCGGGACGCATGGGGTTCCTTGAATGGAGGTTGCCTAAAAGACGCTTGGGCGCGCCCTATATTACATAGGTTACGAATTATTTGTCAAAAACAATGGGCTCACTCGTCAAGCGGGGGCACTGTTTTTTGTGATTCCCGCTCGCGCTTGATGTGGTCAACCACTGGTTTGATCGCGAAATACAGCAGCGCCAGACCGCAGGCCAAGCACAGGATGGAAGGCACCCAACGCCCGCCAAGGGGATAAAGCCAGCGGATCAGGATAAAGGCGTTGCGCGCCGACTCCGGGCTGTCGAGTTGGATGAAAACGACCAATGCGGCGCCCAGGCAGGCCAACCCGGCGAAACCCATCTTGAAGGCGGTGCCATAAATCGCTTCATCCATCCACATTGGCGGCTCCACCGGGCGGCCCACACCCTTGCCGCGAAGGGTGACAGCGTTGTCCAGCGCCTTGCCCAAATCCCGCTTGGGTTTGAGCGCGGGGGAACCCGCTTTGCTGCCGACTTTGGTGGCGGCCTTGGTGTCCGGCTTGACCGCCTCGGCCTCTGCAGAGGATGCCGCCACCAGTTGGGCTGCCGGCTTGGGCTGGGGTTTGGGTGCCTCAAAGCGGTGCTGGCACAACGGGCACGACATGGCCATGCCGGGGCAAATATGGGCGCAATTCGGGCAGGCTTTTTTGCCCTTGGGGACAAACGAAGGCGGCGCGACGCCACCGGCCGGGGCATCGGGAGTTTTGGGCGGCGAAGCCGCATCGGAACCCGCCTCTGAATCGGGGGTGGATTCCAAGACAGGTGCCGGCTTTTCCGCTTCCGGTACCGCAGGCTTTGGGCTCGCAGGCTTCGGCTTCACCACCGGCGGCGCAATGACCGGCGCGGCCACCGCCGCCGAAGCGCCGGCCGATAAGGCCGGCAGGTCGTCAAAAGACAACTCGTTGATGGAATCCGCACTTGAATTCACCTTGGCCGCCTGTACTTTGACCTGCGGCTTGGAGGCTTCGGGCCGGTCCAACGCGTTCTCGGCCGGCACCTGCAACACGGCTTCGCATTTGGTGCACTTGAATTTGGCCCCGATGCGCGAAGGTTTGACCGCAAATTTCTGGCGGCACGCATGGCAGCGGAACAAGACTTGATCGGGAGGAGGCGTGGCCATGCTGGTATGGAAAAAAGACGCGGGGTAAAGACTTTGAGATTCCAATGTGAGGTTTCGATGTCGGTCCGTATGCGGGTCATGGTAGCCTACCAGCACCCAAAAGCAAGCGGGAACGGACGGGAAAATATGCGGCTTATTCAGGTGTCATCGGCCAATTTTGCCCGCCATTTTTCCCACTTCCATGGCCGCAATTTCCGCCGCTTCATCTCGGCAATGATGCCGTCAAGGCGCCGCAGCGCCGCCGCCTTGCGCCCCGACCCCGCTTCCAGCGCCACGGCCCGCTCTTCCAGCACCACCAACGGGCCGAGCCGGCCGATGCCGGACTCCAGCCGCTTGAGCGCTTCCTCCGGTTTTTGCTGCGCCGCAGCCTGCGCCAGCACATGGTCGGGCAGCAGCGGATCCATCAGCGGAATGGCCGCATCCAGTGCCTGGCCGGCGCCCGCCGCATCGCCGGCCAAAAGGCGGGCCTGACCAAGCAGCCACCAGGCTTGGCCGTGTTTGGGATTGGCCTTGGCAAACCCCGCCACCGCCGCCACCGCCTCCTTGGGGCGCTTGGCATCCAGCAAAATTTGCGCCCTAAGAACCGCGAACACTGCTGCCTTGGGGTCCAGTTTTTCCGCCCGGCCCAAATCCGCAAGCGCCCGGTCAAACACCCCGTCCTGCGCCAGCAGATCCGCGCGCGCCACATACAGGTCGGCCACCGCCGGGTGGCCTTTGATTTGGTCGTCCAAAATGGCGATGCGGTCCGACAGCGCGCCATGGGCCATGGCAGCCGCCGCGGCCAAGCCGAACATCAGGGCAAACACGCGGCGCATGGCTCACCCCAGGATGAGGAAGGTTG
>CAZKVP010000101.1:0-8149 GCA_964556215.1 uncultured Phycisphaeraceae bacterium
GCGCGTCTCCCAAGGCCCTGTTTTCCCCCTGCCTTCGGGAGCCGCATGAAATCCGCCCTTCTCCCCGCCTTGCTGCTCTCCCTGGCCGCCTGCCAGGCCGCGCCGGGATCGCTCCAGACCTCTTCGGCCGCGTTCGAGGTGGATGCCTCCGGTTCGCTGACCGCCATCCGCCTGCACGGGCGCAACCTGGTCGCGCCGGGCCAACCTTCGCCGCTCCTGCAAGTGCGCGGGGGGGGGGAAATGGCTGTCGCCGACGAAAGCCGCGTGGGATGCCAAGGGTTCGAGGTGCGTGCTTTCCTACGGTGATTCCGGCATCCGCGTCACGGTGAAGGCGCAAGCCAAGGCGACGCACTTGGCACTTGAGGTCGTTTCGGTCGAACCGGCGGGCAAGGTGGATTGCGTCCAATGGGGTCCGTATCCGACGGTGGTGTCGGGCATCGTGGGCGAAGTGGTCGGCGTCGCGCGCGACGGCGCGGGCACGGGCGACGCCGTGGGCATCCAGGCGCTCAACCCCAAGACCATCGGCTCGGGGCCGGCGGACGAGAACGACATGGGCGACAAGGCGGCGCAGGTTGCGCCCTTTGGCAGCGTCCTGCAGGCGCACTGCCGCGACCGAAGCCGGCCGCGTCTCCTCAAGGATTACTGGGGCCAGCCGCAGTATGTCTCGCCGGCCCTCGACGATGGCGGCGTGGTCGGCAGCCGCATCGCGCTGTTCGCCGCGCCTTCGGACAAGGCGCTTGAAACCATCGGCAAGATCGAGGTGGCCGAGGGGCTGCCGCATCCGATGGTGGGCGGCACCTGGGCCAAGGTGTCGCCGCAGGCCAACGCCTCGTACCTCATCGTGGATTTCAGCGAGGCCAACATCGGGCAGGCCGTTTCCTTCGCCAAACGCGCGGGACTCGGCTGCGTGTACCACAGCGGCCCGTTCGCCACCTGGGGGCATTTCACCCTGCGCAAGAGCGAGTTTCCGCACGGGTGGGACGGCTTCAAGGCCTGCGCCGACCAGGCGCGCAAGGAACGGGTGGCGCTCGGCTTCCACACGCTCTCCAACTTCATCACGCCGTCGGACGCCGTCGTCACCCCCGTGCCCGACCCGCGCCTGGCGCAAGTCGGCGCCAGCCCGCTGGCGGCCGACCTTTCCGTGGATGCGGCGGAAATCCCCGTGGAATCCCCGGAGTTCTTCCGGAAAAACACCGCCCTCGACACTGTGCGGATCGGCGGTGAACTGGTGCGCTACCAGGGCGTCTCGGCCGGCGCGCCGTGGAAACTGACCGGCTGCCGGCGCGGCGCCTTCGGCACGCGCGCGGCGGCCCATGCGCGCGGGGAGGCGGTCGCCAAACTTGCCGACCACGCCTACAAGACCTTCCTCACCGATCCGGCGCTGTCGCAGGAGGTCGGGCGCAACATCGCGGCCTTCTGCAACCGGGTTGGCGCCGGCCGCCTCTCGATGGACGGGCTGGAAGGCAACTTCTCGACGGGCCTTGGCGACTACGGCCGTTCGCTTTTCGCCAAGGCCTGGTACGACGCGCTCAAGCCGGAACTGCGCGGGCGCGTGGCCTGCGATGCGAGCAACTCCGGGCACTATCTCTGGCACATCCACTGGTACTACAACTGGGGCGAGCCGTGGTACGCGGGTTTCCGCGACAGCCAGACCGAGCAGCGCTTCAGGAACCAGGCGTTCTACGCCCGCAACATGCTGCCGCACATGCTCGGCTGGTTCGCGCTCTCGTCGAAGACTTCGGTGGCGGACATCGAGTGGATGCTCGCCCGCTGCGCCGGCTATGACGCGGGCTTCGCGCTGGCGACCAACGCGGCCTTCGTCGGCGACCAGGTCGGCCCCCGCGCGGAAAGTTCGCCCGAAGGCCGGAAGATGGGCGAGATCCTCGACGCCATCCGCACCTGGGAATCCGCCCGTTTGTCGGGCGCCTTCCCCGAGGGGATCAAGGCGAACTTGCGCGACAACACCCGCGAGTTCCACCTGGAGAAGACGGGGGTGGGGAAGTGGGTGCTGTATCCGGTGGTGAACGGGAAGCGCGGGGAGGGGGTGAAGATCGCCGCCTCCGTGAAACATCTTCCGCCCCGATAATGCAGCCCCCGGTCTGCAAGGGCACAAGGCCCCCGGGCCTACCTTGCATCCTGACTGCCGCTTCCCGCCCTTCGTGGTTTCATTGCTTCTTCTGCCGCGCCAGCACACCCTTCACGAATTCCTCCGGCGACAGCGCGATCTCGCGGACGGTTTCAACTTGCGCACCGGCGGCGTTGGCCAGGTAGCGCTTGGAGAGTGCGACGATTTGCGCCCGTGAAAGGGCGGACACGCCGGGCTGCCATTGGGCGAGCGTGACATAGTCCACGCCAAGCCTGGCCGAGCGCACGCGGCGCAGGAGGTCGGGCCGGCCGGCCACCGCCGCTTCGGCGTGGTCGAAAAGGGCCGTGGCCTTGGCGAGAAACGCCGGCGTCAGATAGTCCGCAAAGGAAGAATCGTACAGGCCGACATGCGCGTCAGGTCCGCGAACCATGTCGTCCTGCAACTGCACATACAGGCGCAAATCGTCCGCCGCCGGGCCGTAGTAGCCGCGAAGAAAATCCTCGCGCGCGGCGGCGATGTCGCAGTCGGGATTCCAGAGCAATTTGGCCAGCAGGTAGGCGCGCAGGTCCTGCAACTCGCCGCCCCGGTTCTTGTAATCGCCCTGCTCCAGCACGCCGCTGACGCCATGCGCCGCGAAGTAACGGGCGTTGGGTTGCAGCGTGGGGAAGTTCGGAAAGGGCTGATGAAAATTCTTGAAGTTGATGACATAGTCCCAAACCCAGATGCGGTTTGTCAGCCGGTTCCAGCCTTCAAGATTGGCGCGAAAGCCCGCCGATCCCGCGTCGTGGCAGGTCGCCAGCGGGTGCCCGCTGCAACACCCGTAGGAGCACAGGCGGATGATCACATTCGGCAGCGGCTTAAGCGCCTTCGGCGGTTTTTCGCTGTAGTAGTAGGCGAGCGTTTCCACCGCCTTGGCCGGAAACTCGTCGCGGATGCCGGCGGCGACGAAGTTGACCCACTCCAGGACCGGTCCGGCCTGCGTGCCCTCGCGCGCCACCACCGCCTTGCACGCGGGGCACTCGCACGCGCCGCCGCCGTCGTTTTGGGAAACTGAAATGACATCCGCTTGCGGGTGCGCGCGCAGTTGACGGCGCACTTCCTCCAACGCGATTTTTTTGACCTCGGGGTTGGTCAGGCAGAGCTGCGAAATTTTGCGCTTCCCTTTCACCAGGGCGTAGTACTCGGGGTGCGCGGCGAAGTACGTGGCGGGCGGCACGAGTTTATCCGCCGTGTGAACGAAGTAGCCTGGCACATAGTTCATGGACCCGCCCTGCGCTTTTGAAAAATCCGGTCCGGCGTTCACCCGGTTGTGGACGGCCCAATCGGCGTCCAGTCCGCAGGCGCCCATCACCTGGCGGTATTCAAACCGCGGCTGCCCGGCAATGGCCAGCGGCGGCAGTTTGACCGTCGCCTGCTTCGGGATGCGCGTGGCGTCCGTCGCAAACCACCGGCAACCGAATTGCTCCTCCAGCAACGCATGGATGCCGTAGAGCAAGCCGCGCGGGCCGCCGCCGGTGATGAGAAGCTCATCGCCGCGCGTGAGGATTTGAAAGCCTTCCGGCCCCAGGTTGGCCGCGCCGCCCGGAACCACGGCGAGGCGGATTTTTTTCGCCGCGCCCGGGACGCCAGTCTGTGCAATCGGCAAGGTCGCGCCGGAAATTTCCTTCAGATAAAAACGCAGTTCCTCCGCCGCGTGGCGCTCCGTCGCACTGGCCCCCGGCGGAAGGACGATCACGGCGGCGGCGCGGCCGGCCTCGACCAAGGTGAGTTCCCGGTCGGCGCCTTTCACCCTTTCGGCAACGGGGGCCGGCGTGACGGCGCATCCCGCAAGCGTGAAGGCGGCGCACAACAGAAACAGGGCGGTGGGCGATGGGCGAAATAAAGGCATGCGGCAACGGGTTGGCGAAGGCGCACAGAAGTGGTGCGATAAGGGAAGAGACGGTTCCCACCAGGATTTGTTTCCCTTTTCACGCCGCGGCGGCTTTTGGGGCCTGTCCCCCGGACCTGGCAAAAAAATCCCGCCCTCATGTAAACGCGGAGCCCCGGCTGCGTCCGTCCATCGTCGCCACCCCACCCGCCCCCTTTCGCCCCTCCTCCGACATGCTCCACGCCTCCCTTTCCATCATCGTTGCCTTCCTGCTTCTCGCCGGCTGCGGCAGCACGGGTCCCGCGACGTTTCCCGCAGCCGATGGCGGCGATGCCTCCGGGCTCGCCAGCCAGACCGATCTCGACAAGATGGCCTGCGGGCCCACCTGCCTTTACAACCAGTTTTGTTTGAATGACAACCTTCGGCCCAAGTTGCGACAGCTCGCGGGGGACACCCCGGAGGAAAAGATCGACGCGCTGATCACCGCTTATTTCCTGAGCCCGAAAGCCAGGGACAAGAGCAAGCCGCGCTTTGGCCAGGACGGCCTGACGATCTACGACCTCGCCGACGGGCTCGGAGAATGGCGCCGGTCCCTGTCGTTGCCGCCCTTGGCCGAGGTCGACGCCTTCCGCCATCCGGAAGAAACCTCCCGCCATTTCGTCAAGCGCATCCACGGCCAATTGCAGGAATCGCTCGACCACGGCATTTGCCCGGTCATCAACATCGGCAGCTACGGTGCGATGCCGGATGCGGTGAAGGCGGACAAGCATGCCTGGAAGCGGTTGGGCGGCCACTTCGTCCTGGTCGCCGGCCTGGAACCGATCGACACCGACACCGGGATCAGTTTCGTCGCCCGGCTGCACGATCCGTGGGGCGGGAAATTCCGCAGCGCCTACCTTTATGCCGACGACATCCGCCCTTTTTGCGCCTGCCGGTCCACCCGCAAGGAAACCGTGTGGCTGGACGGCTCGCCCGGCCTCGTGGTGGCCGCGCCCTTCCTCAACCTGCATTCCGGGGAGCAGTCCTGGTACCTGCGCACCCATTTCGTCCTCGAGGCCGCCATCGGCGAGATCGCCCCGGAAAAATCGCACTGGACACTGGCGCCGGCGAAGCCCGCTTCCGTCTCCGCCGACAAGCCGGCATCGGGAAAGTGACGCGGATCCAGGCCCGGAAACCCGGATGGGGTCGGCGATGTCAACCACCCCGTACAGGGGCCTGCCGGGGGCCAAGCCCCCGGCAAAGAGAAAAATCACCACCATTTCCCCTTCGCCATCCCGCTTTCCCGCCACTCCCGCCCCAATTTCCGCTCTTCCCCGGTCCGTACAGGGGTCCGTACAGGGTCGGTCCGTACAGGGTCTGACCCTTGACAAAATCCATGCTTGGCGCGCTTTGCAGTAGGCGGCGGCGGTGAATGCGCACTCGCCAAACAACCGCACATGGGCGAGGGAGGTGTTGCCTTCCAAGACCTGCCGCAGGAAGCGTGGCATTCGGGTCTGACCCTCGACAGGCACATGGGACATCCACACGCTTGGGAGAGTTAGGGCGGTGTCTTTGGGCTCCTTGACAAAGCCAAGCCGATCACCTTGAATGCCGGGCGATTCAAACGCTTCCCCCCAACCCCCAGGAGCGGCACATGCAAAAGATCACACCCTGTTTGTCATTCGACGGGCAAGCCGAGGAGGCGGCCCGGTTTTATGTTTCGCTGCTGCCGGATTCGCGCATCGACCGCGTGATGCGCTCGCCGGTGGGCACGCCCAGCGGCCCGGCCGGCTCCGTGCTCATGGTCGAGTTCACGCTCTTGGGCAACCCGTTCCTTGCGCTGAACGCGGACTTCCGCTTCACCGAGGCGGTCTCGTTCATGATCCCCTGCGCGGACCAAGCCGAAACGGACCGGCTATGGGCGGCGCTCACCGCCAACGGCGGCTCGGCGGTCGCCTGCGGCTGGCTCAAGGACCGCTGGGGCGTCTCTTGGCAAGTGACGCCGACCCGGCTGATGGAGTTGGTCAAAGACCCCGACCCAAGCCGCGCGCGCCGCGCCATGGAGGCGATGATGAAGATGATCAAAATCGACATCGATGCGGTGGAACGCGCCGCCAACGGCGCGTAAGCAATCCGAGGGCTTTGCATGGCCATAGCAGGGCCATACAGGGCCTGACCCTTGACAAAAGCCTGATGCGCCTTGAGGGGGCTGATTCAAAAATGACCCGCATCCGCACCAAATCCCGGTTCAACGCGAAACTGCTTCGTCCGGCAAGGACGGACGGCGGCGCATCGTGGGCCTTTGTGGTGCTGCCCAAAAGGGCGAGTTCCATCCTTCCAAGGCGGCGACGGACGACGGTGGAGGGCGCCATCAACGGCCATGGCTTCCAAGCCACGCTGGAGCCGGATGGTTGCCTGAGCCACTGGCTGCGGATCAACCAGGAACTGCTTGAAGAGGCAGGCGTGGGCATTGGCGAAACCGTTGCCTTCGAGATCATGCCGATGGAACAAGAGCCTGAGCCGGAGGTGCCTTCCGACCTGCTTGAAGCTTTGGCGGCATCGCTTCAGGCCCGGGCCGCCTGGAAAGAAACCCCCACGGTGGCACGGCTTGATTGGATCCATTGGATCACGTCCGCCAAGCAGGCCAAGACGCGGATCAAGCGGATCGGCGACGCCTGCGACATGCTCGCTTCCGGCAAGCGGCGCGTTTGCTGCTTCGATCCCTCGGGTTACTACAGCAAGGCCTTCGGTGCGCCCGAAGCGGCGAAGTAAGGCATGAGAGATTTGGGTCTGAAACCTCCAGCCGACAGTCTCGCCATCCCAAGAGCGCGGATGCCCTCATCCGCGCTCCTGAGATGGCAAGACTCGGTGGCTGACCCTTTCAACAGGCTGTGATGGCAGCAAAGTCAAGGCCCCCAAGGGGCCAAGCCCCCCGGACTTATACCCCTGTTTTTTCCATTCCTTTGGAATTTCACACACCGTGGGTACACTCGTTGGAGCGCGGTTCCGCCCTTTTACCGAAGGAGTTCAACCATGAACCACCTCATCCACGCTTCGCTCCGCAACGCCACGGCCATCGGATTGGGCTCGGCCTGCCTCTATGCCTTGGCCGGCCACCACGACTGTTACGCCGATTCGCCAAGCCCGGGTCCCGCGCCTTCTGCCGTCGTCGTCGCCGCGGCCGAGGCGCCCTATGAACCCGCGCCCGCCGAAGTCATCGCCGTTTACAAAACCGACCTTGCCCCTGCCGCCGGCATTTGGGTTCAGGATGCGGAATACGGCTGGGTTTGGATTCCCCGGGCCCGCCCCGCCGATTGGTACCCCTATTCCGTCGGGCATTGGGTCAACACCGATTGCGGCTGGTATTGGGTCGCGGAAGGCGACGAGGCCGAATGGGGCCTGATCACCTACCACTACGGCTGTTGGCACCGGCACCTGCGCCTTGGCTGGATATGGGTCCCCGGCACCCTCTGGGCTCCGGCTTGGGTCTCCTGGCGTTGGGGCGGCGGGTATTGCGGCTGGGCGCCCATTCCGCCGCGCATCGGCCGCCTTGGAATCTGTTCGGCGCGGGAGATTGACCGCCGTGTGACGGCCGACCAGTATGTGTATGTCGAGGCGCGATGGGTCGGTGAACCCGGTGTTTGCAGCCATCGCATCCGGCCCGACGCAACGGTATTCAACCGCACGGCCAACATCACCCGCATCACCGTCGTGAACGGCCGCGCGGTCAACCGCGGCGCGGATGTGGCCGAAATCGAACGCGCTTCCAACCGAAAGTACGGGCAGGCCAAGTTCGCCGAGGCGGCTTCTGCCGCTGAAGCGCACCGGGCCCGCGAGCAGGGCCGGCCGGTTTTCTACAACCCGCCGGCGGTTGCCAAGGCTGATGCGGCCCGCCGCGCGCGCGTTTCGCCACGCGAGGCGGCTCCGCAGGAAAAGGGCGCTCAGCAACCGGAGCATCGCCCCATTCAAGGGAAAGCGGCGCAACCACCGGCGGCCGCACACGAGCGGGGATCCCGCAACCCCGCCGCGAACAATGCCGAAAAAGCAGCCCCGCCGGCGCAACCCCGCGCCCCCGAGGAGGCCCCCAAAGCCAAGCACGACGACGACGCCAAGGCAGACAAGGCCGGCAAAGTCGCTGGCAAGGATTCCGGCAAGGGTGCTTCCAAGCGGTAGGGGGCCGCAAGGCCCACGGTGCTTCCCATGAAAGGGTCTGACCC
>CAZKVP010000102.1:0-7998 GCA_964556215.1 uncultured Phycisphaeraceae bacterium
ACGACCAGGGTGTTGCCTTCGTAGTCCAGATGCAGGGCCTGCTCGAAGTCGGCGCCGCCGCCGTATTTGGCCCACACGCAGGAGCGCGAGAGCAGCACATCGTCACAGGCGAGGATGTCCCCGACCAGTTTGAGGATGCGCGGATGGGTCGCCATGTGGTTCAATTGCGCCCCGGCGTAGGGGAACTCGAACTTGGTGCACTCGGTGTCTTCAAAAATATGCGGGTAGCGGTCGGGGGTGGCGGCCAGTTCCTTGGCGGTGGGCGCAAGTTGATAAATGTCTTTGAGTGCTTTGGCCACTTCGGCTTTTTTGAAGAAGCCGGGGATCAGGGTGAAGCCTTGCTGGCGCAGTTCGGTGATGTGGTGTTGCATAAAGTAGACGCGGCGGCCCGCCGCGTGGGGAAAGGATGAAGAAGGGATGGCGCGCGTTGGGAATGGGATGCACGCTGTTTTTCAGGGTGTTTCGGTGAACGCGGCGGGCCGCCGCGTCTACTTTATTTCCACTGCGGCCGCATGCCGCCGGAGGGGTGTTCGACTTCCAACTGGTTGGTGTCCACATGCCAGATCACGCGGTCGGCGGCGGCGGGGGTGTCCTGCTCTTTGGCGAAGAGTTCCACCCTGCGCGGCGGGTCGCACCAAAGAACGGCGGACTGTTTTTCGGCCGTGAACAGCAGGTGGTCCGAGGTGATGCGCTCGCCTTGGCGCTTGATGGAGACGCCGTAATCGCACTTGACTTCGCGCATTTTGGGCGCGCCCTGTTTGGGCTGTTTGTTGTGCAGGCCGCCAAGGCCGCCGTTTTCGGTGAGGTCGACGTGGGCTTCCTGGCAGCGCAGGATGACCGCCTCGGCCATCGGCGCGTATTGGTTGTTGGCTTTGAGCGGCAGGTGGCGAATCTCGACGTCATGCAGCAGGTGCAGGTCGTTTTTGGCCAGATCCATCAGCATGCTTTTCTTCCAGGCGAAGAAGGTGGCGCCTCGGCCGCCAAAACCGGCTTCCGGCGCGTCGGCTTGGGCGCCTTCCTTCAACTGGAAATTTTCCACCAGCATCAGGCCCGTGCCCGTCACGCCAAGGGTCTGCACGCCTTCGGGATTCTTTTCGGTCGCCTCGTTTTTGACCAACAGGTTGGGGCCGTCCACCCGCACCCGGCCGGCCAATTTGCCGGCTTTGTCGTTTTGGGTGGCGGCGAAGACCACCTTGCCCCGGGCATCGGCCAGGCGCAAATCGCGCTTGATGGTTTTGTCCGGTTTTTCGCCGGGCTTGGGGCCGGGATCCACCTGCAGCGCCAGTGAATCATCGGCATGCAGGGTGCTGGCGCCGTTTGGCGCGTCGGCGGCGCAATCCACCTGTTTTTCAAACAGGCCGGTGCCTTGCGCATCATTCCACGCCATTTTCCCCTGCCAGGCCACGGCCAGGTGCTGCTTGTCCTGCGTCACCAAGGTCAGGCGGCCCGGGCCGGGCACGCGGGCGATGCCGCCGTCTTTTTGCACGAAGACTTTTTCGCCCGACAAGCTCATGCCCTGGGTCTCAAGCGAGGCCCAGTGGTCGGCCGAGCCGGTCAGTTCCAGGGTGTTTTTCTGCGCGTTGACGACGAAAGAATCCGCGCTTAGCGTCGCGGGTTTGCCGTCGGCCTGGCCCTTGTAGCGGGCCTCGCCGGAAGCGTAGAGCGCGTTGACGGCGGGTTTGGCTTCGGGGTGCTGTTTGTCGGGCGGGACGAAATCCACATCCAGCCGGTTGCAGGTCAGGGTGGAGCCGTCGCCCTGCACCGCTTCGACCGGGCCGGAAGCGGCAAAGCCGACGGGCAGGGTGCGGTCGCCGGCCTGTTCCACCATCAGGCGCATGGCGGGCGCCTTGATGGTGACGGCGCCCTGCTTGGGGTCGCGCAGCGCCACCACCGGGTTGTCCTGCGAAATGTCCACCCGCTTGAGCACGCTGCGGGCTTTGCGCCCCTTGGCCGGGTTTTCCTCCTTGCCAAAGCCAAGGGCCAGGCGGCCGCAAGCGAGCGAAAAGTCGGGGTGGCTGGCTTTGACTTCGCCGATGAGGCGGGTCTCCACCGGATCGCCAAGGCGCGGGGGCTGGCCGGCTTTGGCCGGCAACACCGTGAAATCCATCTCCAGGTGGTCGGCGTACGCGGCGCGCAGCGGGTCGCCCGGCTTGGAGTCTGCGCCCTGCTTGAGCGGTGCGCTTTCCAATTGGCCGGGGCCGTAGACGAAGGCTTTGCCGGTGCCCGGATCAAGGTCCAGGCGGGTGCCGGTGAGCCAGCCTTCATGGGTGCGCAAGGCGACGGGTATTTGGGCGCTGCCCTTGGCCGCCACCCGGCCCGAGCCGCGCGCATAGGTCAGGCTGGCTCCGCTGATGGTTTCGCCTTTGCCGGTTTGCACGCCGGCCGGCGCGGTGTCGGTGCCGGTGAGGGTGAGGGTCTCTTCGCCGCCGGGAACTTCGGAGGAGGGGCCCAAAGGCAAATCCGGCAGGACGGCCTTGGCGTCTTTGCCTTCCTGCGGCGAACCCAGGGGGAATTGAATGTCGAGGCGTTCGCCGGAAAAATGGACTTCATCCTGGGTTTCCGGCGCCCGTTGCAGGCCGCGGATTTGTTGCTCCAACACGGCGTGATAACGGGTGGTGGCTGCCGGCTTGGCCTCGGTTGCGCCGTCGGCGGTGATGGGGCGCAATTGCAGGGGGCCAGTCCAATACAGCACCAAGTCGCGGACGCCGGAGGTGTGCAGGCTGCGCGCCACCTGGTGTTTGTCCAAGGGCGAGGCCGGTGGCTTGGCTTTGTCGGGCGCACCCTTGCCGGGTGTTTTGTCGGAAATTTTATCGGGCGTCTGGTAGCAGAGCACCTGGCCTTGGTGGATGTCCAACTGCTCCATGCGCTGCTCCAGGCGGTTCCACGCCAGTTGCAAGCCGGTGCCGCACAAATCCATGGCCGGTCCGGTCACCTGCACCGGGGCCGAGGAGTGCACTTCGTCGCGCTCCAGGTCAAAGCGGGCATCGCCGTCGAAAAACACCCGCATGCGCACTTGCGCATCGTCGGCAATGTCGGCCTGTTTGCCCTCCTGGCATTCATAGAGTGTGAAAACCACCGGTGCCTGCGGGGTGCCCGCGAACAGGCCGTCGCGCGGGTGGTTGCCCGGCATGGTGAAGGTGGCTTTGGCGGCGGTGAGCACCAGCACCCGATGGGGGGCCAGGGTGATGATGGCGCGCGGCTTGGTCAGTATTTTGGTCCCTTGCGCGCCCGGCTCGGCCCGCGCGGCGGACAGGCGGGTTTGCTTGGTCTCGCCCTTGTCTTGGTAGAGATATTCAAAATCAGTCACCACCGGATTGAGTTCCGGCCCCTTGCCCTTGCTGCGGTTGAGGGTGTCTTGGTCGGGCAATTCCGGCAACTGGATATGCTCCCCGGCTTTTTTGTCCTTGCAGGCGGTGGCGCAGGTCAGCGCGGCAAGCAGCAAGGTGGTGGAAAGGCGCAGACGGGTGGGGGCGGGCATGCGGGGATTGTAGGTGGGTTAAGATGCGCCCTCCTTTTACCAGAGAAAGCCCCATGCTCAACCAAGTCTTCAAAGCCTACGATGTGCGCGCCGTGTATCCCGCCCCTTTGAACGAAGACCTGGGTTGGCGCATCGGCCTGGCCACCGCCCAGTGGTTGCTTGGCAAATACGGCGCGACCGGCGGCAAAAAAGTGGTGGTCTCGCGCGACCATCGCCCGGCGGCGCCCAAGATGGCCCAAGCCTTGATCAACGGCCTGCGTGCCGGCGGCGTGGATGTGGTGGATTTGGGCCGCTGCGACACCTCGATCCAATACTTCGCTGTCCCGCATTTCAAAGCCATCGGCGGCGTGCAATGCACCGCCAGCCACAACCCGATCAAGTACATCGGCTACAAGTTTTCCGGCCAAGGTGCGGTGCCGGTGGGCCGCGACACCGGCTTGAGCGAGATTCAAGCCTTGGCCGAAAAAATCACCGAAACCCAATGCCCCGCACCGGTGGGCACCTATGAAACGGCCGATGTGTGGGCTTTGTACCGCGCGCATATTTTGAAGTTCATGGGCGCATTGCCACGCAAAGTGCGGGTGTTCGTGGACGCCTCCAACGGCTGCGGCATCGCGCTACTCGACAAGGTGTTTGCCAATGTGCCCAATTTGGAAGTGGTCAGTATCAACACCGAGTGGACCGATCAATGGGCGCATGAGCCCAATCCCTTGGTGCCCGAAAACATGGTGCCCACCGAACAGGGTGTGAAGGCCGGCGGCTTTGACATCGGCGCCTGCTTTGACGGCGACGCCGACCGCTGCATGCTGACCGACGAAACCGGCGCCAGCATCGGCTGCGACCATTTGACCGCCGCCCTGGCCGGCCACTTTTTGAAGGAAACCCCCGGCGCCGGCATCGTGTTTGACTTGCGCTCCAGCAAGTCGGCGGAAGAAGCCATTTTGGCTGCTGGCGGCGTGCCGCACATGAGTTCGGTCGGCCATGTGAACATCAAAAAATTGCTGCGTGATACCGACAGCGTGTTTGGTGGTGAGTTGTCGGGGCACTTCTACTTCAAGGACAACTCTTTCGCCGATTCCGGTGCCATCACCTTGGCCGTCGTGGTCGGCATCATTTCGCGCAGCGGCGCGAAATTGTCGAGCTTGATCAATCCGCATCGCAAATACCCGCAATCTGGCGAAATCAATTTCACCTGCGAAGACAAAGCCGGCGCGATTGCCGCGATCAAAACCGATTACGCCAGCCAAGGCAAAGTCTTCGAGTTGGATGGCCTGTCCGTTGATGCGTGGGAGGCCAAAGGCTTTTGGTTCAATCTGCGCGCCAGCAATACCGAGCCGGTGTTGCGCTTGAATGCCGAAGCGAAAACCAAGGAAGGCTTGGCGCAATTGATGGCGGCGCTCAAGCCTCGGTTGGGGGTTGAGGCGAAGGGGCATTAATGGCACAACACCCCAAAAAGTAGACGCGGCGGCTCGCCGCGTTCACCGTGCATACATTTGAAAACAACGCGCGTTCCATTTCGGTTCGCGCGTTGTTTTATTGTGAGTCTTCCGTGGACACGGCCAGCGTCCGCGTCTACTTTTTTTTTACTGCGCTTCGCGCAGTTCGCCGACGGCGAAATACTTTGCATCCGGGTGATGAATCACAATGGCGCAAGTGCTCTGCTCCGGGTCGATCTGGTGCGATTCGGTCAAGACACAGCCAATGCGGGTCGGATCGATCAAGCGCCAGACTTTTTCGTGCTCACTCATGTCCGGGCAGGCGGGATAGCCCCAGGAATAGCGGCAGCCTTGGTATTTGCCGGTGAACAGTTGCTCGATTTTGGTGCCGTCTTTTTGGTTGATGCCCAACTCTTGGCGCACGCGCTTGTGCCACATTTCGGCCAGGGCCTCGGCGCATTCCACGCCGATGCCGTGGGTGAACAGGTATTCGCGGTAGTTGTTGTTTTTGTACAGCGCGCCGGCGACTTCGCTGATGGGGGTGCCCATGGTCACGCATTGGAAGGTGACGACATCGAACTGATCAGGCGCAAGTTGTGCCTTTGACTTGAAGTAGTCGGCGATGCACAGCCACGGCTTGACCGTTTGGCGCGGGAAGTGGAAGCGTTCCTTTTCCTGTTTGGTTTCAGGATCCAGCACCACCAGATCTTCGCCTTCGCTGTAGCAGGGGAAGTGGCCGTAGACGACCTTGGGCTGCAACACGCTCGCCAACTCTTGCTTCAAACGCGCAAAAGCCGGCTCGGCTTCGGCGGCCAGCAGGGCTTCATAGGTTTTGGTGTCCTGCTCGCCGCGCACGAACTGCCATTGGAATTTGAACAGGGCGTTGGTGTTGACGAAGGGATAAACCTGCTCGGGTTTCAGCTCCGCCGTGCGCGAGCCCCAGAAGGGCGGCACCGGCACGGGGTTGTCGAGTGCCACATTGCTGCGGGCCGGCGCTTCGCCCTGCGGGGCGCTGCGCGCAACCATGGCGGCGTTTTTGGCGTCGCGTTCTTTGCGCTCGATATTGCGCTGGTCAATGGCTGCTTCCAATTGCGCTTGCCGGCCACCGGTCAATTCATTCATCAGGCGCAAGCCTTCAAAGGCGTCTTGGCCGTGGTAGACCCGGCCCCCGCCGTAGACTTGGCGCAGGTGGGTTTCGCAGTAGTTTTTGGCCAAAGCGGCCCCGCCGAGCAGCACCGGCACGGTGAGGCCCTTGTCCTTGAGCACATTGAGGTTTTCTTCCATCACCATCACCGATTTGACGAGCAAGCCCGACATGCCGATGGCATCGGCCTTGGTTTCTTCCCACTTGGCCAGGATGGCCTCGATCGGCTGCTTGATGCCGATGTTGTAGACGGTGTAGCCGTTGTTGGTCAGGATGATGTCGACCAGGTTCTTGCCGATGTCGTGCACATCGCCGCGCACGGTGGCCAGCACCATCGAGCCTTTGGTGGAGCCTTCGACCTTTTCCATATGGGGCTCCAATTGCGCCACCGACATCTTCATCACCTCAGCCGATTGCAGCACGAAGGGCAACTGCATTTTGCCGGAGCCGAACAGTTCGCCGACGGTTTTCATGCCTTCGAGCAGGTGGTCGTTGATGATGTCCAGCGGCGAATATTTCTCCATCGCTTCGGCGATGGTTTCGGCTAGGTTGCGCTTTTCGCCGTCGATGATGTGCTTGCGCAGGCGCTCTTCAATGGGCAGGTCGGCCATGCCGGTTTTTTGTTCCACGGCAGCGCCGGCATCGTCGGGGAACAGGCCGATGAAAATCTGCAAGGGGTCGGTGGTGGTCGAACCATCGGGCAACTTGACCGGCTCGGTCGGCCAGCGGTTGTAGATCAATTCGATGGCGGCGGCCCATTGCGCCGGGTCGATGCGGCTCTCGGGCAGGATTTTGCTGGCATGCACAATGGCGCTGGTCAGACCGGCCTGTTGCAATTCGTATTGGAAGGCGGAGTTCAACACCACGCGGGCGTAGGGCTTCAAGCCGAAGGAGATGTTGGACAGGCCGACGGTGCTTTGCACGGCGGGGAAGGCGGTATGAATCAGGCGCAGGCCTTCGATGAGTTCCAGTCCGCTCTTGCGGTCGGATTCCATGCCGGTGGAAATCGGCAGCACCAAGGGATCGATGAACAAATCTTCGATCTTCAGGCCGTGGACTTGGGTCGCCCGTTCGATGGCGCGTTTGGCAATGGCAAACTTGCGCGTGGCGGTGCGGGCCATGGCTTCTTCCGGATCTTCGTCGATGGTGCCCAGCACCAAGGCGGCGCCGTAGTGTTTGGCCAGCAAGCAGGCTTCGTCGAATTTGTGTTCGCCGTCTTCAAAATTGGTCGAGTTCAAAATGCACTTGCCCGGCGCGGCTTTGAGGCCGGCTTCCAAGGTGGCCAACTGGGTGGAGTCGAGCATCAATGGGGCGTCCACTTGGCGCACCAAACGGCTGACCACTTCGTGCATGTCGCGGGCATTGTCGCGGCCGGCGTAGTCCACATTGATGTCCAGCACATGCGAGCCTTCGCGCATTTGTTCGCGGGCCAATGAGACGATGTCGTCCCAGGCTTCCTGCTCCAGCAGGCGCTTGAAGGCGCGCGATCCGCTGGCATTGCAACGCTCGCCGACATTCAGGATGGAGGCGTCTTGGCGGTGCGGCGTGGGGTTGTACAAACTGGTGGACGAGGGCAGCGGCGCGGTCTTTGGGGGCTTGGACGGCGCGCGCAAACCGACTTCTTCGCGCAAGGCCTTGATGTGGGCGGGGGTGGTGCCGCAGCAACCGCCAATGATGTTGAGGCCGAATTTCTCGACGAATTTGGCCATCGTCTGCGCGAAGGGCTTGGGCCCCAGCGGAAAGTGGGTCTTGCCTTCGACCAAGAGCGGCAAGCCGGCGTTGGGCAACAAGGCGATGGCCCGGTCCCATTGCTGGGCCAGGATTTTCACATGCTCGGCCATGTCCTCCGGCCCGGTGGCGCAATTCATGCCCAGGGCGATGATGGGGAAGGGGGCCAGCGCGTGCATGGCGGTTTCAATGCTCGAGC
Source organism: uncultured Phycisphaeraceae bacterium (assembly GCA_964556215.1). Lineage (GTDB taxonomy): Bacteria > Planctomycetota > Phycisphaerae > Phycisphaerales > Phycisphaeraceae > CANIYR01. The sequence continues at coordinate 7,986 of CAZKVP010000102.1, forward strand.
CGGCCAGGGTGGT
>CAZKVP010000103.1:0-7869 GCA_964556215.1 uncultured Phycisphaeraceae bacterium
GCCGGCGGCAGCGTCAGGTCGTCTTCGGGTTTTTGGGTTTCATCATTCATCGGAGTCCCCCAGTAAAGGGCGCAAGTGGGTCGAAAAGTTCAATCCTGACCAAAGTATTGCCGGCATGCCGGATCCTCCCTCAGTTTGCGGATGGCATGGTGCAGGCGGGTTTTGACGGTGCCTTCCGCAACCCCGGTGGCGGCGGCGATTTCCGCCATCGACAGCCCGTCGACAAAGCGCAACAGCACCGCCTCGTGCTGTTCGTCAGGCAAGTTGGCCAACACTTGGCGCAAATCCGCGTCGGCATCCGCCCCGGCCGGGGCCGGCACTTGTGCCAAAGCCGCTTCGCCGGCGCCCAAAGTGCGCACACTTTTGCGCTGGGCCGCTTGCGCCTCATGCTTGAGCGCCGGATACAAAAAAGTGGTCAGCCTTGAAGTGAGCGCAAATGAAGAAACCGCGCCCTTGCGGGCCAGGTACAAAAACGCCTCCTGCACCGCGTCATGCGCCAAATCCTCGCCGCAAAAACGCCGCGCCACCCGCCAGGCCCACTCCCGGTGCCGGCCGTACAGCGCGCCAAAAGCCTCGCCGTCCTTGGGCGGGCCGGCGGCCAATTGGCGCACCAAGGCGTCATCGGGCATCAGGTGACATTCGGGCATTCGGGCGGCCATGGTATCCACTGGGGACAAGGCGACCGCCCCTGCGGCCGGACTCAAAAAAGGTCTGTCCCTATTCGCATGGCCTGCCAAATAACTCTTATACATCCAGATAATTAGATGTTTTTAAGCGTGGCAAATCCTTTGTTTTTTGCTGTTAAACGGTCTTTTTGACGATAACCAAAAAGTTCTTGTCAAATGAGGGTGCGCCTTATACTCGCCGCCCCTTCGCCCTTTTCCTTGTTTCCCCTTTTTTGGATTTACCCATGCCTTGGGAAGCCTGGTTCGCCATCGGCCTCACTTTGGTCGCCTTGGTCGTCATGGCGCGCAACCTGTTGCCGCCCGACGCCACGCTGCTTGGCATCGCCACTTTGGTCGCCGGCGGCTCGCTGGTGTCGGAGTCTTTGCACGGCAAGGGGGCCGACCACCTGCTGCCGACCACGGCGGACATCGCCTCCGGCTTTGGCTCGCCCATCCTGTGGTCGGTGGCGGCCATCTTCGTGGTGGCGGCCGGCTTGGTGGAGACCGGCGCCGCGCAGCGTTTGGCCGAGCCGATCTTGGGCAAGGGCGCGGGCGACGGCGGTGGCAAGACCAAGTCGCCCTTGGCCCGGGCGGTGGCGCCGTTGGTGGCGGTGGCGCCGTTTTTGAGCAACACCACGGTGATGGCGATCCTGCTGCCAGTGGTGACCGATTGGTGCCGGCGCAAGAATTTCTCGCCGTCCAAACTGCTGATGCCGCTCAACCACATCAAGATGCTGGGCGCCAAATGCTGCTTGCTTGGCACCACCACCAACCTGGTGGTGGTGGCGATGATGGACAAATCCCACCGCACCGACCTGCCGCAGTTGGGCCTGTTTGAAATCGCAAAGGTCGGCATCCCATGCATGTTGGCCGGGGTGGCGTTCATCCTTTTCTTCGGCCACAAGTTGCTGCCCGACCGCAAGCCGGCGGTGTCGGAAGCGGGCGGCATCAAACAATACACCGTCTCGATGTGCGTGGAGAAGGGCGGCGCGCTCGACGGCAAAAACGTCGGCGAGGCAGGCCTGCGCGCGTTGCCGGGCCTGTATCTGGTGGAGATTGAGCGCGGCAGCGAACTGATCGCGGCGGTCGGCCCCTCGGTGGTGCTGCTGGGCGACGACCGCCTGACTTTCGCCGGCGCGCTGGATTCGGTGGTGGATTTGCGCAAGATGCGCGGCCTGACCAGCGAAGACCACCAGCATGAAAAAATCGCCGCCCCCGCCCACGAGCGCGTGCTGGTGGAGGCGGTGGTCTCGCACGAATGCCCCCTGATCGGCCAAAGCGTGCGCGAGAGCCGCTTCCGCACCCATTACGGCGCGGCCATCATCGCCATCGCCCGCGGCGACGAGCGTTTGAGCGGCAAAATCGGCGATGTGAAATTGGCCGCCGGCGACACCCTGCTGCTCGAAGCCCGGCCCGCTTTCCTGGACCGGGTCAAGGGCAGCCGCGATTTCTTTTTGGCCAGCAAGGTGGAAGGCTTCACCGCACCCAAGCACCACAAGGCCTGGCTGGCGATCCTGATCATGGCGACGCTGGTGGGGGTGACCACGGTATTCCACGATGCACCGCTGCTGCTCATCATCATGCTGGCGGCCGGCGCGATGGTGGCCACCGGCTGCCTGTCGTTGCCTGCGGCGCGGGCGTCCATTGAATGGCGGGTGATCCTGGCCATCGGCGCCTCGTTCGCGCTGGGCGAGGCGTTGCGGGTCAGCGGCGCGGCCGGCCACCTGGCCAAGTCGCTGATCGACCTCATCGGCCACAACCCGCAGATCGCCATGATTTGCGTGTTCGTGCTGACGGTGCTGACGGCGGAAGTCATCACCAACAACGCGGCCGCCATTTTGATGTATCCCCTGGCGGTGGCGGCGGCGGACAACCTGCATGTCTCGCCGATGCCTTTTGTCATCACCGTGCTGCTTGGCGCCAGTTGCTCGTTCATGACGCCGTTCAGCTACCAGACCAACCTGATGATCATGGGGCCCGGCGGCTACAAGTTCTCGGACTATGTGCGCTTCGGCCTGCCGCTGACGGTGGTGGTGGGCACGGTGACGATGATCGTGGTGCCGCTGGTGTGGAAGTTCCAACCGCTCATGCCGTGACGCGCTTGCGCCCGGGAGCGCGGCACTCCAGGGCCGCTACAAACCCGCATCCGCATCCAAGGCAGGCGCAAGTGCGCCTGCCTTGTTCATTCCCCCACCACTGCCCGCAACCACGCCTGTGCCCGCCTGGCCAACGCCGTCGTGGAATACTCCGCCTCTGCCCGCCTGCGGCAGGCCGTGCGGTCGATCGCGCCAAGCCGGCCCACGGCCGCGGCGGCCGCTTCCACGTCGTCGGGCGCCACCACGAATCCGGTGAGCCCGTCCACCGTGATTTCCGCCGGCCCGCCGCGGGCGTAAGCGACCACCGGCACCCCGCAGGCCAACGCCTCCGCCGCGACATTGCCGAAGGCCTCCACCCACCTGGGCGTCATCAGCAGCGCCTGGCAGCGGCCAAGACCGCGCTGGAAGGCGCCGGTGGGCAGGAACCCTTCGTAGGACACTTGCGCCTCCGGATGCAAGGCGCAAGCGCGCCGCCAATACGGCTCATCCTGCATCAGTCCCCACACCTTGAGCGGCTTGCCGGCGCGCGCCGCGATGAAGAGCGCATCCTCCAATCCTTTCTCCGGCGCGATGCGGCCGGCAAAGCCCAGCACCCCATCGTGGTGCGGACAAAAGTCGTATTGCGACAAGTCGATGCCGTTGCCCAACACGCGAAGTTGCGCCCCGAGGGGCCCAAACGTGTCCGCCTGCGCCCGCGAGTGCACCGCCACCGCGCCCGTTCGAGCGCGCGCCGCCCCTGCGATCAGCCGGTCCATCGCATCGGAAAGAGACCCCATGCTCACCCAGTGCGCCACCGGAATCCGCAGCGACGGCGCCCGCTCAAACGGCAGCGCGTCATAGGCCATGTTGATCACCGCATCAAAGCGTCCCTGCTGCGCCGCCGCGAAATCCCACATGGCTTCCAGCACGGAACCGCGCGGCGACGCGATCGGCGCGGCGCGATCGGACATCTGCATGGGCGCCTGCAACGCGCCGGGAACTTCGTGCAACGCAAAGCCGGGAAGCACCGATCCCTGCGGCGCCACCACTTCGATGCAATGGCCCAACTCCCGCAAGCCCCGCGCCAGGTTCGCCAACGTCAATTCCACGCCCCCGCCAAGGCCCGAACCCAAGGGACCCACGGGGGTGGAGGCAATCAGGAGGCGCAAGGGGCGGGGCATGGGGGAAGGATAAAGGGATGCGTTTGCGCCTGGGAGCGCGGCACTCCAGGGCCGCTGAAAGAAGCATGCCTTAAATAACGCGGCCCTGGAGAGCCGCGGTCCCGGGGAATACCCGCTCCACATCCTCCGCATGGCGCAAGCACACCAGCAATTCCAAATCCTGATGCGCGGCATCCGGCAATGCGTGCAGGCCAAGCGCAAATTGCTCCAGAGTCAGTTTGCCATAACCGGTGGCCAGCGCCGGAATGGCGATGCGCTTGGCTTTGTGCTTGCGGGCTTCCACCAAGCAGACGCCCAACAACTTGGTCACGATGTCCGGGGTGGATTGGTAAAGCCCGTCCACCGCCACCGCATGCAGTACCACACGGTACGGACTGGCGAACGGCAGCATGGGAAGCATGGTGCCTTGCGGCACATGACGCACCCCGCGCAAAGCCAATTCCCGATTGAGGGCATCCTGCATGTCGCCGCCGTAACGCATCAGGAACGCGCCGCCCACGCCGCCGGAGAGCGTGAGGAAGGGGTTGGCCGAGCAGACCAGCGCATCGGCGGGGATGTCGAGGATGTCGCCGTGGGTGGGGATGAGCATGGGAGGCTCCGAAAGAATGCGAAAGTTGCGCTTGTGCTGCTGGGCGGACCGCGAGCATTCCTGCTCGCAAGGCTGTGGATGCTGGATGGGATTGCGAGCAAGAATGCTCGCGGTCCGCCCAGCAAAAGGCATGGCTTTAGATGACGCGGCCCTGGAGAGCCGCATTTTCGGGGGAGGCCACCGCCTGTGCGAACCGTCCGCACAACCCTTCCACCATTTCCCGGTTCGCCAACACCTCGCGCCATTCCATGGGAATGGCCTCAAGACCGTGCACCAACCCCGCCAAACCGCCCGTGACTGCGCCGGTGGTGTCGGTGTCCAATCCCAGATTGACTGCCGCCAGCACGGCATCTGAAAAAGTCTTTTGCCGGTGCAGGCACCAAAGGGAAGCCTCCAGGCAATGCACCACATAGCCGCTGCCGGAGACCTCCTTTTCCTGGGCCGCAAGAATGGAGCCATCGAGAAGGCGCGCCATCTCCTTGCCGTCATGCTCCCCCACCATCGGGTGAACCACGGGAGAAGCCGCAGCCAACGACTCGGCCACGGACTGGCCAGCCAGCAACCCCCGCACCACCAGCGCGTAGAGCGCGCAGCAGGCCCGCGCACGCGGATGGGCATGGGTCAGCGCGCTCCATTCCGACGCGCGCTCGGCGATGCGCTCGGGTGGCAGCCGATGCAACCAAAGCGCAACTGGCAGCATACGCATGAGCGAGCCGTTGCCGTTGTCAGATTCGGCCTTGCCGCCCCATGGCGGAGAGTAAGTGTGCTTGCTGCAAAAACGCGAGATGGCCATGGAGGTGGCATTGCCAATGTCAAACACCACGCCATACGGCGTCATGTGCCCGTGGTCGCGCCACTCCGCGAAATGGGCCATCGCTTGCGCCGGCACATCGCCGACCTGCAACAGCGCCTCCATTGTGCACAGGGACATGGAAGTGTCGTCCGACCAAGCGCCGGCCTGCTGGTTGTGAGTGCCGTACCAGCGCATGTCGGTGACAGGGTTCTTCTGAAGCGCCCTGCGCGGCTCGAATTCGACGGGAACGCCAAGGGCGTCGCCGATGGCGGAACCGAGGAGGGAGGCGAGAATGGGGGAAGTGGGCGGCATGGGGAATTGGGAAGAGAGGGAACTTGCGCTGCTGGGCGGACCGCGAGTTTTCCAACTCGCAAGGCTGTGGATGCTGGATGGGATTGCGAAGTGCGAAAGAGCGCCGTGATGGGTTTGTGCGTTCCCCCGAGCTTGCGCTCGGAGTTTGTTTGAGAGCATTAGGCTTTCCACTCAGGATTGATCCTGCCCCAGAATATCCCGTGATAATCCGGTCTTCGCAGCGTGATGATCGTGATGACGAGTGTGACGGGCATTTGAGCGGCCAGAACAGGCAAGAGCGCAAGTTCACCTTTCCAGACCGCCCAACCGACCAGTTGCGCCACGAACCAGCCGGCCCAGACCAATTCAAGTTTCGTGCCGGGCCGCAGCATGTTGCAGAAAAAAAAGAAATGGGCGACGACGAAGGGGAAGAACCAGGCGAAGGACGGCAGGTGGCTACGCGCAAGGAAGTAGAAGCCGGCGGCGATGGCAAGGATGATGGCATCGCGAGGGGAGAGACGGAAGCCGGGGGGGCGGGGGAATGGAAGTTGGACGTTGTTTTCACGCGTTATATTCGCGCACGGGGCGAACAATACTTGGTTCGCGGCATCCAAAAAGGCAGCCTTCCGCCGTTCCGTCCATTCGGTCGAGCGCAAATGAAGTTGCTCTGAATTCAGAAATTCCTCCGCAAATATCCGGTTTGCATGAGATTTCAACCACTCCGACAACTGTTCCAGCGTGGCGAACCCTCTGGGGTCGTATGGCTCATTTTTGCCGTCAAGATAGGCGGCCAAATGTTGGACGGGCCAAAATCTTCGGTTGTAAACACTGCCGGGACTTTCGAGACCGATGTTCATTGCGTACAGACCGTCTTCTTCCGAGATGACAATGGCGAAGCATTCGGAGAAGAGGCGCACGGAGGACTGTCTTGCCATTTGCTTGTCGCATTGAAGCCAAAAATGTCGCTCGCGGTAAAACGAGCCGAGGATGGATTCAACCTTCTCCGCCAAGGATTGGACGGCATACTTGGGGACGGAAGGAGCGCAAGGTTGTCGTGATTTTTCGGGGATGGCTCGAAGGGCGTCGAGTTGTTCTTCTGCGCGCAGTTTTCTCCCGGGGTGTTCTGCGAGCCACTCGGCATCCCATTTGCGCTCATCCTCGAAAGACACACCAAGGCGTGCATATGCGTCACCTGTTTCATGCCATACAAGGTAGCGGTCGCATTCGTACCACATATAAATGTCTCTGGCCTCGGCCAGATTGATCTCCTTCGGATCCCACCGCAGATGCGCCGTCGGATCCGAGCCGAACCCCGCCCCCACCAAAACATCCCGCCAATCCTTCTGCGCCATCACGACCGCATTGAGCGTCCCTTCCAAAATACCCTTGCCGCACTTCAGCACCGCCAGTTGAACGCGCTCCACTTCATCCTCTTTGCCGGCACCCATCAATGGCAAGCCGGCGCCGCAGTCGCGGTCCAGCAGTTCCGCAACTTGCGCTTGCTCTTCTGGGCGGAAGAGGATTTGAATGGCCTTTTGGACGTGCGGTGTCAGCGGCATATTCCTTCTCCTTCTGCGGCATTCTTGTTCCCTTGCGAGGGCAGAGCCTCGCGCTCCCCCTCACAACCCCACCGTCCCCCCCGCCTTCTCAATCTTCTTCCACGCCGCCCGGTCAAACCGGTAGAGCCTGGCTGCGCGATGCTGGACATCGGTCTCCCACTCGTCCAACTCCACCAGCAGGCCGGCATCCAACGCCTTGCGGCGGAAGTTGCGCTTGTCGAGCGGTTCGCCCAGCACCTGTTCGTGCAGGGCCTGCAACGCGCGCAGGGGGAATTTTTCGGGCAACAGCTCAAAGGCCAGCGGGCGGTTCTTAAGATCGAAGCGCAAGCGGGCCAGCGCATCGTCCACGATCTTGGCATGGTCGAAGGCCAGAAGCGGCACCTCGTCGAGCGGGAACCAAGCCGCCTGCTCGGCATCGGTGGCGGCGAATACCTTTTGCGCGCCCAGGCGGACCAGGGCGAAAAAAGCCACCGTCACCACATGTTCGCGCGGGTCGCGGGTTGGATCGCCATAGGTGCCGACCTGGGTCAGGGCGCGCGGGGTGAGGCTGGTTTCTTCGGCCAGTTCGCGGGCCACCCCCGCTTCGGGCGATTCGCCGACCTGCACGAAGCCGCCGGGCAGGGCCCACTTGCCCTTGAACGGCTCGATGGCGCGGCGGATCAGCAGGATCTTGAGGTTCTCGTCGTCGAGGCCGAAAACGACGGCGTCCACGGTCA
>CAZKVP010000104.1:0-7752 GCA_964556215.1 uncultured Phycisphaeraceae bacterium
TCTTTCGGATGGGAGATGGGTTGCGGCTTAAGTCAATGGCATTCGGGTCAGACCCCAGCATAAAACAACTCCATCACTATAAACAACTTTCAATCTGCCAACCCCCCTCCAGGCGGTTTTTTCATGTCCCAAGCAATAGGTACACACCTTTTGCCAAGCGGCCAGCGGCCGCTTCTTTGGCTCGGATGGGCCAGCCTCCGCTTTTGCACCCTGATGCCGTCCTTTTTCTTTTCGCTCGGCGGACGGGCAAGTGAGGATGACCTCCGACCCGTTGGATTTGGCCGCGCTGCTGCGGGACGGGTGATCTTTTCCCAAGCGACGGCCGGTCGTGGCCGGCTGTGGGTTTTCGGGGGCTATACTCCGCCCTTCCATGCCTTTTGCCTTCCTGCGCACCTGCCTCACACCCGCCCGCCTGGGCGCGGCGATCCTGCTGCTGGTGGCTTTGCCCTGCCTTTTGGCGCTGCCGTGGGCCGGGCAACCGCGGGTGTACAACGATCAGCAGTTGGAAGTCCGCCAGCCGCCGGGCTGGGTGGCCAAAGCGGGGGGCGATTCCGCGTCGGCGGCTGATTCACCCGGCAAAACCGCCGCGCCGGCGTCGGTGGTGAAAAAACTGGAACCCTTCGGTTCGGACAACCTGGGCCGCTCGCTGCTGGCGCGCTGCCTGCTTGGCGGGGTCATCAGCCTTGGCTTGGGGTTGGCGGCCTCGGCAGTGGCGGTGGCCATCGGCGTGTCGTGGGGCGCGCTGGCCGGTTATGCCGGCGGGCGGGTGGATGCGTTCATGATGCGGGTGGTGGATGTGCTCTACGGCCTGCCCTACATCCTGATCGTGGTCATGATTTCGGTGGCGGTGATGGGCTACAAGGACCGGGCCGAGGCGCTGGTGGCCAAGGCCAAGGCGGCCGGCACGCTGAGTTTCGACCTCAAGGTGCTGGATTACATCGGCCAGCACCCCTTGGCGCTCAACCTGGCGACCCTGGTGGTGGCCATCGGTTGCGTGTCGTGGCTGACGATGGCCCGGGTGATCCGCGGCCAGGTGCTCTCGCTGCGCGCGCAGCCCTTCATCGAATCGGCGCGCGCGGTGGGCTGCGGCCCGGCGCGCATTTTTTGCCGCCATTTGCTGCCCAATTGTTTGGGGCCCATCATCGTTTACGCCACCTTGGCGGTGCCCACCGCGATTCTGGAGGAGGCCTTTTTGTCCTTCCTTGGCATCGGCGTGCAGGCGCCGCTGCCCTCCTGGGGCGGTTTGGCGGCCGACGGCGTGGGTGAATTGGCGGCCCTGCGCGAGCCGGGCATGCAGGTGGGCTGGTGGCTGCTGCTCTTCCCCTGCCTGCTGCTGGGGCTGACCCTTTTGGCGCTTAATTTTTTGGGTGATGCCCTGCGCGAAAAATGGGACCCGCGCCGGGTGTCCTAGCCGGGTGTCTATAGGGCTGGCTTTTTGGCATCCTGCCCCTATCATCCCCTCTTCCCTTTTCCGCCGGCATCTTTTTTTGGAATGAGACATGGAAAATCGCATTGGATTCAAGGATGTTCTGCTCATCGGCCTGCAATTGCTGGTCATCGTGCTGCTGGTGATGGCCATGGTGCAGTTTGACCGCCAGTGGGAAACCGTGCAGCAGGTCAAAAAGACGCTGGACCGGCAGCAGGAAGACCTGTTCCAAATGCAGAAGATGCTGAAGAACGGCGTGGCCCCGGCCGCCTCCGCCGCGGTGGATGCCGGTGCCGACCCGTTCGCCGACTTGCGCCCCATGTACGCGGCGCCGGATTTCGCTTTCGGCGACAGTTACACCGGCGGCATGCCGACGGTGGTCAAGAAGCTGACGCCGCTGGTGTCCAACGATCTGTACAGTTCGATCATCGACGGTTATGTGCAGGAGGGCATGCTGACCCGCGACCCGGAGACGCTGGTGTGGAAGCCCTACATCGCCAAGAAGTGGGCGATTTCCGCCGACGGTCTGACCCTGACCTTTGACTTGCGCCAGGATGTCACCTTCTCCGACGGCTCGCCGCTGTCGGCCGAGGATGTGGTGTTTTCCTTCAACCAGATCCGCCGCTCGGACATCCAGTGTTCGAATGTGAAGCCTTATTACGAGAAATTCGCCTCGTGCCGGGCGGAGGGGCCGTTCCGGGTGGTGTTCCACCTGAGTGAACCCTATTTTGGCGCCTTTGAATCGGCGGCGGGGCTGCCGTTGTTGTCCAAGAAATGGTACGGCCGGTTTTCCGCCGAGGAGTTCAACAACAAGCCCGGCCTGCTGTTCGGATCCGGCCCCTACATGCTGGAAGGCGACCCCGAAACCTGGACCCCGGCCTCCGGCCAGATCACCCTGGTGCGCAACCCGAAATACTGGGGGCCCAAGGCGCCGCTCGACAAATTGGTCTGGCGGGAATATCCGGACTCGGCCGCCCGGCTGGCGGATTTTCGCAACGGCAAAATAGATTCCTATGGGGTGGATCCGAATCTGTTCCCCGTTCTGAGCCGGGATCCGCAAATGCTCAAGCGCGGCACCCTGCTGCGCAAGGTGCCGGTGGACGGCGGCTACACCTACATCGGCTGGAACGAGGTGTGGGACGGCAAACCGTCGCCCTTCGCCGACAAGCGGGTGCGCCAGGCCATGACGCTGCTGACCGACCGCGTGCGCATGCTGCACGAAATCAACAACGACATCGGGTCGGTGGCCACCGGGCCGTTCAGCCCCGGCACGCCGCAGCCGGATCCGGCGGTCAAGGCCTGGCCCTTCGACCCGGTGCGGGCCAAGGCGCTGCTCAAGGCGGCCGGTTGGGAAGTACGCGACGGCAGCGGGGTGCTCAAGAACGCCGCCGGCGAGGAATTCCGCTTCAAACTGACCTATTCCAGCAGCAACCCGGGCACCGAGCGCATCGTGCTGTTTTTGAAAGATGCCTATGCCAAGGCCGGCATCATCATGACGCCGGATCCGCTGGCTTTCGACATCCTGACCGAGCGGCTCGACACCCGCGCCTTCCAGGCCTGCTCGCTGGGCTGGGGCGGTACGGTGGAGGGGGATCCGCGGCAGATTTTCCATTCCGCTTCCATCAAAAACAGCGGCAGCAACGCGGTGGCCTACGCCAACCCGGAGTTGGACCGTTTGATCGACGCGGCCCGGATCGAGATGGACGAGCCCAAGCGCATGGCCATGTGGCACCGGGTCCACGACCTGCTGCACGAAGACCAGCCCTACACCTTTCTGTTCAATGGCGAGGCGGTGCAGTTCATCGACAAGCGCTTCAAAAACTATGCGATCCCCAAGACCGGTTACACCAACTGGCCGGCGATTTATGTGCCGGCGGCCCTGCAAAAACATCCCTGAGTCAGCCTGATTCCTTTCCGTGTTTTCCTACCTCCTCCGCCGCCTGCTGCTCATGATCCCCACGCTGCTTGGCGTGACGGCGGTGGTGTTCGTGGTGATGGCCCTGGCGCCGGGGGGCATCGGCAATGTGAAACAGACCGCAGGTGGCGGCATGCAAAGCCGCGAAGGCCAGCGCCAGATCGAGCGCATCAAGCGCCGCTACGCGTTGGACCGTCCGCTGCCGGTGCAGTATTTGCGCTGGCTCAACCAGGTGTCGCCGGCGGGTTTCCGCATGTCGGATCATTTGGAATGGAGCGCGCCGGAATTGGATGAAGCCCGCGCCTTGCTCGCCGCCGCGCCCTTGGCCGCCGATCCGGCGGCAGTGGAGCAGGCCCTGCGCGCGGCCATGGTGATGGCGGGCTACGAGGGCAAAACCCCGGCCGGTGCCGCCCGTGACATGCTGGCCACCCTGGATGATCCGGCCGGGCCGCGCGCCTTCGGGTTATTCGCCGCCATGGACATCAAGCCGCTGGAGCCGGAGGAAGTGCAGGCGCAAATATTGCGCACCCAGGAGCATTACGGCTTGGGGCCGGCGCAGGCGCAATTCATCGGTTTTTTCGCCGCGGAGGTGCAGGGCCAGGCCCGGGTGGTGTTCTCCAAGCCGGCCTTGAAACTGCCGGACTTGGGCGATTCCCTGCGCGGGCGCCGGGTGACCGACATGGTGGCCGAGACCTTGCCCATCACCATCCTGCTCAACCTGATCACGCTGCCGCTGATGTACGGGGTGGCGGTGTTCAGCGGGGTGTGGGCGGCGCGCCGGCGCGGCGGCTTGTTCGACGTCGGCTCGGGCGCGCTGTTCATGGCCCTGTGGTCGCTGCCGGTGATGGTGGCCGGCATGCTGGGCATCGTGTTTTTGGCCTCGGCCCAATATCCGCACTTGCATTGGTTCCCGGCCAACGGCCTGCATGACGCGGCCGCCGGGGCCATGCCGTTTTTTCCGCGGTTTGGCGGGGAACATGGTTTTGAGCGCGGTTGGCTGCTGGATTTCGCCTGGCATTGCATACTGCCGGTGGCGTGCATGGCTTACGGCGGCTTCGCCACCATGTCGCGCGTGCAGCGCGGCGCGGTGCTGGATGTGCTGTCTTCCGATTATGTGCGCACGGCGCGGGCCAAGGGTGTCTCCGAGCGGGTGGTGCTGTGGCGCCACGCCTTCCGCAACGCCATGCTGCCTTTGATCACCATGCTGGCCGGGGTGATTCCGGCCCTGTTCGCCGGCGCGGTCATCACCGAAACCATTTTCGGCATCAACGGCATGGGCCGGTTGGCGGTGGAGGCCGCCACCACCAAGGATTTCGAGGTGGTGCTGGCCACCACCCTGGTCGGCAGCATCATCGTCATGCTGTGCGACATCGGTCGCGACTTGGCCTATGCGATCGCCGACCCGAGGGTGTCTTATGAGTAATGCCGCGCTCTCCGGTTCCTCCACCCAAACCCCGCGCCGCCGGACTTCCTGGCTCGGCGGGGTGGGCTTGCGCCTGCTCGGCCGCTGGGGTGCGCGGATCGGTTTGGTTTGGATTGGGTTGGTGGCATTGTTGGCCATATTTGCGCCTTTTTTGGCGTCCAGCCATCCGCTGTGGTGGAAGACCGCCGGCCGGGTTTCCTCACCGCTGTTGGCCAGTTTGACCGGCGCCGATGTGCTGTTTTTAACCGCCTTTGCCATGGCCGCGGTTTGGCCTCTGCTGCGCCGGTTGGCCAAACCCGTGCAATGGACGGCCATGGCGTTGGTGCTGGCCGCCGGTTCGGGTTTGGCGTTGTGGGTGCATCCGTCGGAAACCCCTTCCTTCACCTACCGCCAGACCCTAGCCGCCGATCCGTCGATTGAGGCGGTGTTCGCCCCGGTGCCGTATTCGCCAAGCGACCACCAGGACGATGTGGCCGGTGAGTTGCGTTTTCAACAGCCGCCGGACGCCCGCCACTGGCTGGGCACCGACCTGTATGGCGGCGATGTGCTTTCGCACATGATCCACGCCTGCCGCATTGCCATGCTCATCGGCCTGATGGCCACCGGCATCTCGCTGGCCATCGGCGTGGTGGTCGGGGGGCTGATGGGTTATTACGCCGGCTGGTTCGACCTGATCGGCATGCGGCTGGTGGACATTTTTTCCGCCATTCCGACGCTGTCCATTTTGATCATGATTTGCGCCTTCTACGGACGCAACATCTACCTCATGATGTTTGTCATCGGCCTGTTCGGCTGGGTCGGCTACGCGGTGTTCATCCGCGCCGAATTTTTGCGCCTGCGCAACGCGGATTTCGTGCAGGCCGCGCAGGCGGTCGGCGCCTCCACCGGGCGCATCCTGCTGCGGCACCTGCTGCCCAACGGCATCACGCCGGTGCTGACCCTGGCCTCCTTTGGTGTGGCCAGTGCCATTTTGATCGAGTCCGGCCTGTCCTTCCTGGGCTTGGGCTTGCCGCCGGGCGAGCCGTCCTGGGGCCAGTTGCTGGAAATGGCCAGGAGCGGCGGCGGCCTTCAATGGTGGCTGGTCGTGTTCCCCGGCATCGCCATCTTCCTCACCGTGTTCGCCTACAACCTGATCGGCGAAGCCCTGCGCGACGCGCTGGATCCGAAATTGAACAAATAAACCCGCTTCCCATGAACGAACTTCCCCTGCTTGAAATCCAAGGCCTGACCGTTTCCTTCCCCGGCGCGAAATCGGCCGGGCCCGGCGCGCGCTTCAATGCGGCCAATGATTTGTCGCTGTCGATTTATCCCGGCCAGACCCTGTCCATCGTCGGCGAATCCGGCTCGGGCAAGAGCGTGTCGGCGATGTCGGTGCTGCGGCTGATTCCGCATCCGCCGGCGCAAACCAACGCCGGGAAAATTTTGTGGACCGCCGATCCGGCCCAAACGCCGCGCGACCTGCTGAAACTCTCCGAGCGCGACATGCGTTCGGTGCGCGGCAACGAGATCGCCATGATTTTCCAGGAGCCGATGACCAGCCTCAACCCGGTGTACACCGTGGGTGAGCAGGTGATGGAGGCGGTGCTGCTCCACCAGAAGGTGAACCATGAACAGGCGCACAAAATCGCCGAAGCCGCCCTGCGCGACGTGGGCATCGCCGATCCGGCGCAGCGGATGAAGGAATATCCCCACCAACTTTCCGGCGGCATGCGCCAGCGCGTGATGATCGCCATGGCGCTGGCCTGCCAGCCCAAACTGCTTTTGGCCGACGAGCCGACCACCGCGCTGGATGTGACCATCCAGGCGCAAATTCTGGAACTGTTGCGCAAAATCCAGAAAGCCAAAGGCATGGCCACCATGCTGATCACCCACGACCTTGGCGTGGTGGCCGAAAACGCCGATGTGGTGGCGGTGATGTTCTCGGGAAAAATCCTGGAATACGGCAAGGTCGAGGATGTGTTCGCCCGCCCCTTGCACCCCTACACGCGCGGCCTCTTGGGCAGCATGCCGGTGTTGGGCCGGCGCGCCCACCGGCTGCCGACGGTGATGGACGGGGCGCATATTCCGGCTGATTTCCCCGGCGGTTTCACGGTGTCGCCACATGTGGACGAGCAGCACCCCGAGGGCGGCTACGGCTCACCGGCCGACCATTTGCACGAGGTGGAGGCCGGCCATTGGGTGCTGTGCCGCAAGGAGGGCGCCGCAGGGGAGACGGTGCCGGCACCACGGTTAAATTACCGCCGTGACCATTGACCAAGCCATGCAGTTGGCGCTGGAGCACCAGCGCGCGCGGCGCATCCACGAGGCGGATGTGCTGTACACCGAAATTTTGAAGGCGGCGCCCGGCCATGTGCCCGCCCTGCAGCAGTTGGGCTGCCTGGCCTTTGAGGTGGGGCGGTTTGACATCGCGACGCGGATGTTCGAAAAAACGGCCGGTTTGCAGCCCGGCCATGGGCCGCACTGGAGCAACCTGGGCGAGGCCCTGCGCGCGCAAAGCCTCAATGAGGAGGCCGTGGCGGCATTTGAGAAAGCCATCGCGCTCGACGGCCGCGATTGGGTGCCGTTCAAGAATCTGGGTTTGTGCCTGGTGTTGATGGGCCGCTTGAGCGGGGCGGTGGCGGCTTTCGAGGGCATGATTGCCCGCCATTCGCTGGGGGCCGAAGGATACTTCCTCAAAGGATACGCCCTGCTGGAAACCGGCGACCAAGCCCAGGCCATTGCGCTTTTGCGCCAGGCGGTGGCCATGGATCCGCAACTGACGGAGGCCCGCAGTCATTTGTTGATCGCGCTTAACCACGATGATGAGGGTGAACCGGACAAGGTGTTTGCGGAATACTTGCGGGGCGGATCGCGAACTTTCAGTTCGCAAGGGATCGGATTGCGAACTGAAAGTTCGCGGTCCGCCCCGCAACCCGCCCCCCCAGAGCCTACGTATTTAACAGTTTCCAGCCTCGAATAGCCGATAAACAGCCAGACTGAAGACTGAAA
>CAZKVP010000105.1:0-7751 GCA_964556215.1 uncultured Phycisphaeraceae bacterium
TGCTGGCGCGCGGCGAAGCAGGGCGCAAGTTGCGCCTTGGCGCACTGCGCGAAACGATGGCGGGTATTCATTGGCAACACGCCAACGCCATGAATTTGTTGTCCGAATCGCCGCAGGCTTACAAGGAGATCGGCGCGGTTCTGCGCGCGCAACGCGATCTGGTGCGGCAGGTGCGCATGCTGGAGCCGGTGGTCAATTTCAAGGGGATTTGAAGCGGCTGATGTAAAAAGAAAAACGGACGGCGCAATTGCGCTGTTCGTTTTTGTTTGCCTTGGTCGCCAACGCATACGCGGAATTTAGCCCAGGGTTGCGCCGCCGAAGCGCAAGCGGCGGCGGTGAAACCCTGGGTGGATGGGTAGGTGGCACGACCGCGAAGCGGTCGCGGAATGAATCGGGGGCCGTTCCCAATCTGGGCCACGGCCTAGAGATTTCGCCTTATTGCACTTTTTTCAATAGCGCTTTCGCCCTTGAATCTCCGGCGTCCGCCGCTTTCTGAAGCCATTTGCGCGCCTCCGTCATATTCTTTGGAACCCCCTGACCCACCGCATACATGACACCCAAAAGAATCTGCGCGTCCACCGTATTTTGACCGGCTGATTTTTGCAGCCATTTGGCTGCTTCTGCATCATCTTTCTGAATGCCGTAGCCTCCGTAATGAAAACAAAACCCAAGGCCAAGTTGCGCCCGCGCATTTCCAGAATCAGCAGCCTTGAGGTACCACTTCGTGGCTTGAGCGAAGTCTTTTTCAACGCCTACCGCTGCGTAGTAGTTGTCACCCAAACGCTGCTGAGCTGCCACCAGCCCCTGCTCAGCCGCCTTGATGTACCACTTGGTTGCTTCAGCATCATCTTTTTCAACACCTTGGCCGTTGTGATAAAAAGCCGCGATGTTGTACTGCGCTGAAGGATCACCCCGTTCGGCCGCTTTGCGAAACAAGACGAGAGCTGTGGCATTATTTTTATCCACACCATTCCCCTCCGCATAGCAAGCCCCTAAATTGGCCTGAGCGATTGGAAGCCCTTGATCCGCCGCCTTCCTCCACCAGTTGACTGCCTCGGCCTGATTAAGATCAACGCCATCACCCTTGGAATAACAAAGCCCAAGGTTGTATTGCGCATTCGCATCACCTTTGTTCGCTGCTTCGCGGAACTTATCAGCGTTCGACGAAACGACCTCCACAGGTTGCACCGCAATGGCAGGCTTGGATGGAACTGGATGTCTCTGCGCGGGCTTCCAAAATCCCATGGTCAAACTTAAGAATAAAACTTGAACTGCAATCCCCAGCGCCCCTGAAATGATTCCGACAATTGATGCGATGCGCGTACCGCTTCCAAAACCGCCTTGAAGTTGCCGGATAGCCATGACTCCAAGGATGATTGCAGCGATACCACAAGGAACGCCGACGAACATGCACGGCATAAGCGAGACAAGGCCGCAGATCAGACTAGCCAACGCAAACCGCGAATATTGGGGCTTGGCTTGATCATTCAAAAGGACATTGATGTCTGTCCGCCCCTTGCCTTGACCGGTAGAAAACTTCGCCTTTTTCTCCTCATCCAAAACGGCAGACAGAGTGTTCTTGTCTCCCTTCTTGTCCAATCCCAACTGGCGTCGCGCCATCGTGCGCAATTCAAGAGAAGGAGACAGTGGATCGTGTTTTTTTCCCATGGCCGCCAAATTACGCGCCATCATGATCGGCGTCCAGATCAAACCATGTAAAGACCACCACCCCGCAAAGACCGTGATTAGCAAATCACGGATTTGCGCCTTGGCACCGCATTTAGCGCAGCTCAATGTGTTCAACGACTGGCGATAGGAAAGGACAAGAATGGAAATGACCCGGTGCGACGCATAAAGATCCAATGGACCGCTTCCCTTACAGCGAGGACAATTTGCTTGGTGGAGTTTGGAGGCGCACAGGTCCACATCCGCCTGAGAGATGTGGGAGGACTGCCCATCAGCTGCGCAAGTTTCATTGCAGTAATAGCCATCGCCATGGCGGATACCGGAAAAAAGGATCGAGGTTCCGCAGAACGAACAGGGAGTCACGGGGGGCCCATGGCAAAAGGAATGAAGAGATCAGTCCGAAGAATGGGATGATGCAGGGCGCGGGGATGGATGTCAAGGAAACTTTTAACCTGTTCCGCGACCGCTTCGCGGTCGATCCCATCCCCACCGCCACCCAGGGTCTCGCCTTCGCTTGCGCTTCGGCGCGACCCTGGGCTAAGTTCCGGGTCGCCGTTGGCGACGGGAGCGGGGCCTTCAAAACAAAAGGGGAGGCGCAATTGCGCCTCCCCTTTTGTTTTTTGCTTTTCATCTCCTCACGCATGAACCATGCGCCCGGCCGTCCCCAGCGCGGCCTCGTGCACGCCTTCCGACAGGGTCGGGTGCGCGTGCATGGTGGCGATGACTTCGTCCACCGTGGCTTCCAACTTGCGCGCCAAGCCGATCTCGGCGATCAGTTCGGTCACGCCGTGGCCGACCATGTGGCAGCCCAGGATTTCGCCGGTCTTTTTGTCGGAGATCATTTTCACGAAGCCGTCGGTGCTGCCCATCGCTTGCGCCTTGCCGCTGGCGGCCAGCGGGAAAGTGCCGATGACGATGTCGAGATTTTGCTCCTTGCATGCGCGCTCGGTCAGGCCGATGCTGGCGACTTGTGGCTCGCAGTAGGTGCAGCCGGGGATGCTGCTGTAGTCGACATCGTGCGCGTGTGCGCCGAATATGCGCTCGACGCAGGTCACGGCTTCTTCGCTGGCGACATGTGCGAGCCACGGCGGGCCGATGATGTCCCCCACCGCGTAGATGCCGGGCACGCTGGTGGCGTACTTGGGGTGCTCCTGCTTGTAGTCGGTGACGATGAAGCCGCGCTCGGTCTTGATGCCGAGGCTGTCGTCGAACAGACCGTCGTAGCGGCCAGCCACGCCGATGGCCACCAGCAACTTGTCGGCTTCGATGGTCTGCTCACCGCTGCCATCGGCCTTGGCCACCACGGCCTTGATGCCGGTGGCAGTCTTCTCGATTGCTTTGGTGGTGTGGTTGGTGAGAATGGTGATGCCGCTCTTGGTGAAGGCTTTCTCCACCACCTTGCTGACATCGTTGTCTTCGATCGGCAGCACGCGGTCCTGCATTTCGACGACCGTCACCTTGGTGCCGAAGGCGTTGTAGAAGTAGGCGAACTCCATGCCGATGGCGCCGGAGCCGAGCACCAACAAACTTTTGGGCTGCTCGGGCAGGTTCATCGCCTGCTTGCTGGAGATGACCTTGTCGCCGTCGAAGGGCGTGCCGGGCAACTCGCGTGGGCCGGCGCCGGTGCATATCAAAATGTTCTTGGCGGTGATGGTTTGCTTCACGGCCCCGGCGCGCGCGCTGTCGGCCGCGTCGTACACCGCGATCTCGAACTTGCGCTCGGCGCCGTCGCAGCAGCCCATCTTGGGATTACTGATGTGGGCATGGCCCATGACATGGGTGATTTTGTTCTTCTTGAACAAAAAGCCGATGCCCTTGTTCAGATTGCCGGCGACCGTGCGCGAGCGACCGATGATTTTCGACCAGTCGTAGGAGACTTCGCCGGTGGTGATCCCCCACTTGGCGGCCTCATGCTTGACCTGGTGGTACATCTCGGCGCCAGCGATCAGTGCCTTGGTCGGGATGCAGCCCCAGTTAAGGCAGGTGCCGCCCAAAGCGTCGCGTTCCACGCAGATGACTTTGAGGCCGAGTTGTGCGGCGCGGATGGCGCCGACATAACCGGCGGGGCCGCCGCCGATGACGACGAGATCGAAAACTTCGGACATGAGTGTGTCTCCGGGGAGTAAAAAGTGAAAGTCGGGGATTTTAGGAGAAATCACCCCGCCAAGGCGAAAAGCCGCTCAGGCACCCTTGAACTCAAAGGCGAACCGCTCGATGCCGGTGGCCAGCCCCGTCCCATTGTCCACCTCCACGATCACCCCCTGCGCCATCGGCTTGCCAAACGCCACATCAAAGGGGGCGGGCAGGCCGGTGGTCATTTGTTTCACCACGCGGTCGGCGCGCCGGCCCAGGATGGAATCCAGAGGGCCGCACATGCCAAGGTCGGTGACGAAAGCGGTGCCGCCCTTGAAGGGGTTGATGGCCCCGGGGATGGAATCGTCAGCGCCAGGCTTGGAAAGGATGCGCTCGTCGGCGGTGGGCACATGGGTGTGGGTGCCAAACACCGCCGCCACCCGGCCGTTGAAGTGCCAGCCCATGGCGGCTTTTTCACTGGTGGCTTCGGCGTGGATTTCCACCAGGGCGATGGCCCGCGGCGGCAGGGTTTTGAGCCAGTGATCGACACAAGCGAAAGGGTCGTTGCCCTGGATCTTGTCCATGAAGATGCGACCCAGGACCGTCATCACATAAACCGGCGGCAGGCCGGGTTTTTCCAACTTCATGTGGCCCTTGCCCCAGGCCGTGGCCGGCAGATTGGCCGGGCGGATCAGATCGCTTGCCCCCTCCAAAGCCGACTGCACCGCCGTGCGGCGGAAGGCATGGTCGCCCAGGGTCTGGCCGTCCACGCCGAATTCCTTGATTTTGCGGTAAAGCTCCGCGGTCAATCCTGCGCCGTCGGCGGCGTTTTCGGCGTTGGCCAAGACGAAGTCTGCCTTTTTCTCCTGCCTTAGCCAGGGAACGGCGGCACCCACGGCTTGGCGCCCGGGGGCGCCGACGATGTCTCCAAGTAAAGCGATGCGCATGGGGGGAAGGGTAGCAGGGCGGACCCGCCTTCCCCGGGGCACCGGCCAAAAAAACGGCCGCCTGAAACAATTTCGCCCCGGCGGCGTCCTTAGCGCCACCCCCGTGCATCATCCGGCAAGCCAGGCCGGTGAATGCCGCATCCCGCTCCGACTTTCAACTCCCGCGCCCTTTTGCCCCCACCATGTCCATCCGCCTCCCCGCCGCCGGCTCTCTGCTTTTCCTGGGTGCGTTCCTGACCCTGGCGGCCACAGCCGCCCCCCAAAACACCCCCAGGGCCTGCCGCTCCATTCACATGGTCTACAAAACCGACCAAGCGGTGGCTTATGCCAACGAGGTGACGATCCAAAATTCGGCCCCGGGCACTTATTTCTGCGTCTGCGGGTGGGATCAGGGCTACTGCGGCCTGCAGCAACTGCCCAACGGGAAAAAGCGCTTCATCTTCTCGGTGTGGGATTCGGTCGCCACCAACGACCCCAAGGCCGTCAAGGAAGAAGACCGCACCAAGATGATTTTCAAGGACGAGCAGGTGACCATCGGCCGCTTCGGCGGCGAGGGCACCGGCGGGCAATCCTTCCTGGATCTTGATTGGAAAGCCGGCGAAACCTACCGCTTCATGGTGAGCGCCAAAGTGGCGGGCCGGCGCACCGAATACACCGGCCACCTGTTCATGCCCGACACCAAGGCATGGAAAAAACTGGTGACCTTTTCAACCCCCGGCAACCATCCGGTGCTGGCGGACTGCCATTCGTTCGTCGAGGATTTCCTGCGCAACGGGGATTCCGCGACCCATGCGCGCAAGGCGGTTTTCGGCAACGGCTGGACCCAGGATGCCAAGGGCGCCGTCACCCCAATCACGCAGGGGCGATTCACGGCCGACCGGACCCCCTCAAACAACGTCGATGCCGGCACCGCCGGCGGCCGCTTCTTTCTGGCCACCGGCGGCGAAACGGCCAACACCGGCACCCCGCTGTGGAAAGAGGTCACGCTGCCGGCAAACGACAAGCGCGCCATGCCCGCCGACCTGCCCTGGCCCTTGCCGGTCAAGCCGCCGGCCAAGGAAAAATGACGCGCGAGTTCTCATTGCCCCAAATGCGCGGCGCACCAGGTGCGCAGGGCGGCCAGGACTTTTTTCATCGCGGGCGAGTCGGCCCGGCCTGGCCGCGTTGGCGCCCCAAACAGGTCGTCCACCGCCATGCGGGCAAACAGGTCGGCGCAGGCTTCATGCGGGTGGTAGATGTTGCTGCTGCCGCCAAAGACGGCGGCGTATTGCGTTTCCTCCATCAACCCGCCCCCGGCCGGGCGCCCTTTTTCATCCGTCTTCACGGCGAAAACGCCGGGGGATTTTTTCTCCACCACGAGGGATCGCATGCTGAAATCCGCCGGCATGCGCTTGGGGCCCGGGCCGTCTGAGAGCACCACCAGCGGCCACACATAGGCGGCGGTGCCGTCGCGCTTGACGGGCATCACCCAGCGGCAGTCGGTGCCATCCGGGTTGGCCAAATGGTGTTCCGTCAGCCATGGGCAGCCGGTGATGGACTCGGCCTTTTCAAAGCCCCACGCCTTGGTGTAAAGCGCCTCGAACAGCGCGGGATGGGCGCGCTGATACACGTGCATTTGCTCGTGCAGCAGGAGATTCCAGATCTCCCGGTGGGCCGGGTGCCCCGGCGGCAGGGTGCGCAGCATGGCCAGGGCCCGGCACAATCCGGCCGGCAGCACGATGTTGTCGCCGCGCGTGTGCGGCAAACCGCCCTCGATCGCATCCGCCAGTTTGATGAAGCGCCAGGGCGTGGCGGCAAAGCCGGGATAGGCCTCTGCCAACTTTGGGTACAGGTCCCCCAAATATGCCACCAATGCCGCCTGCTCCTGCGCGGTGAACGCAACCACGCCGGCCTGGTAGCGCGCGCGGCACTCCTTGCGCTGCTCCTCCAGCGTGGCGCCGGTCAGGGCGGCGCCGGTTTTGGTCTCCATTTCCATGGTCTGCATCTGGCTGAAATAGCCGCCGGGATCCTTGGCATCGTCCACGATGGCCGCCTGCGCCTGTGCCAAAGTCAGGCATTGGACGGCCGGTGTGACGGGCTTTTCAGCCAAAGCCCCCTGCGCGCGGACTTGCGCGCCGGCAAGCCAGGGGATCAGTGTCAACGCCAGAAGCGCGCAAAGGGTGCGGGGAGAGTGCATGGGGTTGCCTGCAAAAAGTGAAGGGCAAAAAAGGAAAAGATGGAAGGGCCGGATCATAATCGGCCCCACCCCTGTCATACTCCCCGCATGGCCCTGATCGACCCCCTGCTGTCCAACCACTTCTTCCGCAAATTGATTTGGAAGTGCTGGTACCCCTTCCTCACCCGGCGCCTTAAAGGCGAGGAAATCCTGTTCCTCAATTACGCCTTTGAAACCGAGCCGCCGATGGGCTTGCCTTTGTCGGGGAAAGACGAGCCCAACCGCGCCTGCATCCAGCTGTACCACCGGACGGCGGCGCAAGTTGATTGGCATGAGAAAAAAGTGTTGGAAGTCAGTTGCGGCCACGGCGGCGGCGCCTCTTACCTCATGCGCACCCTGCAACCGGCGGCCTACACCGGCCTTGACCTCAACCCGGCCGGCATTGCCTTTTGCCAAAACCGTCACCGTTTGCCCGGGCTTGAATTCATGCAAGGCGATGCCGAGCATCTGCCCTTTGCCGACAACACCTTTGATGTGCTGCTCAATGTCGAAGCCTCGCACTGCTACCCGCAGTTCCCCAAATTCCTGGCCGAAGTCGCGCGGGTCTTGAAGCCCGGCGGTCATTTCCTCTACACCGACTTCCGCTCGCGCGACCGTTTTGCAGCCTGGGAGCAAGGCCTGGCCAACGCGCCCTTGAAGATGTTGTCGCAAACCGATATCAGCGCCGATGTCTTGCGCGGCATGGAAAAAAACTCCGCCCGTTCGCTGGATCTGATCGCCCGCCACCTACCCAAATGTTTGCACGGCCTGGGCAAAGATTTCGCCGGTATCCAAGGCTCGCGGGTGTATCGGGAGTTGGAAAGCGGGGAGATGTTGTATCGGGGGTATTG
>CAZKVP010000106.1:0-7702 GCA_964556215.1 uncultured Phycisphaeraceae bacterium
AGCGTGCCGGATCCGGCGATTTCAAGCACGCCGTTGTTGACGGTGGTGGTGCCGGTGTAGGTATTGTTGCCGGAGAGTATGAGGGTGCCGCTGCCGGTTTTGGTCAGGGTTACGGTGCCGGATCCAAGCAGTAAATTCGAAGCGATGACGCCGGAGAAGTTTCCGCTGGCGACGCTGAGTGAGGCCGTGCCGCTGCCGGATGTGTTCATGGTGAAAGAGCCACCGCCATTCAGTGCTCCCACGAATGTGGTGCTGCCGCTGATAAGGGTGACATAGCCACCGGAGTCGATGGTGAGGTTGTTGCTGTTGGCGCTGGTCAGCGTGCCGTTGAAGAGGGCCATGTTGGTGCCGCTTTGAACCTCGATGGCCCCGGTGAAGTTGTCGAAGGCTGCGGCGTTGGTGAACGTCATGCGGCGGCTGGCGGCTCCCGTATTCAGAGTGCCGCCCACGGCGCCGATGACCAAGTTTCCCGCCCCTGACAAGGCCCCCGAGAATGTCCCCAAGGCCGCGCTTGTGCCGGTAAACTCCGAGTGATTGATGGTGAGCTGGCTGCCCGTGCCGATGGTGACGGTGCCGCTGCTGAAATTATGCGTGGTTGTTCCAAGCAGATCCAGCGTGGCGCTGTTGCCGGCATCCACGGTGATGGTTCCGGTGGAGGCGCCGAGCGTTCCGGTCGATGCGCCGACCGCCAGGGTGCCTCCGTTGATTGTGGTTCCGCCAGTGTAGGAGTTCGTCGTGCCATCGAGGGTGAGGGTGCCGGTGCCGACCTTGGTGACGGCGATGGCATTGCTGATGACGCCGGAATAGGTGGTGTCCGTGTTTAAATTGCCGATAACCACGGATCCACTCGTAACGCCGCCACCAAACAAGACGCGCCCGCTGCCGCTGAGGGCCCCAAGTTGGACCGTCACGCCAGTCACATTAAGGACCAGCGAACTGGTGCCTGAACCCACATCCCAAGATGCGTTTTCGCTGCCGGCGGTCGATGAATTGAAACGGATGTAGCCGTTGTTGGTGACCTGGGCGGCGCCGGTGAATCCGGAATTGTCTCCAGACAGGATGAACGCGGTGTTTCCCCCTGTCTGAAGCAGCGTGCCGCCACCGGATAGGTTGCCGGAAAGGGTTTGATTGGCCGAAGAGCTGTACTCAAGCGTGCCGTCAAGGGCGATGTTCCCGGCGTAAGACCCGGAGCCAAGCCGCCCTGTTCCGCTGATGGTCAGTTTTCCCGCTGAGATGGTGGTGTTGCCGGTGTAGGTGTTGACGGCGGTGAGCGTCGTCGTGCCGGCGCCGCTTTTGGTAAAAGAATTGATCACGGTGTTGAGTACTGCATCCACCTGCCAATTACCCGAGCCGCTGAGTGTCAGCGGCAATG
Source organism: uncultured Phycisphaeraceae bacterium (assembly GCA_964556215.1). Taxonomy (GTDB): domain Bacteria; phylum Planctomycetota; class Phycisphaerae; order Phycisphaerales; family Phycisphaeraceae; genus CANIYR01. The sequence continues at coordinate 1,373 of CAZKVP010000106.1, forward strand.
CAGTGCCGCCGCCGGCGCTAAAGGTGATATGGCTGCCGAGTGTCGCCGTATTGGCGGAGTCGTTTTGGAAGTTCACGGGGGTGGATGAAGCGACTGTCCCGTTGAGGATGAGCGAGAAGTTTGAACCACTGGTGCCCAAGGAAAAAGCTCCCGCACCGGATTGGATCGTGATGCCTGCGCCGTTATTCATGCGCATATTCGCTCCCCCTGACGAGTCGATCGACAGATTGGAGGTTTGGCCGGCGGTCATCAGTATCCCGTTGAAATTTCCTCCGGCCGCCGCCGCGAAGGTCACTGCGGTCTGCGTGCCAGTCCCATTGAACACCGCCCGTTCGGCGGTGCTGTCGGGAACGCTGTGGGTGGTGGGTGTGACGCTGTCAGTCCAGTTTGCGCCTGTATTCCAGTCCGTACTGAGGTTGCTGGTCCACACGTTATCGAGCGCCCGCGCAGCTCCCGCCCAAGCAACCGCCAGCAGCAAAGTAAGAGATGAAATCTTCATGGGCAGGAGAATAGGCTGGTGTCAGTTCTTATAAAACCAACAAATGCGTAAAAAGGTTGTAAAATACGAACCGTGCAATACTCTGTCCCTAAAATGAAACATGTGCTGGTGGCCTTGGAGTTCTACCGCGGCCCTTTGTTTGAGGGCATCGCGCAGTATGCCCGCGAGCACCATTGGCACCTGTCGCTCGACATGCTGCCTAACCCCGGCAACATCCCCTGGGGCTGGCGGGGCGACGGCATCCTCACCATGCTGGTGCGCGATGGCACGCCGTTGCCCGATTTCCTGGCCAAGTGCGGGCTGCCCACTGTCAATGTCGAGGGGCGGCGTATGGGCACACCCTATCCCCGCGTGCTCACCGACACCGACCAGGCCGTGGCCCTGGGGATCGCCCACCTGCGCGCGCGCGGCTTCACCCGCTTCGGGTTCTACGGCTACGAACACTCCGCGCGCAAGGAGGTGTTCGTGCGCCAGCTGAAAGAGGCGGGGTTGGCATGTGCCGTGCTGCACGAAAGCGCGGCGCCGTGGGAGAAGGAAACCCGCCGCGTCGACACCTGGCTCAAGGGCTTGCAGACGCCGATGGCGGTGTTCTGTTGGACCGATTACGCTGGCGCACGGTTCATGGATATGGCGCTGACGCTGGGGCGCAAGGTGCCGCAGGACATCGCCGTTCTGGGCATGGACGACGAAACCCTGGTGTGCGACTGCACGGCCGTGCGGCTGTCGAGCATCCGCACCGACTTGCGCAAGGTGGGCTACCGCGGGGCGGCAGAGTTGGACCGTTTGATGGCGGGGAAAAAGCCGTCCACGGCCGACCAACTCATTCCGCCGCACGAAGTCATCGCGCGTGGCAGCACGGATACCCTGGCTTCGCCATCGCCCTTGGTGGCCAAGGCGCTGAGCCACATGAAAGCGCAGGGGGCCAGGGTGAATGTGGCCGAGGTGGCGCAATTTTGCGGCGTTTCGCGGCGCGGGCTGGAAAAAGCCTTCACCCGCCATTTGGGGCAAAGCCCGCATGACACATTGGTGCAATTGAAGGTGAATGAAGCCAAAGCCATGCTGCGGACGGACAGCGGCAAAATCGCCGCCGTGGCCGCCAAAGTCGGTGTGCGCGACCCCAAACATTTCACGCGGCTGTTCAAGGCCGTCACCGGGCTGTCGCCGCGCGACTACCGCAGGCAGTGGCAGGGTACTTTGCTTGCGGCGCCATGATCACTGCCGCCATGCGCGGCACCACAATCCGGTAAAGTGGCGCCTTCATGCGCGTCCTCATACTCAACCAAGCCTGCCACCCCGATCCGGCGGCCACCGCCCAGCATGCGCATGATTTGGCCCGGGCGCTGGTGGCGCGGGGGCATGAGGTGCATGTGGTGGCATCGCGCAGCGTTTATGGCGCAAGCGGAGCGACTCTGCCCAAGGAGGAAAGGGTGGACGGCGTCGCCATCCACCGCGTCGGCGTGGCGCTCTTTGGGAAAAAAAGCCTGGCCGGCCGTATGGCGGATTTTGCGCTGTTCCACATCCTGGCGACCTGGCGGATGCTGCTCCTGCCAAGGCAGGATGCGGTGGTCTCCCTGACCACCCCGCCCCTGATCGGCCTGGCCGGCTGGCTGATCACCCGGCTGCGGGGCGGACAACTTGTTTCATGGGTGATGGACCTCTATCCGGCCGTCGCCGTGGCCGGCGGGGTGCTGAAACCCGATGGCATTCCCGCGCGCCTGCTTGGGGCCGTCAACCGCTTTGTGCTTCGGCGCAGCGCGCGCGTGGTGGTGCTGGGGCGCTGCATGCGGGAACGGGTGCGGCCGCTTGGCGTAAAGGAAGCGCAATTGGCACTGATTGCGCCATGGGCGGCGGAAGACGACGCATGCCCACCCCCGCCGGCCGGACGGCCGCTCACCATCATGTATTCCGGCAATCTCGGCCTGGCCCACGACACCGCCGCATTCAAGCGGGCAATGCTCCTGCTCAAGGACGACATCCGCATCCGTTTTGTCTTTTCCGGCGGCGGCAAACGCCGGCCCGACCTTGAGGCCTTTGTCAAGGAGCATGCATTGAAAAATGTTTTCTTCCTCCCCTACCTGCCGCGCGAGGCGCTGGCAGCGCAACTGGCGGCGGCGGATGTGCACCTGATCAGCCAGTTGCCGGCTTTCACCGGCTTGGTGGTGCCCAGCAAACTGTACGGGGTGCTGGCCATTGGCCGGGCGGCGGCGGTGGTGGCGCCGCAAACCGCCGAAGTGGCGCAGGTGGTGAACGAATCCGGGTGTGGCGCGGTGTTTGAACCCGGCGCCGCCGGCGGCGCCGCATTGGCCGATTGGTTGGTCGGGTTGGCTGCCGACCGCACCGAGGTTGGGCGCCTGGGACAGGCGGCCTTGGCCGCGCACGCCCAAACCCATGCGCCCGCTTTGCGTTTGGCGCAATGGGTGAACCTGCTGGAATCGCTTGCTGCGCGGCCCGCCTGAACGAAAAGAACCCGCCCAATAGGCGGGTTCTTTTCGTTCAGGCCCGGCCGCAGCAAGCGCCGGGGCGGGAATGCATTCAGATGACGACCGGCTTGATCCACGGCATGCGCGCGCGCAGTTCCTGGCCGACGATTTCGATGGCGTGGGTGCGGTTGGCTTCCTTCTGCAACTTGAACCAAGGGAAGCCCTTTTCGTAGTCTTCGCGGAAAGCCTTGGCGAAATCGCCGGTCTGGATGTGCTGCAAAGCGACCTTCATGCGGGCCTTGGCGGCGTCGTCCACGATCTTGGGGCCGGTGTAGTAGCCGCCGAATTCCGCGGTGTTGGAGATCGAGTGGTTCATGAAATTGAGGCCGCCGCGGACCACCAGGTCCACGATCAACTTCACTTCGTGGCAGCATTCGAAGTAGGCCAACTCGGGGGGATAGCCGCCTTCGAGCAGGGTTTCAAAACCCTTCTTGATGAGTTCGGCCAAACCGCCGCACAAGACGACCTGCTCGCCGAACAGGTCGGTCTCGCACTCATCCTTGAAGGTGGTCTTGAGGATGCCGCCCTTGCCGCCGCCGTTGCCAATGGCGTAGGCCAAGGCAATGTCCCATGCCTTGCCGGTCGCATCCTGCGCCACGGCCATGAGCGATGGCACGCCGCCGCCCTTCTCATATTCATAGCGCACCGTATGGCCGGGGCCCTTGGGGGCGACCATGATCACATCGACATCGGCCGCCGGCACGATGGTCTTGAAATGGACGTTGAAGCCGTGAGTGAAGAGCACGCAGGCACCGGCCTTGAGGTTGGGGGCCACGTCGTTCTTGTACACCGAGGGCTGCACTTCGTCGGGCAGGGTGATGACCACGACGTCGGCCTGCTTGACCGCATCGGCCACCGGCAGCGGATTGAACCCGTGCTCGATGGCCAGCTTGCCGTTGGCCGAATCCTTGCGGTTGGCCACGATCACCTTGATGCCGGAATCACGCAAGTTCTGTGCATGGGCGTGGCCTTGCGAGCCGTAGCCGATGATGGCGACGGTCTTGCCAGCCAAGGGTTGCATGCTGCCATCTTTGTCGTAAAGGGTTTCAATAGCCATTGATGTAGAGTCTGAAAAGTGTGAAGGGTCGCCTCCGGTCCACCGGGGCTTGGGGGGAAAGACGGAAAGGTTAGCCGCAGGCGGCCTTTCGGTCAAAAACGGCCGTGATGACAAAGCCCGGAGACTCCCGGGCAGGCCACGCCGGCCGCTTTTTCCGATTTTTTCCCCGATTGTATGCGTATTTGTTAGGATACCCGCGCACTTCCGAGGGCTGGTATGGCGATGCAATACCTTGAAGCCCGTTGGGTTGCAGTTTGAAGACTCCGGCCCCCCGTCAATGATCAAATTCCACTGCCCCCATTGCAACCGCAAACTTGGCGTGCCCGACGAAGCCGCCGGACGGCGCATCCGTTGCGTGGATTGCAAGGAAGTATGCGCGGTACCGGCAGTCTCCCCCGCTGAAAATGGGGAAGAAACCGCCACCGGCACCAAACACAGTGTGGCCAATTCCCCCACCGTCATTGTGCCGGCTCTCAATGCGGCGGTTGAAGCGGCGCGGGGTACTAGCGGCGCGCCGGCCAAAGCCCCCTCCAGCCAACCCAATGCGGCCAACAACAGCGGCGCCCCCACCCAGCGCGACATGAGCGGCCTGCCGGGCGCCACCACCCCCTCCGGATCGCAAAAAAGTTTGGCCAACAACAGCAAGGCGCCGGCCAAACCGGCACCCAACCGCGAAATGCAGGTCAACCGCATCCAGGAAATCACCTGCTCGGGTTGCCGCCACAAAATCAACATCAGCGCCATGACCCCGCTCCAGCAGGCCAACTGCCCGGACTGCGGTGTGGCCTTCCAGGTGCCCTGCCAGATTGGCCAGTACATCCTGGTCAAGCGCGTGGCCTCCGGCGCCATGGGCTCGGTCTACGTCGCCTTCGACGAAACGCTCAACCGCCAGGTGGCGCTCAAGGTGGTGAACGCGCCGCCCTCCAAGGACGACAACCTTTACCAGGGCGCCCTGCGCGAATCGCGTATTTTGGCCTCGCTCAACCATCCCAACATCGCCCAGATTTATTCCATGAGCGAAGACATGGGCCAGCCCTACATCACCATGGAGCTGGTGGACGGCAACAGCGTGCTGGAACTGATCAAAAAGGGTGATTCCATCCGCACCATCGCCGAAGCCGAGTTGCGGGCCAACCCTGCGTGGAATTACAAGGACGACACGCGCTTCCGCGACCACACCCCCACCGGACGCCTGTCCGACCGGCGCACCTGCGAGGTCATGATCGACGCCAGCGCCGGCCTGTCGTATGCCTATCAGATGGGTTACATCCACCGCGACATCAAACCCGGCAACCTGCTGCTCGACCGCCAGGGACGGACCAAAATCATCGACTTTGGCTTGGCTGAAACCGCCAGCAAGCAGGTCGAAGGCAAAGTCATGGGCAGCCCCTATTACATGCCGCCGGAAATCGCCCGGGGCCAAAAAGCCGACTGCCGCGCCGATATTTTCTCATTGGGCGCCACCATGTGGCACATGCTTGCCGGCACCCCGCCCTACCAAGCGCCCACTCCCAAGGATGTGATCCTCAAACGCTTCAAGGAAGCCCCGGCCAATCTGGCCGAGCATTACGGCGTGAACCCCTACCTGGCCAACCTGGTCGCTTGGATGATGAACGTGGCGCCCGAAGACCGCCCCGCTTCCTACATGGACCTGATCGACAAACTGACCAAGGCACTGATGAAGTTGGATGAAGCCGGAGAAGGCAAATGAATGAAAACGGGCCGCCACGCGGCCCGTTTTCATTTACGGCACCAACCCTTCCGGAATCGGCTTGGCTTTGCCGTCGCGCCCGGCGCAGACGATGGTGGTCTCCGCCTCGCACAGCACATCCTCGCCAAAAACCGGGTTTTGCAGGTTCTTGCGCAGCACGCGGTAGGTGTGTTCGATCTTGATGCCCGCCGACGGCCGGCATGTCACTTCCACCTCCACCTGCTGGTCGTAAAGGGCTGGTTTTTTATAGCGCAGCGACAGGCGCGCCACCATGAACAGGATGTCCTGTTTTTCCAACTCGGCATACACCGCCCCCTGCGCGCGCAGCAGCTCCACCCGGGCGATCTCAAGCCAAATGGGATAGACCGCGTGGTGCACCACATTCATCGGATCGCACTCGGCGTAACGCACGCGGATGGGCACGCGCAGAGTCATGGGTTTGCTTGCGGCAGGGTCGGCAACGGGCATGGATTGGCTCATGGCCGCGAGTATACTCCCCCTCCTTTTGGGGGCATAGCTCAGTGGTTAGAGCGCGGAACTCATAATTCCTTGGTCCCTGGTTCGAATCCAGGTGCCCCTACTT
>CAZKVP010000107.1:0-7647 GCA_964556215.1 uncultured Phycisphaeraceae bacterium
CACTGCTTCGCAGTGCGCAACAGCCTTCCCCCCGGAGCCTCCCCATGCAAAAGTCCATCCGTCGGCGCCGCCACCACGCCAACCGCGCGTTCGCCACGGTCCTCATCCTGATGCTGCTGTTCATGATGCTGATCCTGGTCATCACCTACCTGCGCACCATGCGCGCTTATTCGCTCGCGCACGGCCAGGCCGACGGGGACGCGAGCCAGGTCATGGCGCAACTGGAAACGGACATCGCCGTCGTCATCGGCGCCGACGGCAAGATCGCCCCGGTCACCACGGAAACCGCACCTTTGACGGCCAGCGACATCCATGAACCCTACGATTATCCATGGACCAATACCGCGCGCTTCTGCAACAGTTGCCGCCTGGCCTATCCCAGGGTCCAGACATCCTCCGTCGGCATGGGCGATCCCCTGACCGATGACGCTTGGCTGTCGCCGTGGGCGCCCGACGCATCCGGCAACTGGACGCAGGTTTCCAACCTTTTCGGCAGTTTCCTGGTGTATTCGAATGTCAACCTCGCCGGCACCCCAAGCAATCCGGCGACGCACGAATTCGTGCCGGTGGACGCGCCAGCCGGCCAACCGATCCCGGGATTGGCAGGCGGGCAGCGTGTCAATTTCCAATCCCCCGACCCCACCGACCCCGCAAAAAACCTGTCGTCATCCGATTCACGGCTGGTGGACACCGACGGCGATGGGGTGGGTGACGCCTTGTGGTTTTACCCCAAGAGCAACTTGGTCAACGGCCTGCGCTATGTCGCCGCCGTGCGCATCGTGGACTTGTCCGGCTGCCTCAATCTCAACACCGCCTTGGGGGAATTGGGCGATCCGCCGGGCACGCCGTCCGGCACCCCGCGCAAGGGCGAAGGGCCGTATGAAATCAACGCCAAAACACTCAGTTCAACCCTGTCTTTGTTGGCCACCCCCGGAAGCAACTCCAAAACCTACCGCTCCGCCACCGCCACCACCGACTGGGATTATTGGCAAAAAGCCGGCGGCCAGATTGGCGCCGATGGGCAAACCTCCGCCAGCGCCACCGGCGGCCGCTACGGCGGCAACGGCACGGCCGCATCACCGAAATTGAGCGACGAGGCGCAACTGCGGGATTTGTCGAACAAGCTGGCCAATGCCTCACTGTCGCCCGCCCCCAAGTTGTTTGACGCCCCGTCCAACGGCAATACGGGACACTACGGCGCCATGCCGTCCAACACCTTGCGCTCGCAGTTGACGACGATCAGCGGCCGGATGGAGCAAGTCGCCTTTCCGACTTTTCTCAGTTGGCATTTCGCGCCGCAGTGGCAGGGGGATTTGAACCTGTATCAACTTGATGCAACCTCGGGAGTCAAGGACCCGATCGGGTTCACCAATCCCAATCCGGACAACCGCCCGTGGTTTTTCTGGAGTGGGCCCACTCCGTTCATACAGACCTTCTTTGGCGGCCCGGACAATAACACATCGAATGACGATTATCCCTTCCCGCCGGGCTTCACCACCTTGGTTCCGACCAGCACCGACCGCCCCTTGCAGTATCAAATCCAAGTGGGGGCCTGTTTGCAGGATGCGATGCAACGCGACAACCGGCCGACGCTGGCATGGAATTGGATGGGGTGGAAGCCGTTGCCGGTTTTGACGGAGTTTTACGCGCAGATGCCGTATGTCTGCGGCGGTTGGGGATGGAACATCCCCGCGACCCAAGCCACCGCCGGCGGCGCCGCCGTCCTGCTCCAGAAAAACACGTCGCTGGCATCCCTGACCCCGATGATTGGCGCGGTGATCGCACAAGGGGCATGGATCTACCAGGCCGAGCCGTATTTCTGGGACACCGCGACCAACACTTTTCAATTGCAGGAATTCGACGGCGGCAACACCCATGTGGTCAAGTGCAAGCTGACCCAAGTGGGATCCGATCTCTGGATCCAAAACCTGTACAGCAAATACAAGGGCGGAGATCAGCGCGGGCAGAATTTTGACACCTTGGCCGGCACCACCGCCTACACCGCCCAACCTCTTTTTGCCGGCCCGGTGCAGGCCGCCGACGGCACTTGGTCGGCCATTTATTTCAACACCCAACAGACCCGCAATCCCACCGTCAACAGCGGCCGGGTCAACCCAGGATACAACGACCCTCGCTACGGCCAGTCGGCCGGCATGGGTTCCTATGCCTTCGAGCTGGCCAATCCCTATGCCATCCCCATCCGGCTGGCCAACCTGCGTTTCACATTCAGGGGCCAAGACTACAGGGATTACAGCACCTGGAACCCCGCGGGGTACCGCATGGGCAATTCCGACGCATTGGACACCTTCATCACCGCCGCCACCGGCATGCCCAAAGATGCGGAAGGGTTTTATGTCCTCAAGCCGGGATGCCGGATCCTTTTCTACCGCAACGGCACCGAAAACACCAACCGTCCCAAGGCCAGCACGGATGACGATGCCAACCGCGGCGCATTGCGCCCCAACGCGGCGGCTTGGGGCCACCCCTTCGGTGGACCGGTGGTGGATGCCAGCGGCAATGTGGATCTGATGCAGACCCTCTTCGCCGGCTCCGGCGGCGTCCCCCCCGCCAACACCTATGCCGTGGACTTGGGCACCGCCAACACCGCCCCGGACATCAACAATCAGCCCGCCGTGTGGGATGTCAGCCAATTCGAGTTGCAAGTACTCGCCAAAGACGCCTACGGAACCCCTCAAAACTGGTGGGTGCCCTACAACCGCGTGCCCTATCAAACCTTGCCCAGCGGGTGGGATGCCGGCAACTGCTACATTTGCGAGTCGAACATCCCTGCCGGACGCCAGGCCACGCCGGGATCCATCGTGTACAAACAGGTGGACGTGCGCACATTCGGGGGGGATGAAAAACTCGACCTGCTGCAGTCGCGCCCGCCCCTGTATTGGACCAGCAGCAATCGCATGCCCAAGGACTGGGGCGATTGGGAATACCGTTCCAACACCTATGCCACCGCCTCGGGGGTGCTTGGCCCGTCACCCGGCAATGGCGTGAACCCTTGGCCTGCCCAAGCCGCATTGCCCAATGGCTGGGCGCCAGGGCGCCCCAACACCCCCAGCACCATGCCTGCGCTGGCGACTTGGGGGCAATTCAATGCCAACCTGCATTCCTTGGGGGCTTCCACGAAAATCGCTTTCGGGACCCAAACCCTCTATCCCAGCGGCAACTCCGACAACACCACCAATGGCGTCACCTACGCCACCTATGCCTCGAGCGGGGGGCGCCAAAGCATCAAGAACGGCGACTTGTTCTTCAACTATGTCGGCATCCCGACCGATGCCGCCAATTATCCCGGCACCTTCCCCGAATTGCTTTCCGCCCCGGCCGGGCCGTGGACCAGCGCCACCCCGAATATGCCCCGCGACAACGCCAATGCCAACGCCAACAACGGCGTGCAACGCCGCGACGGCACCCCGCATGCGATGGACATCGGCAAAATCCTGATGGCGGGACCGATTTATTACAACTCGGCGACCGGCGCGGGAAATTCCGCCTACCGCGGCCTGACGGCAGGCAATTGGGGAATCATTCCTGCCCAAGGCAGCCAATTGGTGGGCATGGCCTGGCAAAACACCATCGGCGACGCCATCAACTTCTACTTGGTCAAAGATCGCGAAGCTAATGGTGCCAGCGCCCAAGGCGTCAAGGGCCTCTGCCTGCGCGCCGACAAGCCCTTCTACGACGCCACCAAAGTGGCCGAGGCCCGCGTGGCCAACAAAACCCTCGACCAACTCTACACCGATTTGGCCACGGCAACCGCTGCCAACAACGCCGCCGACATCGCCGCCTTGCGCGCCGGCATCCGCGGACAGACCTTCGGCACCTTGTCATGGGCCGATGTGATGGCGGGGCTGTACACCGTGGACAGCATGAAATACAAGGGGCGGGTCGCCAACGGCAATGACAGTTTCAGGCCCGGCACCATCAATATCAACACGGCATCGCAGGCGGTGCTCAATTGCCTGTCTTTCCCGACTTCGCTTAGCAATGTCAATGCGTTCACCAACGGCATCATGACCGCACGCCAAGCCCCCAAGGACGCCATCGGCGCTGCCGCCCCGCGCCAAGGTCTGGCCCGGGTCAGCGAGTTGCGGAACCAAGGCACCGCCACCTTCGGCCTGGCCGGGGCAACCGCCAATAACGACCTGTACGATGCCGTCTCCTGGCTGCCCCAGCAGGCCGCCTGCCGCAGCGACGTGTATTGCGCCTATATCCTGGTGCAAGGCTACAAGCAGGAGGATTTCAACCTCGGGCCGATCGATGTGCGCCGTGCCATCGTCATTTACAGTCGCGGACTTTCCGGCGGCCCCGCGACAAAATTGGCCGAATACATCATTCCGAACCATTGAATTGGGATAAACCGGATACCCTTCACCAATAAGGAATTGACCTGATGAAAACTTTTCTTTTGCCGGCATGTTTGGCCGCCTGCGCCGCAGGGCTTTTGGGCGGTTGCGGGCACCAGCCCGCGCCGGCCGGCCCCGCACTGTCAGCCCCTGCCACCGGCGCCCCGGCGACGGCATCACCCGGACCGGCGGCGGCCTTGGGCCCCGATGCCTCGTCAGGCACGCCATCGGTCGCGCCTGAGGCCTTGCCGCCGGGCATGCCCACGCCCATGCCCACCACTCCCGGATCACCCAAAGAAGCGACGCCGGAGCAACAGCGGGTGCTGTCCGGCATCCTCAATGACATGGCGACGCAAGCGGCTCGGGCGCAAGTTGAACATGCGCAGGCGTACGCCAAAGAAATGGCCGCATGGCAAGCCAAGCAGGCGGAAGCGATGGCCGCCTATGACAAACAAGTGGCCGCGGCAAAAGCCGATAAAAAAGAGTGGGAAGCCGCTCAAAAAAGCCACGAGGAAAAGTTGGCCAATCCCCAATTGAGCAAGGATGAGCGCGCCCAACTGATGGCGCAAACCCTGCAACCCGTGCCGCTGCCGCAATCCCTGCCGCCACCGCCCAGTTTTCAATCCATGGAACCCACCCCCTTCCGCGGTGATTTCAAGGCCAACACCGACTTTGACAGCCTGATCTACGCCTTCCGCCAGGCCAAGTCAGCCAACGACTATGCCAAAGCGGCGGCGGTCGCCACGCAGATGAAGACTCTGTGCGCGCAAGTTTCGCCTGATTTGGTCAATGCCTATTTGCGGGAAGCCGCCACGGATCCGGCGTCCTTCCCGCAGATTTCGCCATCCGCACATCCGCCCGCAGCGCCCTGAAAATCCGCCCGGCGGCGTTCCGGGGAAACGCCCCTTCCGCCTCCACCTTGGGGACTGGAAGAAAATAAACCGAATGCCCGTGGCTGGGACCGCGAAGCGGTCATCGTTCCTGGCCAGGCAACCCCTGGGACAAGGATCTCTCGGAACCCCACCCCGAAGGGGTGGCGGACGCTGCGCTCCACGCATCCTCCACCTCTTCGGGGTGGGAAAAAAGGGGGCACTTTCTCCAGGGGTTGCACCCCTGGCCAGGAACAAACACCGCTTCGCGGTGCCCTGGATGCGAGACGGTCAATCCTGTTGGTTTATTTTCTTCCAATCCCTTGCTTTCACTTCAGTTTTCCCTCCATGCCCACCCTGCCTTCCGCCGCAGCCTTGCGCCCCTTTTTCTCCGACCTGCGCACCGCCTTGGCCGGCGAAATCCACGATGACCTTGCCCTGCGCGGGGTGTTCGCCACCGATGCCAGCGTCTATCAGGTCATGCCCTTGGCCGTGGCCTTCCCCAAGAACAACGAGGATGTGCGCCAGATTGTGGCCTTTGCCACCGAGCACGGCGTGCCGCTCACCGGCCGCGGCGGCGGCACCAGTTTGTCGGGCCAAGCCATCGGCCCGGGCATCGTGGTCGATTTTTCGCGCCACATGAACAAGGTGCTGGAAATTGCGCCCGACGGCTCCTGGGTGCGGGTGGAGCCGGGGGTGGTGCTGGATGAACTGAACAAGGTGCTGGCACCTTTGGGCACCCATTTCGCCCCCGACCCGGCCACCGGCAGCCGCGCCACCATGGGCGGCATGATGGGCAACAACTCCTGCGGCACCCGCTCCATTGTCTACGGCCGCACCATTGATTCGGTGCTGAACTTGCGCCTGCTGCTGGCGGATGGCACGGAGTTGGAAACCCGCCGCTTGGATGCGGCCGGCTGGCAGGCCGCCTGCGCCAAGCCGGGGCGCGAAGGGGAGATTTACCGCGGCGTGGACGCCCTCGTCAAAAAATACGAGGCGCAAATTCGCGCCAAATTCCCGCCTTTGCCGCGGGTGGTGGCCGGCTACGCACTCAACAGCTTGCTTAAGCCGGAGCGTTCTTTGGCCGACCTTGTCGTGGGCGGCGAAGGAACGCTGGGCCTGGTGTTGGAAGCCACTTTGAAATTGCTTCCCTTGCCCAAAGCCACATGCGTGGTGGTGGTGGGCTTTGACACGCTCGACGATGCCCTGACCCCCTTGCCGCGGATGCTGGAACACAAGCCCTCCGCCATCGAACTGCTCGACGACGTGGTCATCACCGAGGCCATCCGTAACAGTTCCACCCGCGACATCGCCGCCTTTTTGGTGGCTTCCGGCAAGGCCCCCCATGCCGTTCAATTGTGCGAATTCTTTGGCGAAACCGCCGAGGAGGCGCAAGCGAAAGCCAAAGCCTTCGCCGCCTTCTGCCTGGCCGGCAGCATCGGCTCCTCGCACACCCTGTGCCTGGAAAAATCCGAGCAACACCGCGCCTGGGAAGTGCGCCGCCTGGGGCTGGGTTTGATTTCCAACCAACCCGGCAAACAAAAGGGCGTCTCCACCATCGAGGACGCCTGCGTACCGGTGGACAAATTGGCCGAGTATGCCCGCTTCGTCTACGCCAGTTGCGAGCGCAACGGCATCCACACCGCCACCTATGCCCATTCCTCGGTCGGTGTGCTGCACTTCAAGGCCATGCTCGATCTGCACGAAGCCCCCGACCGCATGGCCTTGCGCAAAGTCGGCGAAGAATGTTTCGCCGAGTGCTTGGCGTTGGGCGGCGTGTTCTCCGGCGAACACGGCGACGGCATCGTGCGCGGCGAATTCGTCGAAAAGCAATTCGGCCCTGAGTTGTACCAAGCCTTCCGCCAGGTCAAAGCCTTGTTCGATCCCACCAATCTGATGAACCCGGGGCGCAAGTTGGATGCCCCGCCTTTGGATGGCCCGCTGCGCTACGGCGACAACGGCAAAGACGGGTTGGATCATGGCGGCGCCCCCAAGGATTACCCCCTGCGCGTGGCCGAAGTCAGCGGCCTGTTCCGCTATGAAGGCCAGGGCGGGGTGGTCGGCGCCATCGAACAATGCAACGGCGTGGGCGCCTGCCGCAAATTGGGCAGCGGCAACATGTGTCCCTCCTACCGCGTCACCAAAGAGGAAGCCCACACCACCCGCGGCCGCGCCAACGCCTTGCGTCTTGGCATCTCCGGCCAATTGAACGGTGAAATCGGCGCCAAGGGACTGGCCGACGACGGCCTGCATGAAACCTTGGACCTGTGCCTGTCATGCAAAGCCTGCAAGGCCGAATGCCCCAACGCGGTGGACATGGCTCGTTTGAAGAGCGAAGCCCTGCAAGCCAGGTGGGACCGTGATGGCGTGTCGCCCAAGGCCCGCTTGGTCGCCGACCTGCCCACCCGGGCGGCGCAATT
>CAZKVP010000108.1:0-7610 GCA_964556215.1 uncultured Phycisphaeraceae bacterium
GAATGGGCGCGACGGCGGCGTGGTCGAAGAAGATGCCGTGGGCGAGGGAGGGGAAATCCATGGCGGCATCGTAAGGGTTCGCGCCCGGCCGCTCCCGCCGGATGGTTTCCGCAAAGACAACGCGCGCCGCAGATGCGGCGCGCGTTGAAAGTCAGATTATGGGAACGGGAGCGGCCGGGCGTGAACCCTTGCTCGCTGCCATCCAAGGCGAATCACATCCCCGGCGCGGTCCAACCTTCGCGGTAGGTCGGGTGTACCAGCGCGTTGGCCTTCTCCACTTCCTTGCCAACGCCTGCGAACCTGCAGTTGGCGGCGTCCCAGGTGAATTCCTTGTTGGGCGCGTGGTTGATGGCCAGGCCCATCAGCACGGCTTCGGTCATCGGGCCGGAATAGGCGAAGCCGGCGGTGGCCTTGGACTGGTCGTTGGCCAGCACGGCGTCGATCCAATCGTGATAGTGGCTGCGGCTGGGGGCGGCCGCAGGCAGGTCCTTGCGCTCGATTTTGTTGCCCTTGGCGTCCACCACGGTGGGGAAGGCCATGTGCGGGATCTTGAGCGCGCCTTTCTCGCCGATGATGAGCGAGCCGGCGGTGGGCGCTTCGATGCCGGGGTGCATGCCCTTGGGCGGGTAGATGTTGCCGCTGCGCCAGCGCAATTTGATGTCGCCAGCGGTGAATTCGGTGCCGGGGAAGGTGTACTCCACATCGTTGTCGAAGGCGAAGAAGCGTTCTTCCGGGGGCAAGGGGCCGAAGGACACCACCTTGGTCGGGGAGGTGATGCCGGTGGCCATGTACACCGGGTCGAACACATGACAGGCCATGTCGCCCTGGATGCCCGAGCCGAAGGAGGCCCACTTGCGCCAGTCCATCGGGTGGATCTGGTTACTCCAGGGCTGGCCCTTGGAGACGCCGATGTAACGGTCCCAGTCCATCGATTCGGGTGCAGTGCCGACGTTGAACTTGACGATGCCGCCCCAGGGCTTGTTGCCGCACATGTTGCTGGAGATGGACTTGACCTTGCCGATGACGCCCTCGCGGATCCACTTGCGGGTGGTCTGGTAGATGGTGTCGGAGTGGATCTGGATGCCCATCTGGGTGATGACCTTGGTCTTGGCGGCCATTTCGGTGATGGCGCGGCATTCGCCGATGGTGCGGGCGAGCGGTTTCTGGCCGTAGACATGGATGCCAAGGCTCATGGCCAAGAGGTCGATGGGCGCGTGCATGTGGTCGGGGGTGGCCACCAGCACGCCGTCGATCTGGCCCTTCATTTCGTGGAACAGGTTGCGGTAGTCGCTGTAGGCCTTGACCTCGGTCTTTTGGTGTTCGCCATAGCGCTTGGCGAAGCCCTCGCGGTGGCTTTTGTCGGGATCGCAGGCGGCGACCAGCTGCAGGCGCGGGTGGCTGGCCATGCCGCCCAGGTCGCCGCCGCCCTGGCCGCCGCAACCGATGATGGCGAGGCGCAACTTTTGCCCGTCGGCGATGCTGGCGGGGGCCACGGGGGTGAAGGCGGTGGGCGGTTTGGGAGCTGGTGGCGGGGTCGCGGCGGGGCCGGTGGCGCAACCGGCGAGCAGGCCGGCGGGAAGCAGTGATGCGGTGGATGCGGCCCCGGCAGCCAGGCCGGTGGTTTTCAGGAAGTTGCGGCGTGAAATGGACATGGGGTGAAAGGGGTTGGAGGAGACGGAAGGCGGGCGAAAGCCGAATGATGCCAAGAGCCGGCAGCTTATTACAGGCAGCAACAAAAATGATTGTGCGTTAAATTAAACACCAAATTCTGTCCGGTAAGCCTCAATGGCCGCTTGGTGCGGGGCCAGATCCGGTTTCTGCGCCACCAAGCGCAGGAGGTCTGCCAAAGTGGCAATCGCCACCACCGGCAGGCCGAATTGCTGCCGGACCTCCTGCACGGCGGACAAAGCCCCGGTGCCGCGCTCCTGGCGGTCCAGGGCGATCAATACGCCGACGGGGGTGCCGCCGGCGGCCCTGACAATTTCGATGCTCTCGCGCACGGCGGTGCCGGCGGAGATCACATCGTCGACGATCAGCACGCGGCGGCCCTTCATCGGGGCGCCGACCAAGGTGCCGCCCTCGCCGTGGTCCTTGGCTTCTTTGCGGTTGTAGGCGAAGGGCAGGTTCACCCCGCGCCCGGCCAGTGCGACGGCCACTGATGCCACCAGCGGGATGCCCTTGTAGGCCGGACCGAACAGCACGTCGAAGGACAGCCCGGAGGCTTGCACGGCGTCAGCGTAGAAGCCGCCCAAGCGCAGCAGTTTCAGGCCGTCGTCAAACAGGCCGGCATTGAAAAAGTACGGGGAGTTGCGGCCGGCCTTGGTGACGAAGGAACCGAAGCGCAGCACATCGGCGTCGGCGGCGAAGGCGAGAAAGTCGGTGCGGAAGTCGGGCATGGGGGAAAAACAGGGGCCAAGATCCAAAAGATTCTTGGATTTTAGGGTTGGCAGTGACATGCTGCGTTCCTAGAATCCTGCACCGGAGGAATTCATGGCTTATGTCGTCACATCGTGGTGGTCGCGCTTGGGGACCCGTTTGGTTCTGACACTTTTGGTGGCGGCGGCGGCATGGGTGGCGGTGGGGGCGTGGGCCATCCAGCACTGGCTGGTGCAGCAGGTGCGTGAGCAAATGGCGCTGTCCGAGGCGGATAGCGCCGCATTGATGCATCAAATCACCATCTTGATCATGATTTTCTCGATGGTCGCTTTCGTGGTGCAGGCGATGATGATCATTTTGCTGGTGCGGCATTGGGTGACCCACCCGCTGCGCGCCCTCACCGCCGCCGCCATGCGCATGGGGGGGGGCGATCTGGATTGGCGCATCCCCATCAAAGCCGGCGCCAAAAATGAAATTGATGTCTTGGGGGCGTCCTTCAACGAGATGGGGGCGCAATTGCACCGCCGGGACCGGCAATTGGCCGACGAGCAGCGCACGCTGGAGGATCGCGTGGCCTTGCGCACCGCCGAATTGACCCAGGCCAAGGAGGAGGCCGAGGAGGCCAGCCGCGCCAAGGGCACCTTTCTGGCCACCATGAGCCATGAGATCCGCACCCCGCTCAATGGCGTCATCGGCATGGCCGAGCTTCTGGGGCAAAGCCAGCTTTCCTCGACCCAGCGCGAGCAACTGGGCCTGATCCGCCACAGCGGCGAAAGCCTGCTTGGCGTGATCAACGATGTGCTGGATTTTTCCAAGATCGAGGCCGGCAAGGTGGATTTTGAGAAGGTGGGGTTCTCATTGCATGAGTTGTCCAGCCGCGCGATGCAGACGCTGTCGGTGGCGGCCGCCGCCCGCGGGTTGGAACTGGAACTGGATCTGCCGCCCAACCTGCAGGATGTGCGTTTGGGCGACCCGGGGCGGTTGCGCCAAGTGTTGGTGAACCTGCTGGGCAATGCCATCAAATTCACCCCGCGCGGCTGGGTGCGGTTGACGGTCAAGCCACTGCCGTGGGAATGGGTGCGTTTTGAGGTGATCGACACCGGGGAGGGGATCCCCCAGGATTCCCTTCCGCGCATGTTCCAACCCTTCATGCAGGCCGATGCTTCGACCACCCGCAAATACGGCGGCACCGGCCTTGGTTTGGCCATCTGCCACCGTTTGGTGACCGCCATGGGCGGGCGCATGGGGGTGGAGAGCCAGTTGCGGCGCGGCTCCACGTTCTGGTTTGAACTGATGATCCCGATCACCGACCATGTGGATGCGGTCAATTCCGACGAAGGCATGCCCGATTTGGCCTTCCTTGCCGGCCGCCGCGTGCTGTTGGTGGACGACAATGCCGTGAACCGGCAAGTGGCCGGCTCCCTGATGCAGCGGTGGAATCTGCAGGTGGATGAGGCCGCCAGCGCGCAGGAAGCGCTCACCCTGCTGCACGCCGCCATCACGGGGGGCCATTGCGATTATGACTTGGCGGTGCTTGACGGCATGATGCCCGGGATGGACGGATGGGCTTTGGCCACGCTCATTCACCAGTTGCCCGGCTGCGCCGAAATGCCGCTGATCCTGGCCAGTTCGGCCGGTTCGGGCATCACCAGCAAACATGAGGGGGCCAACCAATTCCATCAAGCCCTGCAAAAACCCCTGCGTCCCGCGCAATTGGCCCGCGCCTTGGCTGCCGCATTGACGGCATGGCAGCCGGAGGCCCCGCCGGCCATCACGGTGGGAACCCGGGGTGCCAAGCGCATTCTGCTGGTCGAAGACTCGCTCATCAACCAAAAAGTCGCCCGCGGCATGCTGGAAAAAGCGGGGCACCAGGTGACCGTGGCCTGCAATGGCGTGGAGGCGCTGGACAAATCGGCCGGGTCCGGCCTGTTTGATCTGGTGTTGATGGATTGCCAAATGCCGGAGATGGATGGTTACACAGCCACCCGCCATATCCGCAACCGCGAACAGGTCAAGGGGTGGGAGCGCCTGCCGATCGTGGCCATGACGGCCAATGCGATGAGCGGCGACCGCGAAAAATGCCTGGATTCCGGCATGGATGAATATTTGGCCAAGCCCGTGCGCCAGGAGCATTTGCTGGCCATGGTGGGCCGGATGGCCAAAGGCACCGGGGTCGTGGCTGAAGAGGGGGTGGCGGCAGCTGACGATGCCGCTCCGGCGCTGGAGGAATCCGCGGCCCCGTCGCAGGCGGCGCCCAATGAGCCGGCGTGGAATCCCCAACTTGCGCTCGACCGCATCGGCGGCGACCAGGCGTTGTTGGAGGACATGCGGCACATGGTGCGCGTCGAGTTGCCGGTGCAGATGGAGATTCTGGGCAAGCATCTGGGCAGCCGCAACACCGAGGAAATACGGCGCGTGTTGCACACCATCAAGGGGGTGGTGGCGCAATTGGCCGCCGAACCCGTGCGCCGGTTGGCCCTGCAAGGCGAACAGCACGCCAAAATCGAGGATTTCGCGGCGGTGGAGCGGGTGCTGCCCGACCTTGCCCGCGAGGTGGACCGGTTGTGCAAGGCCTTGGGGTGAGGGCGCGGCCCGCGCGACAGGGGCTGCCAGGGCGGGCTTTTTATTTGTTCCTGATCCACTGCGCCATGGCGCGGGCGGCGGCTTGTTTCGCCTCCTCGCCCGTTTTCCCCCGCCGTGCGGCGGTCATTTGAACGGCGAATTCCGCCGGGGTGGTTTTTCGTTTTGCCAGCAATGCGCCAAGCCCCGGTTTGTCCAAGGGTTTTTGCAGGAGTTCCACGTCCGCCAACACCGGGGTGCCCGCCGGGTCCCGCCAGGCGACGGCCACCTGCAGCCCGTCTTCTTTGGGGCCGGCAAAGCGGTCGCCGGCGCGCACATGGGCGGTGGCGAAGCCGGTCAGCCGGAAGGTTTGGCTGAATTCCTTGCGCAGTTTTTTCTGCAACCGGTCGGCATCGAGGCGGGCCTCGTCGCGCTGTTTGGCCGCCTTGAGCAGGGCGGATTTGTCGGAGGCGAGCTGTTTGAGGGCGTCGCTTTTTTGCTGCTCCAGTTTTTTGATTTGGGCTTGCAGCTCATCGATTTTGACTTTTGCGGCATCGTTTTGCCCGCCGCCGGCCTGGTTGGTTTTGTCCTGTTCTTTCCCAAAGGCCCGCCAAGCCTCCAGGTTCTTCTTTTGTTTTTCCAAGGCGTCAATCTGCCGGCCGTAGACATCTTTGGCGGCGGCCTGCTCCTTCTTCCAATTGGCTGTGACATTGTCTGAAAATTTCTTCAGGTCGGCTTTCGCGGTTTTGGCATCGGCCAATCGCAGGTTTTTCACCAGCATGTCGCGTTCCCCGTCCACCTTGACCACTTCCACCGAATGGAGCCAGCCGTAATCGCCGGGTTCCACTGTGCGCAGGGCATCGGCGGCGCGCACTTCCGCCTCGTCTGCGGGCGCGGTGTGGCGCTCCTCCTTGCCTTTGCCGGGCCAGGTGTATTCGGTGGCCAGTTGTTTGCGCAATGCCTCCAGGGTGACGCCGCGCGAACTGCCGCAGTTGGCGCGGTATTCGGGCACGATCAGGTAGTCATCCAGACAGGGTGCGCAGACTTTGGCGGCGTCGGAGCCGGCGGTCCACAGCCGGTCGTCGGCATTCGCAGCGCGGGCGCCGCGGGACAGGGCAAGGCAGGCAAGAAGCGTCGGCAGGGTCAGGGTGCGCATGGTGGGGGCCGGGGAAGGGTGGAGTGGGGCCAACGCCATGCCGGCATGGATTATTGCGGCATCGGCCTGGAACGGCAAAAGAAAAAGCGGCGCACGGCCGCTTTTTCGTGGGGGAGTCAGATGATCGAAGTCGTTTTGGAGAGACCCAGTGCCGGCCGGATGTCCACCTGCACCAACTTCTCGGCGCCCTGCATTTTCTTGGCTTCTTCCGGATCCACATAGTCGCTGTGGCAGGAGGCTTTGCCTTCGTCGGTCTTGGCGACCTTGCCTTTGGTCTTGCTGGCCAACTTGTGGATTTCATCCGGCGAGAGCACGCCGCGCTTTTCAAGAATTTCCGCCTGCTCGGGGGTGAGGGCGGCGCTCTTCACGGTCTTGCCGCGGCCGAAGCCCTCTTCCTTGCCGCTGGCCCATTCCTGGATTTCCTTGCTGATGCGCACCGAGCACCAGTCGTGGCCGCACATGGCGCAGAAGTCGGTGTCCACATCCAGGTCTTCGTCGTGGAAGGCGCGGGCGGTGTCGGGGTCGAAGGAGAGGTCGAAATGCTTCTGCCAGTTGAGCGCCGCGCGGGCGCGGGTCAGGTCGTCGTCGCGGTCGCGGGTCTGCGGGATACCGAGCGCAATGTCGGCGGCGTGGGCGGCGATCTTGTAGGCCACGCAGCCCTGCTTCACGTCGTCCTTCTTGGGCAGGCCCAGGTGTTCCTTGGGCGTGACGTAACAGAGCATCGAGGCGCCGTGGTAGCCGGCCGCAGTTGCGCCAATGCAGGAAGTGATATGGTCGTAGCCGGGGAACATGTCGGTGGTCAATGGCCCCAGCACATAGAAGGGCGCGCCGTGGCACAGCGTGCGCTGCAATTTCATGTTGTATTCGATCTGGTCGAAGGGCACGTGGCCCGGACCTTCAACCATGACCTGGATGCCCTTGCGCCAAGCGCGCTCGGTGAGTTTGCCGATCTCGACCAGCTCCGCCAACTGCAGCGCGTCGGTGGCATCGGCCAGGCCGCCCGGGCGGCAGCCGTCGCCGATGGAGAAGGTCACATCGTAGGGGCGCATCACGTCGCAGATCTGCTCCCACAGCGTGTTCATCGGGTTTTCGGCGTTGTGGGTCAGCATCCACTTGGCCAGCATCGAGCCGCCGCGCGAGACCAAACCGATCAGGCGGTTCTTGGCGAACTTCAAGTGCGATTTGAGCAGGCCGGCGTGGATGGTGAAGTAGTCGACGCCCTGCGCCGCCTGCAATTCGAGAGCTGCGAGAATGATTTTTTCATCCAAGTCTTCAATCTTGCGGCCGATGATCATCGAGTAAATCGGCACGGTGCCGATGGGGGTGGTGGAGTTCTCGATGATGGCTTGGCGCGTGGCATCCAGGTCGCCGCCGGTGGAGAGATCCATCACCGTGTCGGCGCCCCACTTTTCAGCCCACTGCAACTTTTCGACTTCTTCATCGGTGGAGGAGGACACCGGCGAAGCGCCCATGTTGGCGTTGATCTTGGTCTTCGATGCGCGGCCGATGGCCATCGGGT
>CAZKVP010000109.1:0-7345 GCA_964556215.1 uncultured Phycisphaeraceae bacterium
CGCTTTACCGTTGAGGGCCTTTTCTTCTTCCGAGGCGAACACCCCGGCAGCTTCCGGCGAACCGGCAGGAGCCTCATCACCCCAGTCCAGGTTGCCGGCGGATTGGTATTCGGTGACCCGGGTTTCGAAGAAGTTCTTGGCCTTCTTCAAGTCCATCACTTCGCTCATCCAAGGGAAGGGGTTCTTGGCGCCGGGCCATTGTTCGGCCAAACCGATGCGCTCCAGGCGGCGGTTGGCGATAAAGCGCACATATTGGTCAAATTGCTCGGCCGACAGACCCAACACGCCGCGCGGCAAACAGTCGCTGGCGTACTTAATCTCATAGCCCACAGCCTGTTTGACCAAATCCACCAGCTCTTGCTGGAACTCGGCGGTCCAGATTTCGGGGTTTTCGGCCTTGATGCCGTTGATCAGGTCGACGCCGAAGTTCATGTGAATGGTTTCATCGCGCATGATGTATTCGAACTGTTCGCCCACCCCCACCATCTGGTTGCGGCGCTTGAATGACAGGATCATCACGAAGCCGCTGTAGAAGAAGATGCCTTCCATGATGATGTAGAACCCGACCAGATTCTTGACGAACTTCTGGATGTTTTCCAGCGAATCGGTCTTGAAATTGTCGTCCATCACATGCGCGGTCAACCCCATCACAAAGTCGTCCTTGTCCTTGATGGAGGCGACCTCGTGGTACATGTTGAACACTTCGCGCTGATCGAGGTTCATCGACTCGCAGCAATATTGGAAGGTGTGGGTGTGGATGGCCTCTTCCATCGCCTGGCGCAACAGGTATTGGCGCGCCTCGGGGTTGGTCACATGCTTGAAGATGGCCAGCACGATGTTGTTGCCCACCAGCGATTCGCCGGTAGAGAAAAAGCCCAAATTGCGCATGATCACGCGGCGCTCGTCGGCGCTGAACAGGTTGGGGTCTTTCCACTGCTCGATGTCCTTCTGCATGGACACCTCGGTCGGCATCCAGTGGTTGGCGCAGCCGTTGATGTAGTGGTCCCAGGCCCAGGTGTACTTGATGGGGCAGAGCTGGTTGACATCGACGGCCTTGCAGTTGAGCAGGGCTTTGGCATTGGGGTCAATGCGCTTGGCAAGATCGTGGGGGGCGGACGGGCCGTCGCAGCAGGACATGGCGTTTTCCTTGGGAAAATAATGAAAAATGGGGAAAACCCGAAATAAAACACACGGGAACGGGGAGGATTCTAGACGCGACGGAACCGAGTTCAAAGCGGAAAATTTTTTGTGGAAAACATCGCCTTCCGCAGGCGCAAATGACAGACAGTCCACGAAATTTTTTCGGGCTTGCAAGATGCTGCAGGTTCGTTTAGGCGGGGTGAACAGTGTTCACACCTCAATCGACAAACTCGCCGCCATCGGCAGCCGCGCGATCATTTCCTTGGCCAGCAGCTTGCGCACCGGTTCCAACTCCATGCGGTCGAAGCCTTCGGCGGCAAAGGCGTACACCAGCATGGCGCGGGCAATCGGCTCGGGGATGCCGCGCGAGCGGAAGTAGAACACGGCGTCTTCGTTCACCTTGCCGGTGGTGGCGCCGTGGGTGCAGCGCACATCGTCGGCGTAGATTTCCAGCTGCGGCCGGGTGTTGACGCGGGCATCGTCGCTCAAAAGCATCGAGCGGCTTTGCTGGATGGCGTCGGTCTTTTGCGCGATTTGGTCGACGATGATGCGGCCGGAGAACACGCCCCTTGAGGCGTCGCACAAAATGCCCTTGTAATACTGACGGCTGAAACAGCCCGGCGCCGCGTGGTGCACGCGCATGGCGTTGTCGAGCAACTGGCTGCCGCGGCCCACATACAGGCCGTTGATCAGGCAGTGCGCGGCGGTGCCCTTCAAGGTCGGCGCCACATTGTTGCGCACCAATTTGCCGCCCAAGAGCACGGTGTGCGAATGCACATCGGCCTTTTCTTCCAACTCGATGAACAGGGTGGAAAAGTTGTAGGCGCTGGTCGAATCTTTTTCGAGCAGGTAGTGCTCGACCTTGGCATCCGGCGCGGCGACGATTTCGGTGATGCAGTTGTGCAGGTAGACGGCCTCATCGCTGGTGGTCACATAGTGTTCGATGAGCGAACCCTTGGCGCCCTGGCCGGCGGTGATCAGATTGCGGCCGTGGCTGACAAAGGTGCCGCCTTCTGGGGTGGCGATCGACAACACATGCACCGGCTTGGCGGCTTCAACGCCGGCCGGCACATGCAGGAAGAAACCGCTGGCCTCGGCCGAACCAAGCGCGGCCTGGTTGAGGGCGGTGAAGGCTTCACCTTCGCGGCTGATGGCGGGTGCCGACAAACGGCCCAAGTGCGGCGCCACCAGCGCGCTGTGCTTGGTGATGGCTTCGGCCAAGGGGCAGCAGATCACTTGCGCGCCAAGGGTCGCCGTCGAATCGGAAATGTCGGGGCGAAACACGCCGTTGACGAAAATCAGGTTGACTGCATCCAGACCGGGGATGAAAAATGCTTCGGCTTGCGCGCGGGTCAGGGTGCTGTCGGCGGCAGGCGCGAATGTCAGTTCGGAAAACGCCTCAAGCGAGGTGTACTTCCACGACTCGCTGCGCCGGCCGGGCAAACCGGTGGCGTTGAATTGCGCGGCGCCGGCGGCGGCCAGGGTGGCAAGCCAGGCGGGGGAAGTGGGTGCAGGCGTGGGGAGCAGGGTGGACATGGGATGAATGATTTGACTGGCGAATTTGGGTTGCACTGCGAAGCGAAGCAGTGCGCGTTCCTGGCCAGGGGCACAGCCCCTGGATCAGGATTCCGGAACTCCCCCACCCCTTCGGGGTGGGAGAGATTTGGGCTTTTTCCAGGGGTTTCACCCCTGGCTAGGGACAAGCACTGCTTCGCAGTGCAAACAGCCGACCCTCCTTAGTTCGCCGGCTGGTAAATGCCATACTTGGCATAGCCGTTCTTCTCCAACTCCAGCGCCAGTTCGCGGCCTCCGCTTTCGACGATTTGGCCTTTGACCAGCACATGGATGAAGTCGGGCACGATGTGATTGAGCAGGCGTTGGTAGTGGGTCACCACCAGGAAGCCGCGCTTGCCGTCGCGCATGGAATTCACGCCGTCGGAGACGACCTTGAGCGCGTCGATGTCCAAGCCGGAATCGGATTCATCCAAAATGCCCAGCACCGAATCGAGCACCGCCATTTGGAAAATCTCGAAGCGCTTTTTCTCGCCGCCGGAGAAGCCCTCGTTCACATTGCGCTTGAGCATCTCGGGGTTGATCTTCACCTGCGCCGCCTTTTCGCGGAACAGTTTGAGCAGCGAACCGGCGTCGAGTTCTTCCTGGCCGTGGTGCTTGCGCTTGGCGTTGACAGCCGCCTTCAAGAACTGCATGGCCGACACGCCGGGGATTTCCACCGGGTATTGGAAGGCGAGGAAAATGCCTTCGTTGGCGCGCTCGTCGGGGCCCAGATCCAGCAGGTCTTTGCCGTTGTACTGCACCGAGCCTTCGGTGATGTCGTAGTCTTCTTTGCCGGCCAGGATCTGCGACAAGGTGCTCTTGCCCGAACCGTTGGGGCCCATGATGGCATGCACTTCGCCGGGGTTGACGGTCAGGTTGATGCCTTTGAGGATCTGGACATCGCCAACGCTGGCGTGAAGGTTTTCGACTTTGAGGAGTGGGGTGGACATGGTCAAGAAGAAAGTGAAAAGTGAAAAATAAGGATTGAAGGCAACCCGGTGGACTTAACCCACCGAGCCTTCCAAGGACACCGCCAGCAGCTTGTTGGCCTCCACCGCGAATTCCATCGGCAATTCGCTGAACACCTGCTTGCAGAACCCGTTGACCAAGAGGCTCACCGCGTCTTCGTCCGAGATGCCGCGGGCGGTGCAGTAGAACATCTGGTCTTCGGCGATTTTGGTGGTCGAGGCTTCATGCTCGCAGGTCGCCGTCTGGTTGCGCACATCGATGTAGGGGAAGGTGTGCGCGCCGCACTGGTCGCCGATGAGCAGCGAATCGCACTGGGTGAAGTTGCGCGCATTGGTGGCGCCCTTGCGCACTTCCACCAGGCCGCGGTAGGTGTTGTGGCCGTGGCCGGCGGAGATGCCCTTGCTGATGATGTGTGAGGAGGTGTCCTTGCCGATGTGGATCATCTTGGTGCCGGTGTCGGCCTGTTGGCGCAAATTGGTCAGCGCCACCGAATAGAACTCGCCCTTGGAGCGGTCGCCCTTCAAAATCACCGAGGGGTACTTCCAGGTGATGGCCGAGCCGGTTTCCACCTGGGTCCAGGAGATGTGGCTGTCGTCGCCTTCGCAAAGACCGCGCTTGGTGACGAAGTTGAAGATGCCGCCCTTGCCGTTTTCATCACCGGGATACCAGTTCTGGATGGTCGAATATTTGATCTTGGCGCCCTTGTGGGCCACCAGCTCCACCACCGCCGCATGCAGTTGGTTCTCGTCGCGGGTGGGCGCGGTGCACCCTTCGAGGTAGCAGACTTCCGCGCCTTCGTCGGCGATGATCAGGGTGCGCTCGAACTGGCCGGTGCCCTTGGCATTGATGCGGAAGTAGGTCGACAAATCCATCGGGCATTTGACGCCCTTGGGGATGTAGACGAACGAACCGTCGGAGAACACCGCCGAGTTGAGTGCCGCGTAATAATTGTCGGCCACCGGCACCACTGATCCGAGGTATTTTTGGATCAATTCCGGATGCTTGTGGGTTGCTTCCGACACCGAGCAGAAGATGACGCCGGCCGCTTCCAATTCAGCTTGGAAGGTGGTCTTGACCGACACCGAGTCAAACACGGCGTCCACCGCCACCTTGCGCGGGCCGTCGCTGGCCACGCCGGTTTCAAACTCGGCTTGCTCGGCGGCCAGCGCCTTGGCTTTGGCCTTGCCTTCGGCGGCCGAGGCGGCAGCGCCTTCGACCCCCAGCAGCACTTTGGCTTCTTCCAACGGAATACCCAGCTTGGCGTAAGTTTCCAAAATGCGCGGATCGATTTCATCCAGCGATTTTGGGCCTTTTTTGGGCGCCGCCCAATATGAAATCGCCTGAAAATCCGGCTTGTCGTAGCCATACGGCAGGAAGGGCCATTCCGGACAGGTCATTTTGAAAAACAGGCGCAACGCCTTCAACCGCCAATCGAGCAACCACTGCGGCTCGTTTTTCTTGGCCGAGATGAAGCGCACGGTGTCTTCGGAGAGGCCAATGGGCGCAAATTCCTGCTCGATATCGGTGGTCCAGCCGTGTTTGTATTCACGGCGGGATTCGGCGAGATCGAGCACTTCTTGGTCTTGGGTGGCCATGGGGAAAAACCGCAGTGAGGAAGCAAAGGAAACGGGAAAAAGTCCCTAACGCGTCAAAACGCGCCAAAGACGGAAGATTGTACTCATTCTCAATTAGGAGAGGCAGGTCTGGAATGACCCGCCCCAGCTTAGACCCGAAACTTCACTACGATTTTACGAATCGGCTTGGGGCTGCCAATCATTAAGCCGGGTGAATGAATGTCTTCCGGGAAAAACACCACCGCCCGGCCGGGTTCGAGCCGGATGAACTCCGCACCCGCCTCCAGTGTCGGCGACACCTCATAAAACGCCACATCGCGCGCCGTGTCATGCGGGGTTTTGACCGGCGGCGCATTGGATCGCGGCAACCAGCCGTGGCGCTCTTCCCCGGTCAACACCACCTGAATGTCGCCGTACACCCGGTGGCTCTCCCACACTTGGGTTTGCGCAGAACGGGTGTCATAGGCATCGGCGATCACGAACAGGTCTTTGGTGTCAAAAAATGGGATGGGGTGCTTGCCCACCGGCAACGCCATCAAATCCGCCTCGCGCAAATAACGCAAACCGGCCGCCAGCAGCGGATGGGTGGGCCAATAGGTTTCAGCTGCGCCGTCAAGAGTCAGCAAAATCACGGATTGACCCCCATCCAACCTTCGGGGCTCCACAACCCGGCGCCCTGGGCTTTGGCGGCGGCCTCGGCCGTGGTAAAGCGGGCCTCGCCGGCCCGGCTCCAGCCGCGACGGATCATCGATTCATTGACCAGCAAGTCGCCCCGCCACACCAAAGCGGCCGTGCGATCGGCGGTGAGCTGAATTTTGACCGCCCCATCGCCGAGGATTTTCGCCAATTCCTCGCGGGCATGGATGCTGTCTTGGCCCTGATCGGGGGTGTTCACCCCCAGCAAACGCACCTTGGCCTTGGCCCGGGTCAGCACCAAATCACCGGCAAGCGCCGTCACGGTGGTGGGCACCGCATCCATCACCGTGGTGCTGGCGGTGGACGGTGGCGTGGCGGGTTTGGGCGCGGGCTTGGATATGGCCGGATGCGTTTTGGGGGCTTGGGCCGGCGCGGTCGCCGGATCCGGAACGCCTGCCACGGCCGTGACATCGGGATCCACCACCCCGCCACCGGCGGAGGGGGAGGTGGCATTGCCGGGAACCATGGCATTGGATACCAACTCTTTGGCCTGACCCATGCTTTTTTTGCCGGCCCCCGACTGGCCGAAGTAGTAGGCACCCGCCGCCACGGCGCCAAGGATCAGGACAAAACCAATGGGTTTGAGAATGTTGGCCATGGAGTGTTATCGGCACATGGGCGCCGGACTTTGAATGTTAGGCCGCCGGATGAGCCGGAACCGCCGCCGGCAGCGGCGGATGGCTGCGCCAAACCACCTTGCCCACAAAGAAGGGGCCGATGGATTCGAGGTAAACCGACGTCTGCTTGGTTTTGCGCATGCTGGCCACCAGGATGGACAGCGGCGCCAATTCCTTGCCCAGCAAGCCGATGATGAAATCGTTGTCATTACCGCCAAGGCCGTGGCAAGCCATGCGGATGTCGCGCGCCAAACCGGCCGCCCCGAAGCGGAAGCCGATATCGCCATGCTCGCGCAGAATGGCGGTTTGCTCTTCGGGCGCCAGCGACTCGAACTCGCCGCGGCGGCGCAAGGGATACCACACATGCCAGGAAGTCTCCGGGTCCAGCGCATAGCGCACATGGCGATTGACCAGCGCCTCGTCCAGATCTTGCTCGTAGCCCAGGGTGTAGGAGCGCCCCAATTGGGTGTATTCACCCTTGACCGGCAAGGTGGAGAACAACGAGGTGCGCAACACCGGACGCATTTTGGTCAGGAAATCATCGGGATTTTCGGTGAACGTCAGCAGGCCCACCCCCTGCGGATCGTTGGCATTTTCATACAACACATGGCGCAGGCCGGTCTGGCGCAGGGCATCGGCCAGCCGGACGTGATCCGCACGCCAACCGGTGAACACCAACAACTGCATGAACAGGCGGCGGTTGCTCGTGGCACCGTTGGCACCGCGTTCGGAAAGATCAATGGGCTGGGCGGAAGTGGGGCGCATAGGGGCGATAAGGTACCAAAAGCACCGCCC
>CAZKVP010000110.1:0-6919 GCA_964556215.1 uncultured Phycisphaeraceae bacterium
CGCGCCCCGCAGCACGACACCTTCTTCGCCGTCGACGCCGACTGCGCGGGCCTGACCGCTGCCGAGCAGATCCCGTGGAAGTACAACGGCCAATGGCTCGACCTCCTCGCCCACTCCGGCACGCCGCTGTTTGTCTCCTACAAACTCGGCGCGTTGACGCCGGAGCAAGAGCAGGAGGTTGCCGGGGCTCTCGCCCGCGCCGCCAAAGTGCAGCCGGTCGCCGAGCCGCAGGACTGGATGGAGACGGAACTCCCCAAGACGTGGAAGTTTTCGGACGGAACAAAAAGCTATGACTGGGGCAAATAAGGCGTGGGCGGCATCAGCAATGCGCCGGATGCGCCGGCGGCGTGGAGGAATTGGCGGCGGGAACGGTTGATCATGGCTGTTTGCTTGGGGATGGGAAAGGAATGAGGAACACGGAGGGGCTGAAGAAAGTTAGCTTTGGGCGCCCCGGTTACGGTGTCAATTTGGATTTCCCGCGTTCCAGGATGAGTGTGAGCAGGGCGGTGAGCCCCATGAACGCCAGCAGGGTGCCGAACACCCACGCCGCCACGCGGTAAACGGCATGTCCTTCGCCGCCATCGTGTCCGGCATCATTCCTCGCCCCTTGCGACGACGGTTGGATGGCGCCCTTGCGGGTTTGCAGGAAAGCCACCAGGTCGCGCACCTGTTGGGCCGAGAGTTTCTCGCCGAATTCGTCGGGCATGGCCGAGGGCGCATGGAAGCCGGGCGCGATGTCGGCGCCGGGGTCCAGGATGGCGCGCGCCAGATACATCGGGTCCGGGTGCAGGAGCGCGACATTGCCCAGGTTGGGGAAGGCCGGCGGTTCATGCGCCGGATCGAACAGGTCCCATGTGGCTTTGTCCCCGGCGTTGTGGCACTGGGTGCATCCGGTGCCGCCGGGGGTGTTGCGGAAATACTGCTCGCCGCGCGCCACGTTGCCGCCGGCCAACAGCAGCCGGTGCGGGCGCAGGCGTTCCTGGTTCTCCATGCCGGTGGTGAGCAGGTTGCGGTCGCGCCAAGCCTCGGCCTCGGCGGCGACCGCCGGGTCGTGGCTGTCGGCGGCAGCTTCCAGGAGGTCAAGGTCCAGTTCGGGATCGGTCGCGCCGGTCTTGAACGTGTGCCAGAGCCAGGCGATTTCATCCTGCGCCGCGGGCAGCTTGAGGGCGGCCAATCCGCGCACCGCGGCCTGGCGCTCGTCGAGGGAGCCAGACTTGAGGGTCTTGAGCCATTCGGCCAGCGCCGCTTGCGGCGCGCATTCGGCCAGGCGCTGGCGGGCTTCGATGCGCAATTCTTCGTCCGCCGCGCCGGCCAGCAGTTGTTGGACGGCGGCGGGCACGCGGTCCTTGGCCTCGCGCGCCAGGCGGTCCAGCATGGCGGCGCGCAGGGCGCCGTCCTGCGCCGGATCGGTGACTTTGGCAACGATCTCGTCCGGCGTCATCTTCGGCAATTGGCGGCCCAGAAGTTTGCCGGTCCACTCAGCCAGCTCCTTGTGCTTTTCAGACGCCTTGAGCAGCTCGCTCACCCAGTCCAACACCACGGCCTGCACGATGGAGGCGGGATGGCCGGGGCGGCGGACCAGGTGGCCCCACACCCGTTCGCGGACGATCTCACGGTCCCAGTCATACAGGCATTCCAGCGCGAATTTCCGGTAGGGCAACCCGATGCTTTCGTCGGTCGCCACCGCCACCAGGGCCTTGGCGTCCGACGGGCGGCCAAGTTGCGCCGCCGATTCGATGGCGCGGCGCAGGAAGGCCTCGCCGCGTTGGGAAGGCTTGAGGCTGCCGTCCAACGCGGCGGCCAAAGCGGGCAGGGCGCTTGGCACCTGCAGGTCGTAGATGGCGCGCGCGGCTTCGGCGCACACCACGGCGTCGTCGTCTTCCAAGTGGCGGGCCAGGAGCGGGCTGCGCAACCGGCGCAGGGCCAGCACCAGGCCGGTGCGCTCGTCGGGGCCGCGTCCGGCGCACGCCGATTCGAGCGCGCCGCCGTCGGTGCCCGCCGCGATTTGCGCCAAGGCCCACGCCGCGCCGTGGCGCAGCACCGGATCGCGCCCGGCGTTGTCTTTCAGCAGGCCGAACAGGGCGGGAATGGCGGAAGTCTCGCGGATGTTGCCCAGCGCCACGCAGGCATAAAAGCGCGTCTTGGCGTCGGCGTCCTTGAGCAGCCGGATGTATCCGGCTCCGGTGCCGGAGCGCAAGTCGCCCAGCACGCGCGCGGCCTGCGCGCGCACGGCAGCGTCCTTGTCGGCCAGGAGCGGTTCCAGCGCGTGCAGGTCCAGGGGCGCGGGCAATCCGTGGGCCGCGCACGAGCCGGCTTTTTGCCACAGGCTCCACACGGCATGCACGCGCGCCATGGCCGGCTTGCCGGCATCGAGCGCCAGCGCCAGCACCGCTTGCGCCACGCCGTCGCGTTTGGCCAATTCGTTTTGCGCCCGCTGGCGCACGCGCTGGTCGCGGTGGCCCAGCAGCGCCAGCAGTTCATCGACCGGGCGCTTGGCGAAACCTTCGCCAAGCAGTTGCTTCACTCCGTCCACCGCGGCCTTTTCGGCCTGGTCGGCGAACACCGCCGGGTCGGTCAGGGTGAAGATGTTGCCCTTGTCGTTGGGCTTCCAGCCCGGATATTCCGCGCAGTACAGGCGGCCGTCGGGCCCCCATTGCATGGCCACCGGCATGCGCCCGGACAGATAGGTGGAGGCTTGGCCGCCGAAGAACGCCCCCTGCGGCGTCACCTTCACCGCGAAGATTTGACCGGATCCGCCGGTGAAATTGGCCATCATCAACTGATCCGCATACTTCTTGGCGTGGCCGGTGCCGGGGAAGTGCGACATGCCGGCCGGCCCGTTGCCAAGGACCATCACCGGCGGGATGATCCACGCCGGCTGGGTGGGGTCGCGCACATCGTTGATGCGCGGCCAGGCCATGCGCTCGCGCAGCCACGGCCCGCGCGCAAAGGCGGTGCCGTCCTTGGCCGCGAACTTGTCGAAGGTCTGCACATCCTGGCGCCAGCCGGCGTCGCCGTGCTCGGGCAAAAAGCAGAAGCGCGCCGGATCGCCGGCGTCGCAGTTGTTGTCGCCGGTGAACAGGTCGCCCATGTCGTCGAAGGCCAGGCCCTGCGGGTTGCGCAGGCCCTCGAACACCAGTTCCAACCCCGAGCCGTCCGGCCAGCAGCGGAACACCCCGCCCCGGCAGTATTCCTGCACATGCCTGGGATCGGGCTTCGCATCCCACGGCTTGTTCCAGCCGACGAGGTCGTAGTGCACGCCTTCCTTGGTCGTGACATTGAAGCCGCGGTCGGCGATGGAGAAATAGATCCGGCCGTCGGGCCCCTGCGTCAGGCCGTGCATGTCGTGGCCGTGGAAGGCCCAGCGCACGCCCCAGCCGGAGGACAGGGCTTCCTTTTCGATTTTGCCGCCCTCGGCGGTCTTGTCGGTGATCTTCCACAGGTGGGGAATGCAGGTGCAGAACACCGCGCCGTCGAGCTCCATCACCCCGGCGTTGATGCCGTCGGCAAAGTCGCCGAAAGAGGCGATCACTTTGGAGGCGTCGGCCGCCCCGCCGCCGGTGGTGTCGCGGGACAGCCGCACCACATCGGCAAACTTGGTGAACGTGCCTTTATGGATGTATTTCTTGGCTTCCCACGCCTTCAAGGTGGCCACGCGGTCGGCCACGGAAAGCGACTCCAAATCGGCCAGGATGCCGTCGGGAATCTTGGCGGCAAAACGCGAATCCATGATGCCCTGGCCCAGGCCGCGCTCGTTTTCCGCCGTGTACACCGCGCCATGGTCGGTGACCCACAGCGCCACCGGATTGCGCACCACCTTGGGGTCGGCCCAGGTGCGCAACTCCAGTTTGGGCGTCTTGGCGCCGTCGCCCACGGGTTGCGGTGGCGGTGCGGTGCCGGCCGCGGCCGGCAAGGCGCACAGCAGGGCGAAGAGGGTCGGGGCGAAGGACGCGGGGCGCAACTGAGGCATGGCGGCGGAAGGGTTATGGATGGGTTGAAGAAGGGTTAGCCTTGGGCATCGCGGATTTGCCGGCCCAGGTACGGGAACATGCGGCGGGCTTGCGCGAGCGTGGCGCCACACTCCACGTTCAGCATGCCGGACCAGCCATGCTTGAGCAGCACGCGGAAGAAGGGGGTGAAATCATCGCCTTCGACCCCCGGGATGGTGCGCTTGGCTTTTTCCCCGATTTCCACATGGGCCAGCCAAGGAATGGCTTCGGTCAAGACGCCCGGATCCTCGTCTTCCACGCGCATGTGGTACAGGTCGGCGTTCATGCGCACCGCCGGGTGGTTGACTTCGGCCACGATGGAGGTCAACTCCGGCAGTTTGTTGATGAAATTGCATTCGTGGTGGTTCAGCGTTTCGGGGATCAGCAAAACACCCTGCGCCTCTGCCAAGGGGGCCAGACGGCGCAGGAGGGCGACGAATTGCGCCCTGGCCTCTTGGTGGGAAAACCCCTCGGGCACCCGGCGTGCGCCGCCGCTGCCGAAGATGATGCGGCCGACGCCGGCCTGCCGCGCGCGGTCGAACACGATGCGCGCGCGGGCCACGGCGGCGTCATGATCGGCCTTGGGGCCGGTGATGCGCATGGAGCCGGGGATGAAGACGTTGCATGCGCCGATGGGCAGGGGCAGGGCGCGCAGTTGCGCCAGCCTGGCGGCGAAGACCGCGTCGGATTCCGCGGGACAAAGGCAGCTGTCCACCGTGTCCACCATGCAGTTGAAGCCGGCTTCCTTGGCCATGGCATGCTGCTTGTCGCCGCCGGTCAGGGCCACCGGAAAGAACAGCGGCCCGAGCGGGTGGGAAACGACTTGGGAAGCGGCGGGCGAAGTTCCCGCGCAACCAATGGCCCATAACGCGCCCGTTGCGGCGGAACAGCCCAAGAATGCGCGACGGGTCAAGGGGTGTGATGAGATCATGTTTATCAAAAGGGCACGAGGAGGGTGATGCCGATGAAACTTCCGCAATGTGGACGCCGGTCATACGAATGTCATTACATGTATGGAGAAAGATTCAGAAAGTCATGGGGTGGGGTGCCGCTCCGGTCGTCCAGAATCACGAAATCCCTTTTTTCCCCGCGTCAAAGTGACGCAGAAAGTCCCGCCAACCTTCCCGTGCGCCACGCCCGCTGGAAGTTGTGGCCCCCGATGCGCCCGTCGCAATCCAAAATTTCTCCCGCCAAGAACAGCCCCTCGCACTTGCGCGAAGCCATGGTCTTGGTGTTCACCTCGACCAGCGGTACGCCGCCGGCGGTCACTTCGGCGTAGTCGTAGCCCTCCATGGGGTATGCCCCATATTCGGAGGGATCCGCAAGGGGTAAGGATAGGGGACTGTACGATGCGACAAGGGAGCCAACCAAGACACAGGCAGCGTGGCGAAACTACGGGTCTGACAATCAAACCATCAGGAACTTTTAAGAGGACATCTATGCGCAAACTGATCTCCACCGGATCCCCCTTTGAGAAAACTGCTGGCTATTCGCGTGCCGTTGTGCAGGGGGATTGGTGCTTTGTGTCGGGAACGACCGGCTACGACTATGCGACCATGACCATGCCGGAGACGGTTGAAGCGCAGACGCGCAACTGCCTGGCGACCATCGGCAAGGCGTTGAAGGAAGGCGGCTTCGAGATGGCCGACGTGGTGCGGGCGCACTACTACATCACCGACCGGTCCTTCGTCGATGTGGTTTTCCCGATCCTCGGCGAAACCTTCGGCGACATCAGGCCGGCGGCGACGATGATCGTCTGCCAGCTCAACAAGCCGGAAATGAAGATCGAGATCGAAGTGACGGCTTTGCGGCGGACAACTTGCGCTTGACTTGCGATCAGGATGGGGGAAGATGCCGGCGTTCGGCCCGTGTGGCTCGGGCAATCAATGCGTGTGAACAAGGAGCGTCCGATGGACACTGGATCACTCATAGTTTGTTAATTTTGGCCACTGATGAAGTCCAGCAGGGTTTCGGAAAATTCACAGGGCCGTTCTTCCGGCACATAGTGTCCGCAGTTGGAAATGACTTGGGTGGTCACATCCGACGCGATCTTGTTCATGGCCGCGCCAATGCTGGCGCCCACGGCGGATTCACCGCCGATGGCAAGGACGGGAATGGCCAGTTTTTGCTGGAATGATCGGTTCTGGTCCGCGCTCTGCGTGAACGCCCGGTAATACCCGAAGCTGTTGGACATGGCGTTTTCCCGCCGGTACTGATTCACATAGAGCTCGATGTCGCCCTCGGAGATGGTGTCTTTGACGATGGATTTGTTGCGGAAGTACCAAGAGAGATATTCCCGCTCGCGCCCCTGCGTCAAAAATTCGGGGATGTCGGCCACCGCATGGAAATAGAACTGCCAGATGCGCGCCGCATTGCCCGGCTTGAAGATTTCATCGGGGATGAGGCCGGGAATGCCCGCATCCACGACGGTGAGGGATTTCAGCCGACGCTCATGCCGCAGGGCGATGGCGGTGGCGACCCATGCGCCGATGTCGTGCCCCACCAAGTGGTAGTCGGCGATTCCCAGCGCGTCGAGCGCCTTGGTCAGGATGTCTGCCACGCTGCCGGTATCAAAGACATCGAAGCTCTGGCTCTCGCCAAGCCCGGGCAGGTCCATCGACACCACTTGGTGCTTGGCGGCAAGCAATGGAACGACTTTGCGCCAAACATGGGAAGACTGCGGCCAGCCATGCAGCAAAAGGATCGGGGTGCCGCGACCTTCCGTCGTGTAGGCGATGGATTTCCCTGCGACATCAATGAATTGGTATTTCAAGATAGGCCTCCTGTCGGGTGGTTGAGATTAGGCTTGGGATTTTAAACGCCTCTGTCACCCGCATTCATCCCCGCCAACCGCCCCGTGCACCAAGCCCATTGAAAGTTGTAGCCCCCGATCCGCCCGTCGCAATCCAAAATCTCCCCCGCCAAAAACA
>CAZKVP010000111.1:0-6918 GCA_964556215.1 uncultured Phycisphaeraceae bacterium
CCGAACATCAGGGCAAACACGCGGCGCATGGCTCACCCCAGGATGAGGAAGGTTGCAAACAACACCACCCACACGATGTCCAGAAAATGCCAGTACCACACCAGCATGCGCACCGGCGTGTGGCTGGCCTGCGTGTAGCACCCCTTGAAGGCATTGGCCACCACCACCCCCAGGGGGATGACGCCGCCGAGCACATGGGCGGCGTGGATGGCGATCAAAAACAGGATGGAACCGTAAAAAGCATGCTGCCCCTTGAGCGGATCGGCATCCTTGAGTTTGACGGACAGGTCCAGCGCCGCATCGTTGTTCACCGCGCCAAGGTGCGCACGGGCCTGCCAATGTTCGCGCGCCAATTCCCACAGCGCGGGCACCTGCAGCGTGATGAACACCACCGACAGCACGGCGCCCGCCACCAACGCCTGCTTGAAGGCCCTGGTCTGCCCGCGTGCGATCTTCCCAAACGCGCGGTGGATGCACCCGCTGGCCAGCAGCATGCACGGGGTGGACACGAACAACTGCCACGGCATCTCGATGCTTTGCAGGGGCAGCCCCCCGGGTTCATGGCTGGTGCGCAGGCGCACGATCCAATACACCAGCAGGCCCGCCATGAACAGCATGGTCAAAGTGGCCAGAAACAGCCCCATGCCAAAGGCGTGGGTGCCGGCGGGCAGGGCGTTTTTATGGGGCGACTCGGCCATGGTCACTTCACTCCCTTGGGGGATTTTTTGCCGAAATACTTGGCCTTGACGGCGGCGTCCAAGTCCACGCCGTTGATGTTGGCCAGCGTGCAAAGCCAGGCCAGCACATCGGCGAACTCACCGGCCGGGTCGGCATGGCCGGAAGTCTTGCCCCCCTGCCCCGCCGCCTTCTGCAGCGCGGTGGCCAGTTCGCCCACCTCTTCCACCAACCACATGAAGGTTCCCGGCGTGCCGCGGGCGGCATCGGCGGCGTAATATTTTTCGCGGATGCGGGCTTGGAACTGTGCCAAAGTCAAAGGCGCGGATTGGGCGGGCTTCTTCTTGGATGGGCGTTTGGAAGTCTTAGGAGGCATGGGTGGGATTGTAGGCCGAAGCGGAGTGAAGGCTGGCCCCTCACTTCCCCTCCCCCATCTCCCACCTTACCACCGTCCGCAGCCCCGTATCCTCAAACTGCACCGACATCTGCAGGTGCTTGACGCCGGGGAACAGGCCCTCCTGCGCATCGGCGGGAGTGAAGGCCGGTTGCAGGGGCTTCCACTGCGAGCCGTAGCGATCGCTCTCCAGGATGCCGTCCTTCCACACCCAGTTGCCCGCGCCGGGATGGTGCGGGGCGTAGCCGAAGAGTTCGCGGTGGCGGGCCTGCGCTTTGGCGACATCCGCGCCTTCGGCCAAAATCACCGGGACCAGGCTGCCGGCGCCGGCAAAGGCCAGTTCGCGCTGGCGGGCGCTGTCGGCGGTGAACAGGGCGGGCAACTGCTTCTCCACCGCGCCGGGGTTCACCTCCAGCATCGCGGCATTGAGGTGCTTGGCGGCACCTTCCGTCAGTTTGGGTTTCTGGGACCACGGCAGGTTGGTGAGCACCAGGTGCTTGCCCTGCAGTTCCAGGCCGTAATGCAGCGACAGCATGCCCTCGATGCTGAAATCGATCAGCCAGCCGTCGCGGTCGGCGTATTTGGTCTTTGACATCTTGGTGCGCACGAAGCCGCCATCCTCCTGAATCATCGGCGCCGGCATGTCGAGCAGTTTGCGCACGGCGGCCGGGTCGTCCACCTCCACCGCCAGGGCGCAGGGCCGGGTCAGGGCCGACAGCACGACGGGAATCGCCAGCATCTCGGAATTGCGCCCCGAGCCGGCCATCTGACCGCCAAAGGCGCCCAGCAGGTTGCCCGCACCCACGGCGATCACCGGGTCGGAATCCATCATCCAGAAATGGGCCGGCGAACGGAAGTGCGACACGATGGTCGCGGGCGTGCCGGTCATGCGCTCCAGATCGCGGAATTCGCGGTCCTTGGCGGCCTTGCCAAAGAGTTCGGTTTTGAAATTCACCGCCAGGTGCAGCACCGGCGCGGGCGAGACGATGAGGTCGTCCATGACCTGCGGGCTGTTGGCATCCACCATCACTTCCTTCAGCCCGTTGTAGATCGTGTTGTCGATCAGCGGCAGGATGAAGGTGGTCAGCTCCAGACCGCCGCCGGCCGTGTCGTCAAGGCGCACGGCGATGGGGTCGAAGAACTGCCGCCAAAACTGGGTGTAATCGGCGAGATAGGCGTTGTAGGCGTCGCGCTCGGCCGGCGTCACCTGGTCCACCGGCGCGGCCAGCAGGGTGCTCATGCGGTCGGCGCTGCCCCAGGTGGCGGAATGCGCCACGCCGCGGGCATCCAGCGTGATGCCCTGCTTTTTCACGGCTTCGTCAAGGTAGCCATATTCCACCAGTTTCTCCATCGAAGGCGGCGCCTTGTGGCCGTCGAATTCATACAGCAGCGCGGCGGCGGAAACCGCCTCCAGCTTGGCCCGGGCGCGTAGGCGGCGCAACTGGCCGATCTTCATGGCCGGACCGGTCAGGCGGCGGATGAAGGGATCCGAGAGATACGCAAACAGGCGGGTTTCCTTGTCCGGTGCCAGCTGGGTCAGCATGTGGCGGAATTCCGCGCTTTGCCCCAGGCTGCCGGCACCGCCGTTCTTTTTAAGGGTCAGGATTTTCTCCACCTCGCCCTTGTCGGTGGCGATGATGATCAAATCGCCGGCGGCGCACCAGTAGGCTTTGCCGCCGTCCGGCGTCGTTTTTTCAACGATGGCGCCGTCGGCCAGGTCACCAAGACCCAGCGGCTTTAAGATCGGCATGAGTTTTTGCATGTCGGGCACGCGCGCAACGGTGGTCAGGTCGGTGCCATCAATGAAGAACAGGTCGGGGGTCATCAGCCCGACTTCGCTGACCAGACCCGAGGCGAGCATGGCTTTGACGAAATGCTCATCGGTGCCGCGGCGGGCGAGGTACTTTTCCTTGAGCCCGTGGTCGGCGCCGTTTTTGGCCAGCATGTCGCCCAGGTGGGCGATGAAGCCGGCACCCTCGTTCATCATCGGCACCAGTGCCTGCGGCTTGCCGGCGTAGACGAAGAAGCGGTCGGCGGGGATGACCTCGGCCAGTGCCAAGTGACCGCCGGGTTTGCCGCCGAGCATATCGGCGTAAGGATGGGCCTTGACCTCGACGCCCTTGATCGAAGCCACCGGGATCGAGGGCGCGGCCAGGTCGGCCTCGGGGTGCAGCAGCTGCATTTGCAGGGTCTCTTCCACCGCCGCGCGGCCGCCGAGCACATTGAACAGGTTGGTGTCGTGCTGCTCCTCCCCGCCGCGGAAGCGGTTGCGGGGATTGGTGGCCTTGGCAACCGCATCCACCGCCTCGGGCGAGAGCAGTTGCGCCCAAATGCGGCCGGTGGCGCCGGGCTGCATGGCGAAAGAAGACGCCAGGCTCTTGATCCAAGCATCGGCCCGCTTGGAGTCGTCGGCCTGCGCGGGTTTGGCGGCCAGATTCCAGGTCACGGTCACGGTTTCGCCGCCCGGCCAGTTCTTGAGCGTGACGGTCGCCGTGGTGAGCGCGGGGTCGCAAAGGACGCCGCCCAGGGCGTAGCGGGCCGTCATCGGTTTGGCAGGCTTGGCGGCGGGTGCGCCGGGTGCGGCAGGCTTGCCCGCTTCGAGGGCAAACGGGTCGGGCTGGCCGTCCAACGCTTGATCGTCGGGCGCCGCCGGCGCCTCATTCCAGGACAACACTTGACGAAAACCGCCGGGCACGCCAGGCGGAACCACGATCCAAAAACCGTCGGCGGGCAAATCCACCGTGCCGGTGACCAACTGCAAATCGCCGCGGTAGGGCTCGGCGCCGGTGGTGGTGACTTCCGCCGCCTGCGCAAAAGTGCCCAAGCAGCAGGCGAACAGGGAAGCCAGGAGCAAACGGCGGGAAGAAGGGATTTTCATATTTTCTTGGGATGGGAAAAAATGGATGGATGAGAAACAAAGCACATTGCAAAACACCGGCCGGCAACCAACTCACTCGATCGCCGCCACGGCATCGAGGGAAATTTCCAACTTACCCAGGGAGTCGCCGGTGCCCACCAGTTTGCCGTCGGTGATTTTTTCAATGCGAAGCAAAAGCGTGCCGCCCTGCGGCCCGTTGAGTTGCACGGCGCGCACGCCGGGGGCGTGCGGCGGGGCCTTGCCCGCGTCGGCATCCGACCAGATGCAGGAAGCAATCCGCTCAATCGGAATTTCAAGCGGTCCCACATTCGTTTTGATTCGGGCCTTGCCGCCTTGGATGGAAAATTCAGAGCAATGAATCTCGTCGCCGTTGGCCAAGCGGACCCGGTGCATGCCGGGGGCGAGTTTTTCCGGCGGCGGAACCGGCTTGTTTTTTTGGGGTTTGCTCCACTGCCGGTTGCGGGCTTCCTGCAACCGCCGGATCGCCTTGGCGCGCGCCTCCGGCGAGTTGGCATTTTCAAACGCTTCCATGGCCTGCCGTTCTTCCTCTTCGGGCGTAATCTGTTTCTTTTCCATCGGCCCGAAGCGGCGCACAGCTTTCCCATCGGCTGTCACTTGGCCGGCAAACCAAGTCTCCATCACGATCTTGTCCGCCGAAAATTCCACCACCTTGCCCGGCAGGCCGGAGCCGTCAACGAACACGACCAGTTGCGGCTCGATGGCGCCGGCCTTGGGCACGGTCTGGTTGAGTTCGACCCGCACCACCTGGTCCAGGGGAAAGAGCACCGGCCGGGGAAAGGCGCGCCGGCGCCAACCCACACCCGCCTGCGCCGACCAAGCCACAAAGTTGCCGGTCAGTTCGCGGCCATCCTTGAGTTTCAGTCGGTCAGAGAACGCGCCGGCGGATTGGCGCAAGGGCGCCGGGGGCGTTTCGGGGGCGGGCTTGGCCACGGGCACCTCCACCTGCGCAGCCGCAGCCGTGGCGGGGTCTCGCACAGGGGCAGGCGCAACAGGTGCATCCAGCACAATCTCCGCCTGCGCCGCACACAGGGGAAGCAAAGCACACACACAGACGACGGCACGGGGAAGAAACATGGGCAGCATCGTAGAGCCAGAAGCATAGGATGCAAAGCAAATTTTCTCCGATTGGGTTTGCCCTCTTTGAAAAAGCGGGTGTTGGGGATGGCGTAGAATGGAAGAGCGGTCTTATTGATGGGCAGTTCCTCTTTCCTTGGATGCAATATGAACCAACTCGAACAACTCAAGCAATTCACCACCGTTGTCGCCGACACCGGAGACTTCCAGTCCATCAAGGCCTTTTCGCCGCGCGACGCCACCACCAATCCGTCGCTGATCCTGAAGGCGGTCCAGAAGCCGGAATACCAGCCCATTCTGGCCAAGGTGGTGAAAGAAAACAGCCAGAAGCCCACGGACGAAGTCATTGACCGCGTGCTGGTCGCCTTTGGACTGGAAATCCTGAAAATCATCCCCGGCCGGGTTTCGACCGAGACCGATGCCCGCCTGTCTTTCGACATCCAAGGGCTCATCGACAAGGGCCGCACCCTGATCAAACTGTACGAAGCCGCCGGCATCGACCGCAAGCGCGTGCTGATCAAGGTGGCTTCCACCTGGGAAGGCATCCGCGCCGCCGAAGTGTTGGAGAAAGAGGGCATCCATTGCAATCTCACGCTGCTGTTCTCCCTGCCCCAGGCGGTGGCCTGCGCCGATGCCAAGGTGCAGTTGATTTCGCCGTTCGTCGGCCGCATTTACGATTGGTACAAAAAATCCACCGGGCAGGAGTACACCGGCGCCGCGGACCCCGGGGTGCAGTCGGTCAACCAGATCTACACCTATTTCCGCAAGCATGGCCACGCCACCGAGGTGATGGGCGCAAGTTTTCGCAACACCTCGCAAATCATCGAACTGGCCGGCTGCGACCTGCTCACCATCAGCCCGGACCTGTTGCAGAAGTTGTCGGAAAGCGACGCCCCGATCAGCCGCAAACTCAGCCCGGAAACAGCCCGGCAGAGCGACATCAAAAAAATCAGCCTCAATGAATCCCTTTTCCGCACCCTGCTCAACGATGATGCCATGGCCACTGAGAAACTGGCGGAAGGCATCCGCCAATTCAGCAGCGACACGGTCAAGGTGGAGAAACTGGTGGACGCGTTGCGCTGAATTCCGTAAGGTTCGCCCTCACCCCCGCAATGAGGCCGGGCGTTCCATCGCATAGAAGGCTTGTGCCTGCAAGCCCGGCGTCGGCATGGGCACGTGGGCCGGCACATACGGCCAAGCTGGCCTCTCGACCATGGCGTCAATCAGGTGCGTCCCACTTCCAATTGCGGATTTCCGGCATGTCCTGGCCGTATTTTTCGATGTATTGGCGATGCTCGACCAGTTTGTCCCGCAGTTGCGCCTTGAGCGCGGCGCCCTTGGCGCCGGTCTGCGGCAGGCGGTCGATGGTATCCATCACCAGATGGAAGCGGTCCAACTCATTGAGCACGGTCATGTCAAAGGGCGTGGTGATGGTGCCCTCTTCCTTGTAGCCGCGCACATGGATGTTGTGGTGGTTGGTGCGGCGGTAGGTCAGGCGGTGGATCAGCCACGGGTAGGCGTGGAAGGCGAAGATGACATGCTTGTCCTTGGTGAACAACGCATCAAAATCGACGTCCGACAGGCCGTGCGGGTGCTCGCTTGAAGGTTGCAGGCGCATCAGGTCCACCACATTGACCACGCGGATTTTCAAGTCGGGCAGATGCTCGCGTAGGATGGAAACAGCGGCCAGCGTCTCCAGGGTGGGCACATCGCCGCAGCAGGCCATGACCACATCAGGCGCGCCGTCCGTGTCATTGCCGGCCCAGTGCCAGATGCCGGCGCCTTGCGCGCAATGCTTGACGGCGGCTTCCATCGTCAGCCATTGCGGCGCCGGATGTTTGCCCGCGATCACGACATTGACATAGTGCCGGCTGCG
>CAZKVP010000112.1:0-2774 GCA_964556215.1 uncultured Phycisphaeraceae bacterium
TTCACCACCCAATACGCCACCTTGCGTGTTGACGCCAAAGGGTTCGTCACCTCCATCACCGCCAAGGATTCCGGCAAAGAATACAGCCCGGCGGGCCACCCGTCGCCGCTTTTGAGCCTGCACGAAAACGGCCAACCCGACGAAACCTTGCTGGCCCCGGTGTCCGCCGCCTTTGACGCCGCAAAAAAAGAGATCAAGCTGACCTACGCCAACGGCTCGGTGGCCGTGGTCAAAGCCGAAGCCAAAGACGCCTACTTCCGCCTCCAACTGCTGTCCCTCACCCCGCGCGGCAAGGTGGATGTGATCGTCTGGGGGCCGGTCAACACCAACATCTCCGGCAAAATCGGCGACATCATCGGCGTGGTGCGCGATGATGATTTCGCCATCGGCCTTTACGGCTTGGATGACAA
Source organism: uncultured Phycisphaeraceae bacterium (assembly GCA_964556215.1). Taxonomy (GTDB): domain Bacteria; phylum Planctomycetota; class Phycisphaerae; order Phycisphaerales; family Phycisphaeraceae; genus CANIYR01. The sequence goes on from CAZKVP010000112.1 coordinate 411, forward strand.
CACCGTCACCGGTGCGGTGGTCGACGGTGCCGGCCGCGGCATGAGTTACGAAGTGCATTCGCCCGACCCCAAAAAATACCCGCTCCCCGACAAATACAAGGAAGGCCAGAAATTCCGCATCGGCGGGGGCGGCTCGGACGACGTGGCCTACTTCTCAAGGCCCGAAGAATACTTCCGCTGGGTCATGGGCACCGGTGCCGACCTCAAGCCGGAGTTCGGCTCAAGCATCGCCTACCACTCCCGCGATCGCCGCCGATCCTACACCTACTTCACTTCGCTGCTGCCCGGCTTTGAGCAGTATGGCAACCGCCACATGGTCAGCGATCCGCTGCCCGGGGTCGATTTCATCGGGTCGGGGGTGGCGCTTTACGCCTGCCCCGACGACCAAGGGCTCAAGACGATTGAAAAAATCACCTTGGCCGAGGGCCTGCCTTACATCACCATCCATGGCAAGTGGATCCGCGATCCCGCATCCTACAGCCCCACCGTGTACTGGAGCGGCCCGATGGACAAGGCCATCGCGTACACCAAGGCCTTGGGGTTCAAGGATATTTCGCGCGACACGGGCGAGTTCTATCCCAACCTGGCGCACAAAAAGGATCAAAGCCTCGGCCCGGTGGGTTTCTCGGATGGAAAAACCATGCCGTTCAAGGATTTCACCGCGGAGGCGCACAAACAGGGCGTGACCCACGGCGGGCTCCATACCCTGTGCATGTTCTTGCAGGGCGGTATGGACAGCAGCGTGACCCCCGTGCCCAGCGAACATCTGCAAACCGTCCTGCGCACCCAGCTCGCCAAGGACATCTCCCCCACCGACACCCAAATCGTGGTGACGGATCCTTCCTTCCTTGCCGAAAGGGGCACCTGGACCCGTGGTTTCGATTCCAACTACCTGCGCATCGGCGGCGAAATGCTCTACCTGGAAAGCATCAGCGCCTCCGCGCCGTGGACGCTCAAGGTCCGCCGCGGCAACGGCTCCAAGGCGCTCGCGCACAAGGCCGGCGACGAATTGGTGAAGCTCATGCAGAACTGCTACAACGGATTCGTGCCCGACATGACCCTGATGCCCGAATACGCCGAATTTTATGCGGAAATGATGGTCCGCAACGGGATGGACACCATCAACTTCGACGGCTTCGAGAGCGCGATGTACCAGCAGCAGGGCTATTACGGCGTGCGGAAATTCTGCCGCCACCTGTTCGAGACTTACCACAAGCTTTCCGGCGGCCAATACCCGCGCGTGACCGCCTCGTGCGTCTTTGGCGGCTCCTGGGAGTACCTCAATGTCTGCGATTTGGGCGGGGGCGACCACATGTTCAACCCCGCCAGCGGCCGCCGCGCCACCGAAGGCAAAGACATCGGCAACGCCTTCAGCGCCAGTTATTACCCAGCCACGTTCGGCATCCAGAACTTCCAAAGCGGCTGGAGCCTGCCCGAAGCCGAAAACCTGCAGGCCAAAGCCGTCGGCTGGGAGGCCACCTACGCCTTGAGCGTGGGCCAGGCGGCGCTGGACAATTGCGGGATCAGGGACGCCGTCTTCACCGCTTTCCACGCCTGGCAAAACGCCCGCGAAGCGCAAGTCTTCACCAAGGCGCACAAGGAAAAACTGCGCAACCCCGACCTCAAGTTCCACTTGGAACAGACCGGCGAAAAATCCTTCAAACTCAGCCAAGTGAAGGATGTCGCCCTCTGGGCCGACGCCGACGGCAAGGCCCCCCACCCGGTTTCACTTGCGAACGACGGCGACGCGCAGCCCCTGGAGTTCGCCTTGACGATCAAGGAACCTTGGAGCAAGTCCGTCCCCGTCGGCGGCATCACCATCACCCTGCCCGATGGCAGCGAGATCAAATCCGACCGCGCCATCAAGACGCATGAATTCATCATCTGCAAGGACGGCAAGGCCTATGTGGCCGACGGCAGCCGCAAGAAAGTGGCCGATCTGGCGATGGACCACCCCGTGATGCTCCCCAAGGGCGAGGCCAAGTTCGTCCTGCGCTCCGCAGGGGCTCCGGTGGGCGGCGAGCCCAAGTTCATGCTGAACGTCCATGTTTTGGAAAAAAGCGAGATGCTGGGCAAGTAAGCCTTGATCTCCCCAAAAAGCAATTCCGATTCCGCCCGCACCTTCCATGTCTCCTGCGGTTCGGAGAACGACGCGAATCCCGGACCGGAACGGCGCATTCCCCCTTCAAAACCATCCCACAGGCCAACTCCCAAAACTTCTTCCCCTTCCTTCAAGGATTTTCATGCGCGCCCCCCACGCCACGACCCTGGGTTTGCTGGCCGCCCTGTTTTTGACCCCGGGCGCGTGCACCGCCGTGCCCGCCGATACCCAGGCCTTTGCCGCAGCCCTGCTGTCCGCCTCAG
>CAZKVP010000112.1:2874-6776 GCA_964556215.1 uncultured Phycisphaeraceae bacterium
CGGCCGGCGTGCTGTATGCCTCGCGCACGCTGCTGCAGATGCTGGCCTTGTCGCCCCAGGGCGCGGTGCCGCGCGGCATTGTCACCGACTTCCCCGAAACCCGCCGGCGCATGCTCATGCTCGATGTCGCCCGCAAGCCCTTTCCGCTCCCCGTCCTGAAGGACTACATCCGCCTGCTGGCCTGGAACAGGATGAATGAACTGCACCTTCATTTCAGCGATGTCGCCGGCGGCGACTATTCGGCCTTCCGCATCGAGTCCAAAAAATTCCCCGGACTTCACAGTCAGGACCTCTTCTACAGCCAGGCCGAACTGCGCGACCTCCAAGATTTCGCCAAGGCGCGCGGCGTGGTCATCACCCCCGAGATCGACATGCCCGGCCACGCCCGGCCCATGACCCACTACTGGCCGGAGCTCAGAAATCCGAAGTTGCCCGCCTACAACCTCGATGTCACCAACCCCAAGTCCGCCCAAACCATGAAGGCCCTGCTCGATGAAATGATCCCGCTCTTCGACGCCCCCGACTTCCACATCGGCACCGACGAATACCACATGGGCAACCTGCCCGACGCCGACAAAAAAGCCGTCGGCGAAGCCTTCCGCAAGTTCATCAACGAGATGAACGCCCATGTGCGGTCCAAGGGGAAAAACTGCCGCATCTGGTCCGGCTGGAGCCACATGCCCGGCAGCACCGAACCCGATCCCTCCGTCGTGATCGACATGTGGCTCGGCAACAACGCCAAGGAACTCACCGGCAAGGGGCACTCCGTCATCTCCTCCTCCGACCAGGGCACCTACCTCGTGCCCGGCGCCCACTACTACGGCGTGAACGAGGCCGCAATCTACGAGAGATGGTCGCCGTGGAAGTTCGGCGGCAAAAATCTCGATCTGGACAAGGACGACCCGAAGCTCCTGGGCGGCAAGCTGCATGTCTGGATGGACGAGGGTCCGGCAGGCTACACCATGCAGGAAATCGCCGCCACCACCTACCCGCCACTCCGGGTGTTCGCGGAGAAGATGTGGGGCGTCAAGGGATCCAAGGATCTGAAGGCCTTCAAGGCGCGCGCCCGGGCGACCGACCGCGTGCCGGGGGTCGACGTCTTCGACCGCATGCCGGGCAGCTCGCGCGACCACGGGGTGTTCTTCGCCCGTCCGGAAGAAACGGTGCTCGCGAACGCCAACAGCATGGTCCCCTTGCCCTGGCAGATCGCCCAGCGCGCCGACCTCGAGTACCCCTGGACGCTCCGCATGCAGGTCAAAAAGACCGCGGAGACGGGTGGACGCGGGGTCATCCTGTCTTCGGAACTCATGGAAATATGCGCTGATTTCAAAAACAGCGTCCAGCGGAAGACCAACGCCAAGGACGCCGCCGGCCAGCCCGTCCTGGAAAACGTCGAACTTCGCGGCGTCGGGCTCGTCCGCGCCATGGGGGCTTTCGGCAAGGACCCCGCCGCCGCCTCCAATGCTTGGGAGGCTTGGTCGGTCTGCAGCGAACCTCTGCCGGTCAATGCCTGGGTGGACCTGGTGATCGTCGCCGAACGGGGCAAGACCACGGTCTATCTCGACGGCTTGAAGACGGGTGAAACCGACAACCAGACGGTCTGTCCCCTGCGCCAGCTGGGAAGCCGAACCGGCAACTCTTTCGTCGGCAGCATCAGAAATCTCCTGGTCTACGACCGGGCCTTCTCCGCGAAGGAAGTCGCCCGGACGGCTGGCAAGTGGGTTGCGGAGGATATCGCCGCCGGCTGCAAGGTGACCGCCTCCGCCTCCGACCGGGCTGCGTACCTGTCCCCCGACCATCTCACCGACAACGATCCCGCCACCCGATGGTCGTCCGGCCCCACCGGCGCAGAGCAGCAGGTGATCATCGACCTTGGCGCCGTCAAGACCTTCGACAAAGTGGCGATCAAATGGGAGAACGCCTTCCCGCGGGAGTATGCGGTGGCGGCCTCCAATGATGGATCCGCCTGGAAAGAAGCCGGCACGGGCGAGGGCTCGGCGGGGGACACCGAATGCCGCTTCGCCAAGACAAGCGGACGCTTCGTGCGCATCACCATGCGCAAGCCCGCCACCGGCTGGGGCTACTCCGCCTGGAATATGGCCGTGTACGAGGCCGCCCCATAGCCACAATCCCCGACACGCGCGCCCCACCCGGCGGCAACGGGCATCCCCCGAATTCCACGGCAAAAACTCCGCCACAACGCCCAATCGGCTCCCTTCCATGCCATACTTTCTCCCTTTCGCCCTACTGCTGTCCGTCGCATCCCTGGCCGCCTGCGCCGCCGCGCCGGGGGCGGAAAAACCCGTCGCCCCGCCCCCGGCTCCCTACGGCGCCACACCAACCCCGGCGCAAGTCGCGCATGCGGAGCGCGCTTTTTACGCCTTTTGCCACTTCACGGTGGACACCTTCACCGGCGCCGAGTGGGGCGATGGCTCGGAAAAACCGGAAATCTTCAATCCCACCCAATTCGACGCCAACCAAATCGTCAAAAGCCTCAAGGCGGCCGGCGCCAAGGGCGTGATCCTCACCTGCAAGCACCACGACGGATTTTGCCTGTGGCCGACCAAGACCACGCCCCACAACATCTCCGCCAGCCCGTACAAAAACGGCAAGGGCGACATCGTGCGCGAGTTCGCCGACGCCTGCAAGGCCAACGATTTCGACTTCGGCGTGTACGTCTCGCCTTGGGACCGCAACAACGAGAAATACGGCAGGCCCGAATACGTGACGGAGGTGTACCGCAGGCAAATCGGGGAACTCACCACCCAATACGGCAAACTGTTCGAGATCTGGTTCGACGGCGCCAACGGCGGCGGCGGCTACTACGGCGGCAAGGGCGGCGCCCGCGGCATCGACCGCAACACCTATTACGGCTGGCCGGAAACCTGGCGGCAGGCCGCCGCCAACCAGCCCGGCATCATCATCTTTTCCGACATCGGCCCCGGCGTGCGCTGGGTGGGCAACGAGCACGGCGGCTCCGGCGATCCGTGCCGGGCCACCATCAACATCCTGCCCACCGACGGCGTGGGCCAGATCGACATGGGGAAACTGGGCACCGGCCATTTGGGCGGTTCCCATTGGATGCAGGCCGAGGCGGATGTCTCCATCCGCGGCTGCTGGTTCTTCCACCCCACCCAACAGCCGCGCGCGCCCAAAGACCTGATGAACATCTACCTGAACACCATCGGCCACGGCACCACCTTGAACCTCAACGTGCCGCCCGACACCCGGGGTTTGCTGCACGAAAACGACGTCGAGAGTTTGCTCCAATTGGGCGAACACCTGTCCCAAACCTTCGCCGCCAACCTGGCCGATGGCGCCAAGTTGACCGCCAGCAACACCCGCGGCAACGATCCTTTCTACGGCCCGCAAAAACTGCTCGACAAAGACCTCTGGAGCGCCTGGGTGAGCGACGACGCTGTGCACACGCCGGAAGTGACCTTTGAATGGAAGGACGCAAAAACCTTCAACCTGATCCGGTTGCGCGAAGACATCCGTTTGGGCCTGCGGCTGGAAGGCGTCAGCGTGGACGCCTTCGTGGACGGCCAATGGAAGGAGTTGGCAAAGGCCGAGTCCGTCGGCTCCTGCCACCTTTGGCGCGTGCCCAAAACCACCGCCGGCAAAGTGCGCATCCGCGTCACCAAGGCGCAAGTCTGCCCCGCCCTGTCTGACTTCGGCCTGTTTTTGGAGCCGGAATTCGACACCTGGATCCCTCCCGTCGGCAGCGACCCCAAACTCGTGGCCAAGGCCAAATGGAAGGTGGTCTCCGCCTCCTTCGAGGCCGAGGGCGCCGAGGCCAAAAGGGCCATCGACGGCAACGCCGGCACGCTCTGGCACACCCACGCCCAAAGCGGCGAAAGCGGCCTGCCGCAGCACTTCATCGTGGACATGGGCAAGGAAAA
>CAZKVP010000113.1:0-3381 GCA_964556215.1 uncultured Phycisphaeraceae bacterium
CTTTTGACCTCACGCTCAATGACCAAGGCGTGTGGCTGGTGGACGGGCGGGAGAACAAGGGCGACGCGCCGGTCCCCGGCAACGGCATGGCGCACATGGCCAAAGGCCTGCAACAACTTGCCGGCGGCCAGGTCTGGGCCAAGGCGCAAGCGGTGGCGGAAAATGCCGACACCTTCCGCGTGCAATTGGACGGCCAAGGCCGCGCCAAAGCCACCGTGCACAAGGCTGCCTTGGTACCGCTGACCTTTGATTTTGCGACCCCCGACGGCCCGGTGCAATTGCGCCTGGAGCATGCGCCGGTTGCCGCCGCCAATGGCGTGATCTTTCCCCTGCCCTGTAAATTGGCGGCCTCTGCCCCGCACGGGCGCAAGTTTTCGTTCGAGGCGCAAAAGTTGGAGGCCAATCCCGTTTTGCCCGCTGCCGTGTTTGTTCCGCCCAAAAACGCGGTGTTGTTGAAACCACAATAAACCATGCCGCTTTTTTCTCGCCTTCTCCAAACCCTTGGCCGCTTGGTCGCCACACACCCGGCCCGGGTGGTCGGCCTGTGGCTGCTGGCCGTGCTGCTCTCCGCCCTGGCCTGCCTGCGTCTGCAACCCGGCGCGCGCCTGTCCGACATGCTGGGCGACAGCAGCCCGGAGGCCCGCGCCTTCAACCAGGTGATGGATCATTACGCGCTGGCGGATGAACTGCTGATCCTTGTCACCGCCAAAGAAGGGGCGCAAGTGGCGCCCGAGGCTTTGCAACAGCAGGCGGCAAGCGCGGCGGCCGCCCTGATGGCCTCGGATGAATTGAAAAAAATCGGTGCCGAGGTTCGCCCCCCGCCGGCGCAGGAAGTGCGGCGCTTCATCGAAACCTTCGCCATCCGCCGCGCCGTGTCGTACCTGCCGCCGGAAGCAATGCCGGCTTTGCAGGAACGCCTGGGCGAAAAAGAAATGCGCGCCCGCTTCGCCCTGCTGCGCGCCCGCCTCAATGCCCCCGGCGCGGCCGGTGAAATCGCGCGCCAAATGGCCAAAGACCCGCTGGATTTGCGCGAATTCATGCCGTTGGCCTTTCCGGCGATGAAGATGAAAGGAGGGTCGGCTTTGGCCGACCTTGAAACACGTGGTCAGCCAAAGCCGGCCCTCCCTTTTGAAATTTCCAAAGACAGCCAAGCCGCCGTGATCCACCTGTGCGGCACCCACGGCGCCACCGACATGCCGTACACCGAGGCGATGTTCGGCGGTGCCGAACGGGCTTTGGCATCCGTGCGCACCGAGGCGCAAGTGAAAAATCTTCGCCTTGAATTGACCGGCCCCTACGCCCTGGCCGCCACCAGCGCGCGGGTGGCCAAGCACGATTTCACCTGGAGTTCGTTTGAAACCGTCGCCCTGATCCTGCTGTTGTACTTCCTGATCTACCGCCGCCCGCACGGCCTGCATCTGCTGGTGGTCTGCACCTTCTTGCCGCTGCTGGTCGGCTTTGGCATCTATGCCTTGGTCTGCGGCCGCATCACGCCGCTGACGGCGGTGGCCGGCGCCATTTTGGGCGGGCTGGGGATTGATTACGCCATCCAATCCCTGCACCACCACCAACGCTTGCGCCGCGAGGGCATGGCCGAAACGGCGGCCGCCCACCACACCGCCACCGACCAATTCATGCCGCTGCTTGGCGCCTGCATCTCGGCCTGCATGGGCTTTGCCGCCATCGCCTGCACCCGCACCCCGGCGATGAAGCAACTGGCGCTGCTGGCCGTGCTGTGTTTGTCCACCGCTTTTGTGGCGGCCATCACCTTGCTGCCGGCGACCCTGCTTCTGATCAGCCAATGGAAGGCCAAGCGGCAACGGCAGGCGCAAGCGGCGCCGCCGCAACCGATGGAAGCCCGCTTTGAAGTCGGCCGCTTGGCGGTGGCCGTGGCGCAAAAACCCAAATGGATGCTGACGCTCTTCGCCGTGATTTGCGCCTTGGGTGGCGCGGGCGCGTTGGCCGGTTATCTGCACCCGGCCCAAGGCGTGGGCTTGTATGCCCTGCATCCTTCGCCCAATCCGGCGCTTGAAGCGCAGGAACGCATGGCCAAGCACTTCGGCAAAAGCGAAGGCGCGGCGTTGGCCTTGGTCAAAGCGGAATCACAGGCGCAATTGCTGCAAACTTGCGCCCGGTTGCGCGAGGTGGGGCAGGCGGCCGGCTTCCGCGTGATGAGCGTGGGGGATTTGGTGCCGATGGGAGCGCGAGGCTCTACCCTCGCAACGAAAGACCAGCCTCTCCCTTCCGGGCAACAAGCCTCTGACCGCCTGCTCGCCGCCGCCAAGGCCGAAGGCTTCAACCCCAAAGCCTTCAAAGCCTACGCCGCCTTTGTGCGCGACAACCTGGATTTGCCGGCGCCGACCTTTGCGGATTTGCCGAAGAATCTGGCGGGGATGGTGTTGCCGAAATCCATCCGGCGGCAGGATGCCGCCGCTACCTTTACCGAAACCCTGGCCATCCTCACCCCCACCCATGTCTGGGACAGCGCCGACGCCCGCGACGGTGACATCAACCAGTTGCGCCTCAAGGTGGCGCAAGTTCCTGGCGTGGTGCTGACCGGGCCGGACGTGCTTTCCGTCGTCATGCGGGCGCAAGTGCGCGAGGATTTGCCGCTGGCACTGATTCTGGCCGCGCTTGGCATCTTTCTCTGGCATGCCCTGACCTGCCGCAAAGTGCTGGACACCGCCTTGTCGCTGATTCCCTCGCTGGTTGGCCTGCTGGCCGCCACCTCGCTGGCCTACTGCAAAGGCATCGAATGGAATGCCATCACCCTGGCCGCTCTGCCGCTGATCATGGGCACCGGGGTGGACGGCAACCTGTTCCTGGTGTTGTTCGCCCGCGAGCGTGCAGGCCAAGGCCCCCATGCCGTGCTCGATGAATTGAACAAAGGCACTTTGGCCATGCTGATGATCGCCCTGACCACCCTGGCCGGCTTTGGCACCCTGGCCTTCGGCTCGACCCCGGCCGTGCGTGATTTGGGCCTGCTGACCTCGGTGGGCGTCTTTGGCGCGGTATTCGCCAGTTTCGCCTGCATCATGCCGGTGTTGTGGTGGGCTGAAAAAAGAAGGGTCGGCTTTGGCCGACCAGTTGACCGCCCGTAATCCTAAAATCTCCCAAGCCAGCCCCAAACTTCCCCCACCCCAAAATCTTGGGCTATCCTTCCTCCAACTGGTCGGCCAAAGCCGACCCTCCCCCTAAAATCCCTTCCCATGCCCAAACCCTCCTTTGACGAACTTCAATCCCAACTGCTCGACATCGTCAAACGCGACCTCAAGTTGCAGGGTGTGGATCTGACCCCCACCACCAGTTTGGCCGCCGGCGACCTTGACCTTGACTCGCTCGACTTTTTGCTGCTGGTTTCCAGCATTGAAAAGCACTTCG
>CAZKVP010000113.1:3481-6694 GCA_964556215.1 uncultured Phycisphaeraceae bacterium
GACCTTGACTCGCTCGACTTTTTGCTGCTGGTTTCCAGCATTGAAAAGCACTTCGGCGTGCGCATCCCCAACGACAAACTCGGGCCGGAAACCATGAAGGATGTCGCCACCCTGGCGCACTTCATCCACGGCAGATTGGCATAAAAACCGGACTGACGGCGGTGTTACAGTAGACCCCAAGTTCATCACGCCCCCTTTTTGGAATCCCCACCATGGCAAACCCCACCCTCTCCAAATTCGGCAAAATTGATTTCAGCGGCGAAGCCACCCAAGGCAACACCATGACCATCCACGGCACGGCTGCCAAGACCGGCGTGCTGCTGGCACTGGCGTTCGTGACGGCGGCGCTGGCATGGCGCTGGATCAGCATGGATCCCTCCCTGGGCTATCCCCTGATGCTCGGCGGCTGCATCGTGGCCTTGATCTTCGCCCTGATCGGCACCTTCTCGCCCAAAACCGCACCCATCACCGCGCCGCTTTACGCGCTGTGCGAAGGCTTCGCCCTGGGCGCCATCAGCCTGGTGCTGACCCATTTCGTCGAAACGAAAACCGGCAAAAGCAACATCGTGCTGCAGGCCGCCCTGCTGACCTTCGGCGTGATGGCCGGCATGCTGGCCTTGTATGGCTTGCGCATCATCAAAGTCACCGGCAAACTGGTCGGTGGCATCGTTGCCGCCACCATTGCCGTGGGCGTCTTCTACCTGGTGATGATGTTTGTTTACGGCTTCTCCTCCTCCGTCGCCTTCTCCCACATGGATGGCAGCCCGCTGTCCATCGGCATTTCGCTTTTGATCATCGGCATCGCCGCCTTCAACCTGCTGCTGGACTTTGACCTCATCGAAAAAGGCGTGGAGCAAGGCGCCCCGAAGTACATGGAATGGTACGGCGCACTGGGCCTGATGATCACCTTGGTGTGGCTGTACCTGGAGGTGCTGCGCCTGCTCTCGAAATTGAACAGCCGCAACTAAAGGTAGCGGAGGCATCTTGCCTCCGTCGCATTCACCAATAGAAAACAACGCACGCCAACATGTTGACGTGCGTTGTTTTTCAATTGTCTTTTCCAAATCCATACGGAGGCAAGATGCCTCCGCTACCTTAAATCCGCCCCATCTCCCGCAAACTCGCGAACCTTAGCGGCCCGTCCACCGCCGAGCCCACGATCACATGGTCCATCAGTTCGATGCCCACCGCCGCCCCCGCCGCCACCAAGGCGCGCGTGATGTCCAGATCCGCCGCCGAGGGCGACGGGTCACCCGACGGATGGTTGTGCGCCACCACCACCTTGGCCGCACCGTGGGTGATGGCCAGACGAAACACCTCGCGCGGGTGCACGCTGGTGCGGTCCAAAATGCCCCGGCTCACCATCGCCCCATGCGCCAACTGGTTGCGGCTGTCGAGCAGCAGCACATGGAATTCCTCCTGCAGCGGCGTCTGCACCTGGTGGCGGATGTGCCGGGCCACCCGCGCCGGATCGGCCATGCTTTGCCGCTCCCCGGCATGTTCGGCCCGCGCCACCCGGCGCGCCAACTCGAACACCGCCTGCAAGGCGCAAGCCCGCGCCGGCCCGATGCCCTTGGTTTTGGACAACACCGGCGCCTCGGCCTGTGCCAGCAGCGCCAGCGAATGCCCCTGGCCGGCCAGCAGTTGGCGGCCCAACTCCACCGCCGACACCCCCTCATACCCCGACCCCAGCACGATGCCCAGCAGTTCCGCATCCGACAAGGCCACGGCACCGCGATCCCGCATCTTTTCGCGGGGGCGTTCGGCATCGGCAAGTTCGGCGATCATGGGCCAGGCCATGGCCGGATGATACCAAACAAAACCAAAACATCCAAAAGTGGTTGCATCCCCGGCTTTTCGCCCATTGGCCGCACATAAGCAACTTGGCTCCTGCCCTACAATTCCTCCCCTTTGTCCGACCCGTTCCGCCCGCAGCCCCTCCCCATGCACGAAAATATCCCCGGCATCATCAGCGGCCTTAAAACCCGCTACAACGACTTGGCGGCCTCCCTGAAGATCGCCGAAAAGGCCGTGCGCCTCAAGGAACTTGAAGCCAAAATGGGCGAGGCCGACATCTGGAACAACCAGGAAAAAGCCAAGGAAGTGGTGGCCGAACTCAAAACCCTGAAACTGCGCGTCGACCCCGCCGTGGCGGTGGCCGACCAGATCGACGAATTGGCCCTGCTGTGGGAAATGGCCGCCGAAGCCGGCGACGATGCCAGCAAAACCGAAGCCGACGCCATGATCGAGCCCCTGTTCAAAAGCCTGGACAAGCTGGAAACCTCCGCCCTGCTTGGCGGCAAATACGACGGCAATTCGTGCTTCCTCACCATCCAGGCCGGCGCCGGCGGCACCGAGGCCGAAGACTGGTGCGGCATGATGCTGCGCATGTACATCTACTACTGCGAAAACATGGGCTGGAAGATGACCGAACTTGAAAAGAACGACACCGAAGTGGGCATCAAGGACATCGTGATCCATGTCGAAGGGCCGATGGCCTACGGCTACCTCTCCGCCGAGCGCGGCACCCACCGCCTGGCCCGCGTCAGCCCCTTCAACGCCGAAGGCAAGCGCCAGACCAGCTTCTGCACGGTGGACGTCACCCCCGAATTTCCCGAGTCCGACGAAGACATCATCAACCCGCTGTACCTCGAAACCGTGCCGTTCGTGCGCGCCAGCGGCCCGGGTGGCCAGAACGTGAACAAAGTGGCCACCGCCATCCGCCTGGTGTACAAAACCCCGCAGATGGCCGAACCGATCATGGTGGTCTGCTCGGGCCAGCGCAAGCAGGAACAGAACAAGAAGCAGGCCATGTCGATCCTGACCGGCAAGCTGGAACTGCTGGAAGAAGAGCGCAAGCGCAGCGAAAAAGACGCCGCCAGCGGCGGCGCCGTGCAGCGCGGCTGGGGTTCGCAGATCCGCTCGTACGTGTTCTACGACAACCGCGTGAAGGACCACCGCACCAACTACGAGGAATCCAACCCCCCCGCCGTGCTCAACGGCCGCCTGCACGGCTTCATCGAATCCGAGCTGCGCCGCCGCGCCAACGAGCGGGCCTGAGCGGGGCGCCAAGGGAACGGGAAAAGGAAAAAAACGGCCAATACAAAACTGCGGGTTTGGGGTATCATCCCCGCCCCTTCGGGGCATTAGCTCATCTGGTAGAGCGATTGCTTTGCAAGCAATAGGTGGTCGGTTCGAGTCCGACATGCTCCA
>CAZKVP010000114.1:0-1201 GCA_964556215.1 uncultured Phycisphaeraceae bacterium
TGGATTTGATGGAGCCTTGCGCCAATGTGGTGCGTTTTGGCGATGCGCCAGGCAGCCTGTTGGCGGCGGTGCGGCAGGCGGCGGCGGTGGGGCATCTGCCTGAGGAGGCTGCGCGCTACCGGGCGGCGACGGCTTGGGATGAAATCGCCCGCCAAACGGCGAATGTGTACCGGCAGGTGCTTGCCGGGCGGACTTCTGGGCGGACCGCGAGTTTTTAACTCGCAAGGCTGTGGATGGTGTTTAAAGAAGTAAAGCAGCCAAACAGCCTTGCGAGCAGGAATGCTCGCGGTCCGCCCAGGCAATCCGCCTAGACCGTTTTGGCTGCCAATAAATGTTTGTTATATTTTAGGGTTTGTGGTATTTTAACCAGAACTCTATCCAAACATCTATGGATGCAACAACCTCTAGTCAGACTGCCATTCCCGTCGCTTCTACCCAAGCGTGGCGTTCGCATTTTTTCCAAAAGCGGGACGGCTCCAGCATGCCAGGAACCCATCCGCCTGCACGGCCGGCGGGCTGGCATGATCGTGGCTATTTGCCGCATCTGGATCGCCCTGGTATGCGTCAAGGGCTTACTTTTCGCCTTGCGGATGCCGTGCCTGCTTTTTTGATTACCAAGTGGAAAAAAGAACTGGATCTGCTTGAACCGCATTGTGGAACGACATGTTGGACTGAGGAAGACGATGCCAAGTGGGAGGTGTTCAACCGTCGGATTGCCAAGTACGAGGATGCCGGTCGCGGCGAATGCTTGTTGCGTCAACCGGCTGTGGCTGCGGTGGTATCCGACTGCCTCCTACATTTCTCAGGAGAGCGCTACGACTTGTTGGCTTGGTGCGTGATGCCCAATCATGTGCATGCCGTGGTGGCTATGAAAGAAGGCCATGCGATTGGCAGCAGCGTAAAATCATGGAAGGGGTTTTCCGCACGCAAAATCAATCAAATGTTGGGTCGGGAGGGGCGTCCTTTGTGGTTCCCCGATTATCACGACCGCTTCATGCGAAATGCGGATCATACGCATCGGGCAATCGCTTATGTGGAAAATAATCCGGTGGCAGCGGGTTTGGTTGCATCAGCCCAAGAATGGCGCTGGAGCAGTGCGGGGCAGCCCCTTGCCGGGCGGACCGCGAGCATTCCTGCTCGCAAGGCTGTGGATGGGATGTAATAAAAAGGCGGGGTCAAACAGCCAAACAGCCAAACAGCC
>CAZKVP010000114.1:1301-6603 GCA_964556215.1 uncultured Phycisphaeraceae bacterium
CGCCAATTTCACTTCGGCCATTCCACCGTGATTTACCGCCGTGCGAGCCTGCTGGAAACCGGCCTGTTCAATCCAGAGCAAAAACGCCGGCATGACATTGAACTCTGGTTGCGCACCATTGCCGGAAAAACCTGGGCTTGGGACACACGCATCCACGCCGCCTACCGCGTGGACACGCCGGGGAGCATTTCCAAGAGTGTGGTTGAGTGCGAGATTTTCTATCTGCGCGCGCTGCTTCGCCACAAAGAAGCCTATGCCGGTCCGGCGATGAGCCAACTGCTTTGCACCCATGCCCGAAGGGCGATGAGTTTGTCCTTTGTGGACGGCAATCCGACCTTGTTTCGTGAGGCGCGGCAGTTGGGGGCAGTGTATGTGCCTTGGACCTTCCGGTTGGCTTATGGTTTGGCTGCGCTTTGTCCGGGTTTGTTGCGTGCGGCCATTCGCCTGAAGCGCAAGTGGGTGTGGAGGCATCAGGATGTCTGAAGCCCCTTTGTTCTCTGTCATCATTCCCGCCTACAACCGCGAAAAATTCGTGGGCGCGGCTTTGTGTTCGGTGATGGCGCAAACTTACACCGATTGGGAATGCATCGTGGTGGATGACGGCTCCACTGACGGCACCCGTTTCAGTGTGCAGATGATTCATGGCATTTTGAAAGGGTTGGCGGAAAAGGAAAAAATGCCGGAGCCGCGCATCCGGCTGATCGCGCAGGCGAATGGCGGACCGGGCGCGGCGCGCAACCGGGGGGCGGCAGAGGCCAAGGGCAAATACCTGGCCTTTTTGGATAGCGACGATTTGTGGATGCCCTGGACACTGGAGACTTACCGCGAGGGGTTGGAGAAGGCGGATTGGCCGGAATATTTGGCCGGACCACTGCGTCTGTTTTCCCAGGAAGCCGAAGTGAAGGTCTGGGGGCAGGAACCCTTGGAAATGGACTTATTCCCGGATGCGATTTGTGCCTGTGCCCAAGGTCAGGTGGTGGCCGGCGTGCCGATGACGGTGGTGTCGGCCGAGGCCTTTCAACGCGTCGGCGGTTTCCTTGAAGACCGGCTGAATGCCGAAGATCACGATTTGACCTTGCGCCTTGGCGACTGCCGCGGTTTTGTCGCGGTGCGCCAGCCGGTGACGGTGGCTTACCGCCAGCACGGCGACCAAGAGACAGCCAGCCAGGCCAAGGGAATTGCCGGCATGCTGCGGTTGGTGGCCCGTGAAAAGGCCGGGGTATATCCGGGGGGGGGCGTGCGTGCGGTCGAGCGCCAGTCCATCATCGCCACCCATGCCAGGCCGGCCTGTCTGGCGGCGCTGCGCTCGCGGGAGTTCCGCTTGGCGTGGCGCTTGTACGGCGCCACTTTGGCGTGGCAGGTGGCGGCAAGGCGTTGGAAATTTGCGCTGGGGTTTCCCCTGCTCTTTGTCAAACAAGTCTGTACCCTTTCCGCATGAGTTGCGCCAACCTGATCTTGCGCCTGCCGGTTTCCCTCGCTTCCCGCGTGCGTCGGCTGTGGTTTGGCTTGCTTGGGGTTCGTTTTACGGGTCGCGTGGATTTGCGCCGCATTTCCATCCCGCGCAATCCATGGGATATTCAGATGGATGGCGGCACCTTGGATGACGGCGTGGTGTTGATCACCACCGGGCCTCGCCAGGCGGCACCGCGCATCGTGATCGGCCGCGCCGTTTACATCAACCGTTACACCGTCATTGATGCCTCCGAGAAAATTGAAATTGGCGACGGCGTGATGATCGGCCCGCATGTTTATATCACCGACCATGACCACGGCACGGCGCCAGGGGTGGCGGTTGGCGCGCAGCCCTTGGTCTCCGCTCCCACCCGCATCGGCAAGGGCGCGTGGCTGGGTGCGCATGTGTCGGTGCTCAAGGGTGTCACCATCGGCGAGGGCGCCATTGTGGGGGCAGGGGCGGTGGTGACCCGTGATGTGCCGGCGGGGGCGATTGCCGCCGGGGTGCCGGCCAAGGTGGTGGGGTGGCGGGACCAAAGCAAAAAGGAGACGGCGTGAGCGCAGTGTCGCCTTTGGTTTCCGTCGCCATCCCCACCCGTAACCGCAAAGATGAATTGCGCCGCACGCTGTTGGCGGTGCAGGCGCAAGCGGTGCCGGTGGAAATTTTCGTAATGGATGATGCCTCCACCGATGGCACCAAAGCCATGATGGCGGCGGAATTTCCGCAGGTGTTCTATGAACGCGTGGAGGCGCCACGCGGGCCGACCGGGGCGCGAAATAGCGCGGCGCGGCGGGCACAAGGTGAATTTCTGCTGACGCTGGATGACGATTGCGAATTGGTTTCCCCACAAACCGTGGCGCAAACGCTGGCATTGTTCGATGACGCACGCATCGGCGCGGTGACGGTGCCCTTCATCAACATCCACCATGAAAATCCGCCGGTGTTGTCGCGGGCATCTTCGGCCGATGCGCACGAAGCGGTGTTTGATTGGTGGGGCGGCATGATCGTGTTCCGCTTGGCGGCTTACCGGGCAGCCGGTGGCTACGACGAACGCCTGTTCATGCATTTTGAAGAATCGGAACTGACCTTCCGGCTGATGGGGGCCGGCTTTGCCGTGCGGTTGGGATATGCCGACCCCATCCATCACCATGAATCGCCGGTGCGGGCGCGCCGCAAATTGGACTATTTGGGGCCGCGCAACCGTTTATTGGCGGACTTCTTCAACGGCCCCTTGCCGGATGTGCTTTGGCGGTTGCCGCGGGATTTTGTCGCCGGCTTTCATCACGGCGCGCGCGCGGGCTATTTGGGGGCGGTGGTCAAGGGCTCGTTGGCGGCACTCGGCTTCATGCTGGCGCACCCGTGTTCACGGCGGGCCATCCCTTCGTTGGCTTGGCGTGCCGCTTGGCAGTTGCGCCGGAACGGGGTGCTGCCGTTGGCGCAAGTGATGGCGGGGTTGCCGAAGCAGGCGGAGGGCAATCGATGAGTGCGCCTGCATCCAAAGTCTCAGGTTACATGCCGCAATTGGATGGTTTGCGCGCCGTTTGCGTATTCATGGTGTTTGTGGCCCATTGGATTCCGTCGTCCATGCAGGGGTTGGTGCCCTGGGGCAATGTGGGGGTGGATGGCTTTTTTGTGCTGTCCGGTTTTTTGATCACCGGCATTTTGCTGGGCATGCGCGAAGAAACGGGGGCGCCGGAAAGGTCGCTTGGCAGCAAACTGCGCGTGTTCATGATCCGGCGCGGACTGCGGATTTTCCCCGCTTATTTTTTGTTGTTGGGTGCGATGTGGGTGCTGGGCGACGCCAGTGTGCGCACTTATGCGCCGTGGTGTTGGACCTACACCGTCAACATCTTGGTGTGCCGTTTGGATGGTTGGGTCGGAACCATCAGCCATTTGTGGTCTCTGGCGTTGGAGGAACAGTTTTATCTGGTGTGGCCGTTGCTCATGCTGTTGGTGCCCTGGCGTTGGGTTTTCGGGGTGCTGGTCGCGGCTCTGATGATTGGCGTTGTCTCTCGCTTGGGATTGGTGGCATCCGGGCATGGGGATACTTTTCTCAAGACCTTTCCGTTGTCCTCCTTGGACTTTTTTGCCATTGGCGGCATATTGGCTTGGCTCCGGCGCCACCAGACCCAGGTTTGGGGTGCTTTGGCGTCACACGGCAAGTGGCTGGCCATCCCATGCGCGGGGCTGCTGATCGCCGGCTGGCTGGGCGGGTGGCACGGGCCTGTTTGGCGGGTGGTGGAGCCGACCTTGATGGCGGTGGCGTGGGGGGCAATGATGGCTGCGGCAGCCCAAGGCTTGCCGGGCATTCTTGGAAAAGGGCTGCAATGGCCGCCGGTGGCATGGCTGGGGCAGATTTCTTATGGGCTTTATTTGATTCATAATTTCATGCCCAATGGTATTGGTCGCCTTTGCGCCATGGCCGGAATTTCAGGATGGCCGGAATTGCACCCCGGATGGCGTTTTGTGGCGTCGCTGGGGATGACTGTGTCGGTGGCTTCGATTTCGTACTATTTGGTTGAAAGGCCGTTGCTAAGGCTTAAGGACCGATGGAAATAGCCATTTAGCCAAGAATCCCGAAGGGGAAGTACACTGCCCTCTTTGTATGATTTTGGGAGACATCTTTTTACTTTTTATGATCACCACCGTGTCTTACGCCCATCATTGCAAGCAAGTGGATCTTCTGTATCAGCCGCTGTGGGCGAAGATGTGGAAGCAGTCCAGGATAGTGACGGCGTTCCGGAACCCAGAAGTGAGGGCGAGGGCATGACTGCCGCCGTAACGCCGAGAAAAAAAATTAATTACATGCCCCAATTGGATGGTGTGCGGGCCATTTGCATTCTTATGGTGTTCATGTGTCATTGGATCCCCAGTCGTGTCACCGGGCCGCTGGGGGCATTGGGGGTGTATGGTTTCTTTGTGCTTTCCGGCTTTTTGATCACCGGCATTTTGCTTGGGATGCGGGAGGAAGCGGGAGGGCAAAGCAGGCCGCTGTGGGCCAAAATTAAAGTTTTTATGATGCGGCGGACGCTGCGTATTTTTCCGGCGTACTTTGTCTTGGTGGGCATCCTTCTGGTGGTGGATCAAGACGTGCGTGACGGGGCTGTGTGGTATTTGACTTACACGGTCAACTGGTTGATTTGCTGGCGGGGCACATGGGATGGGGTGATGGGGCACTTGTGGTCATTGGCCATGGAAGAGCAATTTTATTTGGTCTGGCCATGGCTTCTGCTGCTGCTGCCTTGGCGGCGCATCCAATGGGTTTTTTTGACAACGCTTGGGGCGGGTATTGCTTCACGTTTGATATTGGCGATGCTTGCCTATCGTTACCCCGTGGATTATGTTTTTCCATTTTCATCTTTGGACTTCTTCGCTGCTGGCGGTATGCTGGCTTGGCTTCGGATCAATCATGATCGTGGGTGGCGGATGCTGCTGAAGCATGGCCGATGGGTCGCGTTGCCATTGGGCATTCTGCTGGTTACAGGTTCATTGGCGCAATGGCATGCCATGCCTTGGCAGGTGGCGAAAATCACCATGGCGGCTGTGGTTTGGGCTGTGGTGGTTGCTTGTTCTGCTGGAGGGATGGGGGGCGTGCCGGGAAAATGGCTGTCTTGGGCTCCCTTGCGTTGGATTGGCCAAATTTCATACGGCTTGTATTTGCTCCACCCGCTAACGCCCAAAGGCATCCATTGGATATGGCATCATGCGGGCATGGGAAATTGGTATGAGCAAAATGTCTGGTTTCGTTTTGCGGTTTCTTTGGTGGTGACCATTGCTGTGGCGGCAGCTTCATATTACCTGTTTGAGCGGCCTTTTTTGCGGCTTAAGAAGCGTTGGGAATAGCGGGTG
>CAZKVP010000115.1:0-6578 GCA_964556215.1 uncultured Phycisphaeraceae bacterium
ACGCCGACGGTGGCGCGGATGGTCTTGTTGATCTGGTCGGGCGAAATGTCGAAGTGGACGATGCCGCCCTTGCCTTCTTTCTCCGCCGCGCGGGCGCCGGGGGCAAAGGCGCTGACCAAGCCGGTGATGCGGTCGTCAAAACGCGCGCCCAAGGACACGATCAAATCGGCGTCGCGCATGGCCCAGTTGGCGTAGGCCGAGCCGTGCATGCCCAGCATGTGCAACGAAGCGGGATCATTTTCATCGAAGGCGCCCAAGGCGAGCAGGGTGGTGGTGACCGGGATGTTGGCGGTCTTGGCGCACTGGCGCATGAGATCGCTGGCCCCGGCCTGCAACACGCCGTTGCCGACATAGAACACCGGCTTTTCAGCGGCGTTGATCATGTCTGCCACGCGGGCTATCTCGGGTGAAAGCGGCGCAACTTGCGCCATGTGGGCGCTATAGCCGGGGATCCACGGTTCGGGATGACAGGCTTTTTTGAGGATGCTGGCGGTCACGTCCTTGGGCAGGTCGATGAACACCGGGCCGGGCCGGCCGGTCATGGCGATGTGGAAGGCGGTGTTGATGGCGCGCGGCAGATCCTCGACCCGTTTGACCAAAGTGTTCCACTTGGTGCAGGGGCGGGTGATGCCGGTCATGTCGGCTTCCTGGAAGGCGTCCGAGCCGATGGCGCCGGTGGCGACCTGGCCGGCGAACACGATCAGGGGGGTGCCGTCCATCAGGGCGTCCTGCAAGCCGGTGACGCAGTTGGTGGCGCCGGGGCCGGAGGTCACCAGCACGATGCCGGGCTTGCCGGTCACGCGGGCGTAGCCTTCGGCCATGTGGGTGGCGCCCTGCTCGTGGCGGGCCAGGATGAACTGGAATTGCTTGGATTCGTGAATGGCGTCGAACACCGGCAAAATGGCGCCGCCGGGGTAGCCGAACATGCACTCGACGCCGTGCTCGGCCATCATGTCGTGGAAGATTTGGGCGCCGGACTTGCCGGTGTATTGGTCGGTGGCGGGGCCGTGGGAGGGGGTCGCGGCGTGGAGGGCTAAACTGTGGGGCATGGGAAAAGTCCTGGGGGCGTCGTCAACATGTCGGATGTTGCGCGCCACGGGTAGCAATCAAGCAAGTGGTGTGGGTGGAACGCGTGGGGCAAACAGCGTGGGGGTTGCGGGTCCTCCGCTTAACTAACAGCCACGAGTACGGCCACAAGGACAACCGCCGCAGAGACGGTGGGCAGGGTGCGGGTGGCGAGCGACAGGGTACGTTCCATGGGACGGGGAGTGTATCAGGCTTTCGGGCCGGCCGGCGGGGCGGGCGGCGGCAGGTCGCCCTTCATTTTCTGGTCGGCCAACTCTTTGCGGTTGATCTGCACGGATTTCGGGAAATCAAAGGCCAGGCGCACTTTGTCGCCGGAAACCTCCACCACGCGGATGGAGCCCAAGGGGGCTTTGGGGTCGCCCAGGATGATTTCTTCGCCGACGCGGCGGGTGAGGGCTAGCATGGTGGATCGCTCCGGGAATCAGGGGTGGGCCCGAATGTTTGTGGGTGGGCAAAGGGAGTGGAAACTAACGCCGGCGGGGGCTGGCTCCCTCCCTATCGGCTAGCAGGGGGGGGCTGCGCCATGTTTTTTGGGGGCGGCTGGGCTTGGGTACGGCGTTTGTTCACATCTCCAAGCAAAAAACGCCGGCATGGGCCGGCGTTTTTTAATTTTATATTTCGGAATTGTTTACAGGGTGGCGTCGGTGAAGGGCAAGATCGCCATGAAGCGGGCGCGCTTGATGGCCTGGGTGGCCAAACGCTGTTCGCTGGCGGACAGACCGGTGCGCTTGCTGCTTTGGATGCGGCCGTTGGGGGTCAGCAGGCGGCGCAGGTCATCGGCGTTCTTGTAATCGCAGAAGGTCTTGCCGATGCTGCTCTTGGCAACAACTTGGGCCTTTTTGTCAGACTTTTCAACGGCATCATTCTTGGAAGGGTTCTTGCTCATGGGGTTCCTTGGGTTTTGGGCTTCTTTCAGCCGTTTTTGGCTTTGGCGTCGTGGATTCTAGGGGAAGCCCAAACTCCAACAAGGAGCCAGGGCGACGGCAAAGGGGCGGGGATTCTAGCGGCGGGCAGGGGGCTTGTCGAATCTGGCCTGCTGCACCCGCGTTGGGGTGGGTGCAGCTTCACTTCAATTCCGCTTCCACTTCCACCGTTTTGTCGGCGCGCAGCAATTTGAGTTTGACTTTGTCGCCGGCTTTGTGGACATCCAAGGCGCGCAGCAAACTGTCCACATCCGGGGTTTCGCGGCCATCCACCGCCAGCAGGAAGTCTTTGGGCGTGATGAAGCCGTGCTGGTTGATGATGGCCGGGACCAGCCCCGCGCTGGCGGCGCCGGAGTCCTGATCCACGCCCAGAATGACCAACCCTTTGACGTTCATGCGCTGGGTCACGCGGGCCGAGATGCGCTCATCGCTGCGGATGCCGAGTTTGGGCGGGCTGTACGCGCCTTTTTGGATCAGTTGCGGCACCACGCGGGCCACGGTGTCGGCGGGGATGGCAAAGCCGATGCCGGCGCTGGCGCCGCTGGGCGAATAGATGGCGGTGTTGACGCCGATGACTTCGCCGCTGGAGTTGAGCAACGGCCCGCCGGAATTGCCGGGGTTGATGGCAGCGTCGGTCTGAATCAGGTTCTCGATGACCTGGCCATCGGCCCCGCGCAGTTGGCGGTGCAGGGCCGAGACGATGCCGGTGGTCAGCGTGTGGTCCAAGCCGAACGGGTTGCCGATGGCATAGGTGTTTTGGCCGACTTTGAGGGCTGAACTGCCGCCGATGGGCAGTGGGTCGGCGTGCACGCCCTCCACCGACAAAACAGCCAGGTCGTGGCGGGGGCTGACCCCGACCAGTTTGGCCTCCTTTTTCGTGCCATCGCCGAAGGTCACCGTGGCCGAGGCCGCGCCGCGCACCACGTGGTAGTTGGTCAGGATGTGGCCGGCTTTGTCCCACACGAAGCCCGAGCCGCTGCCGGCCGGCACTTCGACATTCTGCCCGGACCAAAAATCCACCCGGTTGGCGGTGGTGTCGATGAAGACGGTGGCCGGTGCGGCTTTTTCAAACAGGGCCACGGTGTGGGATTCGGCTGGCAGCAGCTTGGGGGCTGGCGCCGTGGCGGCGGCCACTGTGGTGCCGGAAGCGATCAGGCCGGCGCCCATCAGGGCAAGGCCGGCAACAACGGTCAGGGGCAGCAGCGGTTTCATGGGGACTCCGGGTGGGGGTTCATGGAAGACGCCCGATCGGGGCTTGGTTTTACAGTATGGGAACCATTTAGGTCAGTGCCCGGGCGGGGCGTGGATCTCGGCGGGCGCGGTGGCCGGGGGGTGGGCGTCGGCGTGGGCGCCTTCATGGGGCGCCGGGGCAAGGAAGGCATAGCCCAGCATGCATAGGCCGGCGGCGGCTGCCGCACCGCCAAGCAGGGGGAAGAACTTCTTTTTGGACAGGAAGTAGAGAGAGCAGAGGATCACGCCGAATTCCAGCAGGCCTTCGGCCAGGTCGAGGCGGTCGCCTTTGACATGTTCGACATGGGAGTCGGCCATCTGCTCGGTGGCCCGGTTGAAGAGCGAGGGCAATTCATCGGCGCCGGTTTTGTCATTGTATTTTTCGATCTTGGCGCGGTATTTTTTGATCACCGCCGCATTTTTTTCCGCGTCCTGCGCCTCGGCAAAATCGCATTGGGTTTCGTAGATCGCCTGCCTGCCTTTTTTGGCCTGGTACTGGCTCCAGGTGTTGTAGGACTCGGATTGTTTGGAGATGTGCAGGGTGTGGGATTTATGCCCCAAGATGGTGGTGATCATCACCGCCAACCCCAGCATTGCCGTGGCAATGCCGACATATTTGCCGAAATGGTCGTTTGCATCGTGCGCTTCGTGTCCGCCGTGGCCGCTCATGGGTTCTCCGGTGAAGGTTGGTTTGGGAAGGCGGCATGATAAGACTTACCATGCGCCCATGTCCAAAACACCAGCGCTTAAAGCCAACCCCAACATCTCCATCCGCGGCGCCAGAGAGCACAACCTCAAGGGCGTGGACTTGGACATCCCCCGCGACAAGCTGGTGGTGATCACCGGCTTGTCGGGCTCGGGCAAGTCGTCGCTGGCTTTCGACACCATCTTTGCCGAGGGCCAGCGCAAGTACATGGAGTCGCTGTCGGCCTATGCCCGCCAGTTTTTGGACCAGTTGAAAAAACCCGACATCGAGAGCATCGAGGGTTTGCCGCCCACCATCGCCATCGAGCAGCGCACCAGCGGCCACACGCCGCGTTCGACGGTGGCGACCTCGACCGAGATTTTCGATTACTTGCGCCTGCTGTTCGCCCGCTGCGGCAAGCCCACCTGCTGGCACCCGGTCAAGACCCGCAAAGACGGCTCGGTGGCGCAATGCTGCGGCGATGAAATCAAAGCCAGCAACCCCAGCCAAATCGCCGAGGCGGTGGCCCGCCTGCCCGAAGGCACCCGCTTGCTGGTGCTGGCGCCGGTGATGCGCGAAAAAAAGGGCCATCATGCCGAAGTGTTCGAGGAGTTGGTGAAAAAGGGCTTCGTGCGCGCCCGCGTCAACGGCAAAGTGGTGGATCTGACCGAGGCGCTGGCTCCGGCATTAAAGAACCCTGACCGTGAGGGAGGGGGTGCTAAGGAGAATCCGCTCAAACTGGGCCGCTATGAAAAGCACAGCATCGAGGCGGTGGTGGACCGCATCGTGGCGCGGCCCGATGCCCGCCAACGCCTGGCCGAAAGCGTGGAGACGGCGCTCAAATTGGGCGAAGGCTCGGTGATCATTTCCATTGAAAAAGGAACCCCGACCGTGAGGGAGGGGGCGGAGCCCGTAGGTCAAACAGGTGAGCGTCCCCTCCCTCACGGTCGGGATTCTTTGGCACCGGAATCTATTTGGACCGACACCTTGTATTCCGAAAAATTCTCCTGCGCCAAACATCCCGAATGCGCCTTGCCCGAATTGGAGCCGCGCGCCTTTTCATTCAACTCGCCGTTTGGCGCCTGTCCCCGCTGCGACGGGCTTGGCACTTTGTTGGAATTCGATCCGGCCTTGGTGATCGCCGATGAAAGCAAGAGCATGGAAGAGGGCGCGGTGGCGGTATGGAGCAAAAACGGCCCGTGGAGTGGCTGGTTCAAGAGCCAATATCTGCGCAAGTTCGCCCGCAAATTCGGCGTTGCCATGACCGCACCGATCGCCGGTTTCAACGCCGAGCAAAAGCGGATTTTGCTGCATGGCACCACTGCCGCCGATGTGGAGAAATACGGCGAAGAATTCGAGGGCGTGATCCCGCAGGTCACCCAATGGTGGAAGACCACCGAGACCGAAGGGGTCAAGGAATTCCTGACCGGCTTCATGAGTTCCACGCCCTGCCCGGCCTGCCATGGCGACCGTCTGAAACCGTCCACCTTGGCGGTGTTCCTGAATTGCGATTGGCCGATGCCCGAAGCGGTGCTGGCCAACCGCGCCAAGCACGGCCTGACGCCGAACCCCAAGCAACTCAACATCGCCGACTTCTGCCGACTGTCGATCACCGAGGCCATCGAAGCGGTGGCCAAGTTGCGCCTGTCCAAAGAGGGCGCCGCCATCGCCCAGCCCATTTTGCGTGAAGTGACCGCCAGACTCGGCTTCCTCGCCAGCGTGGGCTTGGAATACCTGTCGCTGGACCGGCGCACCGGGACCTTGTCCGGCGGCGAGGCCCAGCGCATCCGCCTGGCCACCCAAGTCGGCTCCGGCTTGGTGGGGGCCTGTTATGTCTTGGATGAGCCCACCATAGGCCTGCACCAGCGTGACAACACCCGCCTGATCAAAACCCTGCGCCATCTGTGCGACATCGGCAACACCGTGATCGTGGTCGAGCACGACCGCGAGATGATCGAGGCCAGTGATTTTTTGGTCGACATGGGCCCCGGCGCCGGCGTGCATGGTGGCACGGTGGTGGCCCAAGGCACGGTGGCGCAAGTGATGAAAAACCGGGCTTCGCTGACCGGCCAATATTTGTCCGGCAAACAAAAGATCGACCCGCCCGCCAAGCGCCGCCCGTTGTCGGAGAAAAAGGCCATCACGGTCAAGGGCGCCCGCGAGAACAACCTCAAAAATGTGGATGTGGCCTTCCCTGTCGGCGGTTTCGTGTGCGTCACTGGGGTGTCGGGTTCGGGCAAGTCCACCTTGGTCAACGACATTTTGCTGGCCGCCGCCCACAAAGAAGTCGGCGAGAAAAGAACCAAGCCCGGCGCCCATGACAAGGTGACCGGCCTGGCGCAAGTGCAGCGGGTGGTGGAGGTGGACCAAGCCCCCATCGGCCGCACGCCCCGGAGCAACCCGGCGACCTATGTGGGTTTCTTCGATGAAATCCGCAAACTGTTCACCGCCAGCAAAGAAGCCAAAGCCAGGGGTTACTTGCCCGGCCGCTTCTCCTTCAATGTCAAGGGCGGCCGCTGCGAAGCCTGCCAAGGCCAAGGCACTAAAAAAATCGAAATGCATTTCTTGCCCGATGTGTTCGTCGCCTGCGAAACCTGCAACGGCACCCGCTACAACCGCGAGACCTTGGAAATCCAATGGAAGGGCAAGAACAT
>CAZKVP010000116.1:0-6401 GCA_964556215.1 uncultured Phycisphaeraceae bacterium
ATTTCCACATGTCCGCCCCTACCCCGCAACTGCTGGATGAGATCTATCGCTCCAAGGTCGCCCGTGCGCGCCTGGAGTCGCCCGGCAGCAAGGCGCTGGCTGGGCCGGAGTTGTTTGACTCTGCCTGTGAGTGGATGACGGTGGGGATTCGTGGGCAGTTCCCTCACTTTTCAGAGGAAGAAGTGCGCGCAGAGCGGCTGCGTCGGATTGATCTGAGTCGTCGCTTGGAGAATCGTCGCCATGTCGAAATCTGAGTCTTATGAGGACGCATTGATCGTGGTGCGCGTGCTTGAAGAAGCCGGCATTCCCTATATCTTGGTGGGATCTTTATCTTCCAATGCATGGGGCATTCCTCGCGCTACCAAAGATGCTGATTTTGTGATTGCGACGGGCGAGCCCATTGCCTTGCTGCGCCGTGCGCTTGCGCCACGCTTTGTGTCGGATGGGCAATTGGGCTTTGAAACGGTGACTGGACATTTGAAATATGTGTTTCGCAATGCCCTGACCGGGTTTGAAGTGGAATTGTTTCTGTTGGCAGATGATGCGTTTTCTCAAGAGAGGTTCCGGCGTCGCGTGCGCCGTGAGGCAGGAGATACCCATGTGTGGCTGCCCACCGCCGAAGATGTCATCGTGCAAAAACTCCGCTGGGCGCGGGCCAAGGATTATTTGGATGTGCTGGATGTGATGGCGGTCCAAGAAGGCCATTTGGATTGGGTTTATATTGAAAAGTGGTGCAAGGAACTTGGCTCCTTGCCATTGCTGGCCAAGGCCCGCGCTGAAGTCACTTCTTAACTTTTCCACCCGAACTTTTGACCCCGTCCCTGCCGCTACCATTTCCGCATGCGTGCAATCATGACCGGCCAAGTGGGGATGGACAAAAAGCAATACCTTCAGCGGGTCGTGGAAGCGGCGGCGAAGGCGGGGGACGCGGTGCCTTTGTTCAATGTGGGCGACCGCATGTACGCCGAGACCGGCGATGTGAAGCCGGGGCGGATTCTGGATCTGCCGCTTTCGCGCCTCAACAACCTGCGCCGCTCGGTGATCAAGGATGTGCTGCGCGAAAGCGAGGGTGCCAAGCATGCCATCCTCAACACCCATGCCACCTTCCGCTGGCGCCACGGCTTGTTTTCCGCCTTTGATTTCGACCAGTTGAAAGAATTCAAGCCGGATTGCGTGATCTGCCTGGTGGACAACATCGAGGTGGTGCGCCATCGCCTGCTGCGCGAGCATACCTTGGATGTGACGCTCAAAGACTTGATGGTCTGGCGCGAAGAAGAAATCATGGCCAGCGAATTACTGGCACAGGCCCTGGGCATTCCCAACCAGTTTTATGTGCTCTCGCGCGGGCGCCATCACGAAACCATTGAGACTTGCCGCCGCTTGGTGTGCTGCCCGCAGATGCAGAAGGTGTATCCCTCCTTCCCCATGACCCATGTGGCGCGCATGCCGGAGGTACTCAAGGAGATCGACGCCTTCCGGGCGGAATTGGCCAAGCGCTTCATCGCTTTTGACCCCGGCGATGTGGACGAGAAATTGCTGCTGGATTTGGCCATCGAAGCCGCGCGGGCGGAAGAAAAACGCGACTTTGTCGAAACCGAAGCCGGCTCCTTCAGCGGCGGGGCGCACAGCATTCCGGTGCCGGTCAAGCAGGTGCTGGACATCGCCGGCGACATCGACGGCCAGATCTACGCCCGCGACTTCAAGATGGTGCGCCAAAGCGACATGATCGTGTCGCTGGTGCCGGAACTGCCCGACGGTTCGCCGGGCTTGTCCAGCGGCGTGGAGCGCGAATTGCAGCACGCCTTCGACCACGGCCGCGATGTGTTCGTGGTGTGGTTGCCCAAGAAGAATCCCAGCCCGTTCATCACCGAGACGGCGACCAAGGTGTTCAAGGGTGTGGATGAGGCGATGAAGTATTTTGATGGGAAGTGACAGAATTTCGCTCACGGGCCTTTTTGCGCTCATGAGCCCTATGCGCAAGCATAGGGACCCAAAAACAACCATCAAAACAGTTTTTCTGTTTGCGCATGGAGGCATGAACGCAACTTTTATGTTGTCCAAGGTCCTGCGTCTTCTTCTGGCGGCCGCCATGCCAGTCGATCGTCTTGCCAATCGCGCACATAATGTGCCGCCGACTCCACATGCTCCGGTTTGTTTAACCAGCGGGTGCTGCCGTGATCCGTCCAAACCGGGCCCGAAGGAGGAACCAACTCCATGCTGCGCAGGTGGCGTGTGCCCCATGCCTTGAATTGCGCCATGGCTTCTTCAGGAGACATGGCAGAAGGGCAAGTCACCACGACATGCACATGGTTGCTGCGCACTTCCAATGCGATCAGCCGCCATTTGCGGATGTCAGCATGGTCGCGGATGGCCCGATTTACGATTTGACGCGCATGATTTCCCAAGACGACGGGCGGGTGTTTCAGCCTGCTTGCGGCATCTGTCATTCGTTCGGGAGAGTGGGAAAGCACTGGGGTATGGCGACGGTTGTGGTCACGATCCACCGTGCCGCGCGGGTCGCCGTGCAAGCGCGTTCCGTAAGTGGTCCAGGTGAGGAAATAAGCGAGTGCCATGGGGGATGAGGAGGCTTGCTTGGTCCCTATGCTTGCGCATAGGGCTCGTGAGCGCAAGACGGTTGTTTTTTCACAGCTGCCCAATTTCCATCAAAATCTCCGCATGGGTATCACACCCCTGCGCCAGGCGATTCAGCCCGAAGCACTCATTGGGTGAATGGATGTTGTCGGAGTTCAGGCCGAAGCCGACAAACAGCGTGTCCAAGCCCAACTCCTGCTTGAAATCGGCGGCGATGGGGATGGAGGCGCCGCAGCCCATCAGCACCGGTTGGCGGTTGAACACGCTTTGCAGGGCGCGGCAACTGGCGGCGATAAAGGGGCTGTCGGTGGCGACGGCGACCGGGTGGGCGCCGCCGTGGTTCATGATTTCAACTTGCACGCCTTGGGGTGCAACTGCTTTGACTTGGGCCTCGATCCAGGCGCGGAATTGCGCTTCCACCTTTTCAGGATTCATTTTGGCTGGCAGGCGGAAACTCACCTTGGCGCTGGCCACCGCCGGGATCACGGTCTTGGCGGCTTCGCCTTGGTAGCCAGAGGTGATGCCGTTGATGTCGCAGGTGGGTCTGGCCCAGTTGCGTTCCAGGGTGGAGAAGCCGGCTTCGCCGTGACGGATGCCGTTGACGGAGTCGATAAAGGGGCGGTCATCGAAGTTCAAGTTTTCCCAGGCTTTTTTCTGCGCCGGGGAAATCGGCGCGACATCGTCGTAGAAGTGGGAAATGGTGATGTGCCCCTTGTCATCCAGCAGGTTGGCCAGCACCCGCACCAACAGATTGGCGGGATTAAGGATGGTGCCGCCATAGACGCCGGAATGCAGGTCGCGCTTGAGGGTGCGCAAGCGCACTTCAAAATAGGCCAGGCCGCGCAGGGCATAGGTGATCGAAGGCTCGGGGCCGGTGGCGCCATCCCACAGGGCGGTGTCGGAGATCAGGCAGATGTCGGCTTTGAGCAGTTCTTTTTCTTGCTTGACCAGCACCGGCAGGGTGCGGGCTTTGGATTCTTCCTCGCCTTCGATGCACACGGTCAGCGGGCCGGGCAACTTGGTGCCGGTGGCGTGGTAGGCACGCAGTGCTTCCAAAAAGCACATCACTTGGCCCTTGTCATCGCTGGCGCCGCGCGCATAAACCACGCCGTCTTTGATCACCGGCTCAAAGGGCGGCGAGGTCCATAGAGCCAACGGATCGGCCGGCTGCACATCGTAATGGCCGTAAAACAACACGCGCGGGGCGTTGGGATTGGCCACTTGCGCCTCAGCGGTGCGGGCGATGACGCAGGGGTGCCCGCCGTCGCGCTCGAGCAGTTGGATGTCGGTGAAGCCGGATTGGCGCAAGTGCGCCTCAACCCAGGCCGCGCAGCGGCGGGTGTCGGCGTCATGGCTTTTTTGCGCGCCCACCGAGGGGATGCGTAGGAAATCCAGAAAGCGGCCTTGAATGGCGTCACGGTTGGCGGACAGGTGTTGGCGTGGGGTCATAAGGAGGGTCGGCTTTAGCCGACCAGTGAGATGGTGGAAGGCAGAGAGGCTTGAAGGAATAAAGTATCGCGTCGGCAGGGTGTGGATTCGTTTAGTACAGCGTCAAACAGATCGGCTAAAGCCGACCCTCCTTTACGGGATTTCAACTTCGGCTTGGCCGCCGATTTCCCGCACCGGGTAGACCTTGGCCGGCATTTCGTCGGTGTCGTCCACATTCAGGCCGTTTTTCAGGTTGAAGCGGTAGGCATGCCAAGGGCAGGTGATGCAGCCGTTTTTGACCTCGCCCTCGTCCAACGGCTTGCCGGCGTGCGGGCATTCGTTGCGCATGGCGCGCAGGACGCCATCAGCGCGCACCACAATCAGGCCGGCGTGGATGCCGGGGGCGGCAGCGGTCTTGAGGACGCCTTCGGGGAAGTCGGAAGAGGGGCCAAGGGGGTGCCAAGTCATGGGGGAATTGTAAAGGGTCAAAGAACCCCGACCGTGAGGAAGGAGACGCTGGCGCGCTATTTCAACGGTTATCCGTCCCCTTCCTCACGGTCGGGGTTCTTTGGGTCCGTACAATGCGCCCCTTATGTCAACTTCCCCCAAGCCTGCCCGCTTTTACGTCACCACCCCGATTTACTATGTGAATGACCGCCCCCATATCGGGCATGTTTACACCACCACCATCGCCGATGTGATGGCCCGCCATGCCCGTTTGCAGGGCCGCGAGACCTTCTTTTTGACCGGGACCGACGAGCACGCCACCAAGGTGGTGGAAAAGGCCGCCGAAAACGGCATGACCACGGCGGCCTGGGCCGACCGCAACGCCGGCATCTTCGAGGAGACTTTCAAGAAGTTGGGGATGAGCAACGACGATTTCATCCGCACCTCGCAGCCGCGCCACAAGGCCAAGGTGACGGAGTACGTGCAGAAATTGCTGGATTCCGGCGATGCGTACCTGGGGGATTACGAGGGCTGGTACGACGCGGGGCAGGAGGAGTATCTGCCCGATGCCAAGGCCGAGGAATACCAGTTCAAGAGCCCCTTCAACGGCAAGCCGCTCATCCGCAAGAAGGAGAAGAACTACTTCTTCAAATTGTCGAAGTACCAGGCGCAACTGCTGGAACTGCTCGAGAAGAACGCGGCCGTGAACGGTTCGACCTTTGCCGTGCTGCCCGAGGCGCGCAAGAATGAGATCGTCGCCCGCATCAAGGAAGGCCTCAAGGACATTCCCCTCAGCCGCAGCGGCATGAGCGAGTGGGGCATCGATGTGCCGGGGTCGTCCGACAGCAGCGAGGGCGGCCGCCAGACCGTCTACGTGTGGATCGATGCGCTGTTCAACTACCTGTCGGTGGTGGATACGCCCCAAAGGCGCAAGTTTTGGGATGACGCCGAAGTGCTGCACCTGACGGCCAAGGACATCTTGTGGTTCCACGCCGCCATCTGGCCGGCGCTGCTGCTGGCCCTGGGTGAGAAGCTGCCGGCGCGGCTGTACGCCCACTCGTTCTGGATCTCCGAAGGCCAGAAGATGAGCAAGAGTTTGGGCAACTTCATCGACCTTGAGAAGATCGATGCCTATGTCAAGGACTTCTCGCTCGACGGCCTGCGCTGGTTCCTGGTGACCCAGGGGCCGATGGGCACCAACGACAGCGACTTCTCGCACGTCAAGTTCATCGAGATGTACAACGCGGAATTGGCCAACGGCGTGGGCAACTGTTTTTCGCGGGTGTCAAACATGACGGAGAAGTATTTCGGCGGGGCGTTGCCGGCGCCGGCGGAAAGCACGAGCGAACGCCTGACTCCGGCCGCTGAAAAAACCGTGGCCGATGTCAAGGCCGCCATTGCCGCCGTGCAGCCCGGTCAAGCGGCCCAAGCCGCCCTCGCGCTGATTCGCGCCGTGGACAAATTGATCGAAGACACCAAGCCCTTCACGTTGGCCAAAGACCCCGCCAACCTGCCACAGGTCGGCACCATTCTCTACCACTGCGCCGAAGCGGTGCGCATTGCCTCGGTCCTCCTGTGGCCGGCGATCCCGACGGCATGCGAAAAAATATGGGCCAGAAGTGGCCTTGATTATGCGGCGAAATTGAAGGACGGCGGCCTGGGTGATTTTGACACTTGGACCCGGTGGGGGGGCTACCAGCCCGGCACCAAAATTGAAAAAGGCGAAGCGCTGTTCATGCGCTATGTGGCGCCAAAGTAGACGCGGCGGCCCGCCTCACCATTACCCACAAGTCGGAGCAATCCGCAAACGCCGAAGGCGTGTAGCGGTTCCAAGGCCCCGAAGGGGCCGTATGACTGTAGCCACGGGTGGACGCCCCGAAGGGCATGCGCGTCAACCTAAGGGTTCTTTCTTCTTTTTCAAAATGGACTTGCTT
>CAZKVP010000117.1:0-1127 GCA_964556215.1 uncultured Phycisphaeraceae bacterium
CCCTCGGTCACCAACACCTTGGTCACCCGGCCGTCAATGCGTGCGCCCAGTGGCACATCGCGCACCGGCAGGGTGATGCCGGTGCAGCCGGCCAATGGGGAAACCGGCTGGTCCGCCGGCGGGGTGGGGGCCTGTGCCGCAGCCGCCAGACACGGCAGGGTCAGGGCAAAGGCGAGGGTCGGTGTGAGAAGGCGGTAATGGGGCATGAATTTCCTTGGAACTTGGCAGACAGGTGGTAGTATTCGCCCTCTTCGGTTTTTTGCAAACCGGCCGCCATTCTAAGGATCCCAGCCAACCATGACGACGCCCGCTCCCCATGCCGCCACGCCGGTCGCCGACCCCGCCGATGCTTCCGTCCGCGTTCAGGTGGACGAGTCCAAGATGCAGTCGCTGTACGCCAATGCCTTTCGTTGCAGCCAGACTCCGGAAGAAGTCATGCTGGACCTTGGCCTGAACATGGTGGTGGCCGATGGTCCGACCACCGGCGAGACCCCGCGCGGCGGTTCTGCCCGCTTCGAGGTCGGCAGCCGGGTGATCATGAACTACTACACGGCCAAGCGGTTGGCCATGCTGCTGAGCAATGTCGTGCGTCAGCATGAGCAGCGGTTCGGCGAGCTCAAGATGTCGATCGCCGAGCGCAGCAAACCCTCGGCCTGAAGCGCAAGTCTTTCATGAGTGTCCAAGGCCCCGACCATCCGTCCCATTCGCCAACGCCGGCTGCCCCTTCGTGGTCGCAGGTGCTGGCATTGTGTCTGGGCGCGACGGATGAACACACAGGGCTGGCCGCCGTCTTGGCCGCCCAATGCCACTTGTCCGGTGCCCAGGCGGGTGCGCTGGTCGCCCTGCCGGGGTTTGCAGTGCTGGCGATTCATCCGGAGCCACCGCCGCTGAAGGTGGAGGCCGGCGTGGCCCCCAAAATGGCGCCGTTGCTCCCCGTCTGGCTGTCGCAGATCGCGCCAGCCTTGGGCAAGACCGACTGGAAAGCCCCGCAGCGCGCACCGGTCATTCTCCCCGTGCACGAGCCTGGGGCGTTGTACGGCGCAGAGGCCCGTCAGATGGCCGTCGCCCTGCCCTTGGCCGGGCCAAGCGGGGTGGAGGTGATCGGCATTTACCTGTTTGCACGCGAG
>CAZKVP010000117.1:1227-6129 GCA_964556215.1 uncultured Phycisphaeraceae bacterium
GCCGGCCGCCGGGTGAAAGTCATGGCCATCAGCCACACCGACCGCGTGGAGCGCCATGCGCAGGCGACGCAGCAACTGGCGGCCGTGATGGACGAATGCCTGGATCAGGATGTGGAGATCCCGTGGCCGACGGCGGTGGACATGCCGGTCATCAGCCGGATGGCCGCCGACCATGCCAAGCATCAGCGCGTGCCGGCGGTCGTGAGTTTTCCGCTGCGCCGGGCGGGTAAGCCGGTGGGGGTGTTGTCGCTGGACCTGCCCGAGCCGTTGGATGCCCGGACGGCTGAAATGACCCGTCTGGCCTGCGAGTTGGCCACCCCGCTGCTCATCAAATCCCATGAAGCCGACCGTTGGTTCGGTGCCCGCTGGCTGGCGGAACTCAAGCGTCTGGCCGGCTTGGTGGTCGGCCCGCGCTATGCCCTGCCCAAGGTGGTGGCCATCCTGGGTTTGGTCGCCATCCTGCTGCTGCTGACGGTCAAGGGGCCGGACCGGGTGGATGCGCCGTTCCAACTGATGGCCAGTGAGCGCCGGGTGCTGTCCGCGCCGTTCGAGGGTGTGCTGGGGGCGGTGAATGTCGAGGTCGGCGACCCGGTGACGCCGGACGGCACGGTGCTGGCGGACTTCCGCACGGTGGACTTGCGCCTCAAACTGGCGTCCATCCGGGCCGAGCAGGCGCAGCACGCCAAAGAGGCGGATCTGGCCCGCCGGGAGAACAAGACGGCCGACGCGCAGATCGCCGAGGCCCAGGCGGCGCACCTGGATGCCGAAGCCAAGGGGCTGGAGTACCAGGCCTCCCAGGCGGCCATCCGCAG
The DNA here is from genome assembly GCA_964556215.1 of uncultured Phycisphaeraceae bacterium. Classification (GTDB taxonomy): domain Bacteria; phylum Planctomycetota; class Phycisphaerae; order Phycisphaerales; family Phycisphaeraceae; genus CANIYR01. The sequence continues at coordinate 2,040 of CAZKVP010000117.1, forward strand.
CCCGATCCGCGGCGTGGTGGTCGAGGGCATCGAAAAGAACCGCTCCGGCAACGCCGTGCAGCGTGGCGAGAAACTGTTCGAGGTCGCGCAGGTCGAATCGCTGTACGCCGAACTGCGGGTCAAGGAAGGCCGGATCAGTGAAGTACAGGCGGGTCAGCCCGGCGAATTGGCCACCACCGGCCGGCCGGGCATCCGCGTGCCGTTCACCGTCGAGCGGATCGAGCCGATGGCCGAAGTCGCCGAGGGTGAAAACGTCTACCGCGTGCGCGTCAAACTCGGCGAACGCCCGCCGTGGCTGCTGCCCGGCATGGCCGGCGTGGCCAAGGTCGAGGTCGGCCGCTCGCTGTACGCCTGGATGTGGACCCGCAGCGCCGTGAACTGGGTGCGGATGAAGATGTGGTGGTGAGAATGGGATGAAAAAGCCTTGACGGATGGGTCGAAACCGCTAACCTGCCAACCATGTTCACGGCATTTGCGCCTGCCTTAGCCACATCCGCCACACTGCCGCCTTTGGCGTCGTTTGCGGATGTGCTGCGGTTACGGTTCGAGGATGTGCCGAAGTACGACATCGGGCTGCTCAATCTGCTTTGTGCCGAGGGTCTGCCGCGGACGGAGGAAATGAATATCCCGAAGTTCATGGCGACGCTGGACGCCTGGGCCAAGTGGGTGAAGGTGAAGACGGAGAAGGCTTGGACGGTTTTCAGGGCAAAGAAGGAGGAGTTGTTTGGGGGGAGTGAGAATTTCTTTCGGGTGTATTGGATGCTGAAATGTCTCAGTGATGACTTTGGGGTGAAGTACAACCCGGTGACGAAGGGGGTGAAGAAAGTTGATTGGAAAGAAACTAGAGATCAATTTATTCACGGCATCATGGGGCCACAGAAGACGGGTACTTGCGCCACCTTGCCGGTGGTGGCAGTGGCGGTGGGCAGGAGGCTGGGTTATCCGCTCAAATTGGTCCATGTGCCGTATCATCGGTTTTTCAGGTGGGATGATGGTCAAGGGGAAGTATTTAATGTGGAATACAGTGGCGACGGATCAGCTATGAGGCTCGATGCGCATTACCGCGTATGGCCTGATAGATGGGATGCAAGGTCACGAAAATTGGAACAATGTGGTGTCTTTTTGACATCCCTTTCGCCAGTGCAAGAATTGGCCGAGTTCATTCGGGATCGGGCTTTTGTCGGTGGTGAATATGGGTGTCATGAAAATTCTGTGCTGCTCTTGGATGCCGCATATCGGTTGGATTCTTCGGCGATAGATCCGTGTGTCAGAAGAGATTGGGGGCATCGGTGGACAGGAAAGTCGCTTCCCCCTTTTTCTCGCCGCCAAGAATGGCGGACACCCGTTGCGTGGGAAGCGCATCCCGCGCTTCGGAAAACGATGGAACCTATACGCAAGATTCAAGAAACCCAAGCGTCTTTTTCACCACTCACTCCAGAAGCACCAGAATCCCTCGTGGACCAATTCATCAACCGCAAATTTGGAAAGCGCTAGACATGCACTACAACCCCACAATATCGCAGACTGAAATGGTCGAGTGTGCCTTGGACGCATTCCTTAGAGTGCGGTCGTATGACCCGACGGTTGGGCGGTTCCTCAGCACGGATCCTTATGGTGGCGACCCGATGAGTCCACTGACGCTGCACAGGTATGCGTATGTGGAAGGGAATCCGATCAATTTGATGGATCCGACGGGGATGTTTTCGATTGTGGGGGCACTCAACACAATGTCCTTGCAGACATTCATGTTTGCCACTCGTTTTGCCGTTGCATACCCTGCTGTCATTACGACCACTCAAACAATCCTTACATTCACCACGATCGCCTCGTTGCTCTTAAGTGAGGAGGCGAGAATAAACTTCTTGTCGACTGGTGATCCAGTAGCGGCTATTGAAGGCTTGGCTGCCGATACGGCGTATACCATCATTGCAGGTGCAAATATGTTGCGAACTGGATCGTCTTTTGTTTCAAGGATGAGTTCGCTAGTCAAGATGGAGCCTGAGTTGGAAGCCTCTGCGCGAAATATTCGCGCAATTGCTTCGGATGCAGTGGTGGGTTTCCGTGGGTCGATGGCAACAGGCAGAAAATTTGACAAGATTGCCCGTAAACCAGGTGATGTTTTCAATCCGACGAACTTTGATTTGGATGCGTTCATTGTGAGTGATAAATTGGCGACGCAAATGAATTCGAACAAAAGGTTTTTGGACGGCAGAAAGATTGATGGTATTGGAGCTGAGGCAGACAAAATCGAGCAGATGCTCCAGGCTTTTCCTGGCTATCGCGTGGATCCCAAGAAGCCATTTACATACCGTATTTATTCTCAGCAACAATTTAATAGTGAAGTCGCCAATGGAACTTTTATGATCACGGGAGGGGCCAATGAGTAATTCTCATGGATTCGTCGATTTCACTTCTACCAAGGGTCTCGTAGAGACTGGGATGATTTTGTCGCAAAAGTTTCTCGGGGGTGTTCCATTTGAGCGTGAAGAAGGATTGCGTGAGGAGGTGCCTGCGGCGGCAGCAATTTCAAGTGTGATGGGATGCTGTTTTGTGCTTTATGGCGACAAAAAGGAGGGCGTTGGAACAAATCAAGGCAGGTATGAATTCACGCTGGATATTGCGCCGTGCCAAGAGATGAAAGACCGAAAATGTGCCGATTTGGTAAGACTGGATCAGCGGCTAGCGCAACTTCTAAAAGCAGTGCCTGAGTTCGGAGATGTCACTTGCACTCAAGACTCACTCCATGGTGAATGTTCTACACAGTAGGCAAAATTAGTTCTTTTTTCTCTTCCGGTTCTTCCTTCCCATGCCCGAAATCTACATCAGCACCGATATCGAAACCGATGGCCCCATCCCTGGCCCTCATTCCATGCTGAGTTTCGGCTCCGCCGCCTACTCCGCCGACAAAAAACTTCTATCCACCTTCGCCGCCAATTTGGAAACTCTCCCGGGAGCTGAGGCGCACCCCAAGACGGCGGCATGGTGGACGACGCAGCCAGAAGCTTGGGCCGCATGTCGAAAAAACTTGGAGTCGCCCGAAGCCGCCATGTTGCGCTATGTGGACTGGATCAAGTCATTGGATGGTCGCCCGGTTTTCGTCGCATATCCAGCAGGATTCGACTTCCTGTTTGTCTACTGGTACCTGATGCGGTTTGTTGGTGAAAGTCCGTTCAGTCATTCTGCGTTGGATATGAAAACTTTTGCGATGGCACTGCTTAAAGGTGACTATCGAAACAGCACCAAGCGCAATATGCCGAAGCGGTGGTTTGACCAACTCCCACATTCGCATGTGGCACTGGATGATGCGATCGAACAAGGGGCTCTGTTCTGCAATATGCTGCGGGAAAATCGGGCATAAATAACAGCCGAATGTCTTCTCTAAAAAGCATCTTCTTCATATCAAAATGTCCCTCCTCCATTACCCCACCCTTTTCGCCCCCTCCCCCTGGTCCTTCTGGTCCGGCACCACCTTCGCCTTCCACCCCACCAGCGAAGTCCCGCCCATCTTCGGCCTGACCTTCCACAACGCCGAAGCCGGCCGCGCCATCTTCAGGCAGTGGACTTCCGTGCGCGGGCACAACGACGAGTTGGAAGAACTTCGCGTGTCTGTCATCGAAGGTGACGCCCCCGGCCATCGCCCCGGCTATGCCGTCCACCTCTGCCCGGACCCCGACAATGTGATGACGCGGGCGACCGCCATGGACGAAGTGGCGAACGAGGCGGAATTGCGCTCGGTCGGCATCGCCGACCGCATGTACCCGCCGGGCGGAAAATCCGAAATGCTCGAACAGTTCAAGGCCGAATACGCCAAGCACGGGATGTATCTGCTGGCCCCGGCCCTGTTGGGGGAAGATGGGCAACTGTGGTGGGACACCCAGGCGGGCATCGAGAAAACCGTGATTCACTTCCGCAATATGGCGGATGTCCAACGCAATGCGGACGATCTGGATGCCCGCGTGCTTGACCTCCAAGACCCGTACCAAATCCTCAAGGATTTGGGGTTGGTCGAGCAGGCTGGGAATTAACGCTTGTCCACCGCCCGCCCCGCCTTCGATGAATCCTGGTACCGCCTGGCGGACCTGCGCCCGCG
>CAZKVP010000118.1:0-6128 GCA_964556215.1 uncultured Phycisphaeraceae bacterium
GTCGTACCGGAGAAGGCATTGGCTTTAATTCGAGGAGAGAACTAAAAAGCCCTGTCCCGATCAAACCAATCGCCTGGCATCCCGCCCGTCATCGCCTATCATGCCGCTCATGATTTCCGCTGTTTCCGACACACACCAAGCGCGGGTCACGTTGGGCCCCGCCTCCGGTGGCTTGCCCGCTTTTGACACGGCAGATGCCGACCAAGCGGCCTTGGGCCGCGGACTTGCCCGCATGCAAACCGTGCGCACCGACGCCCACAGCGGCCGGATTCTGGAAGCGGACATGACCTGGCAAACCGGCGCCCCCATGGCGGCCGGCGCCGGCGGCCGGCTGGCCCTGCTGCTGCCCGTCTACAACTGCCGCCCGCTGCTGGAACGCCATATGGACGGGCTGCGCGCCTGCCTGGATTTGATCGACGAAGTGGTGGTCATCGACAGTGATTCAGGGGATGGCTCAGCAGCGTTTTTGGCCGAAAATTTATCCCCTCCCTGTCTGCGGGTGGTCAACCATCCGCGCGGCCTGTACGCGTCTTGGAATGCCGGACTGGCCCTGATCCGCTCCAAGCGGGTGCTGATTGCCACCGCCGGCGATGTGATGTCGCGCCAAGGGCTGGCCCATCTGCTGGAGACGGCCGAAACTGCCGACGCCGATGTGACCCTCTCGCCGCCGCGCATCTGCGACGCCGACGGCACCCCCAATCCGCAATTGCATGCCTGGCCCATCCACGAAGTGCTGCATGCCCACCCGCACAGTGGGCCTTTCACGCCCGGGGCGCCCCAGTTGGCACGCTGGACCATGCATTTTGGCGGCCTGTGTGCCGGTATGCTCGGCTCGTCGGCCAGCAATCTGTACCGCACCCGACTGCTGCAACAACACCCGTTCCCGCTGGACTGCGGGCAGGCCGGGGATGTGGCCTGGGGCCTGCGCCATTTGATCCATGCCCGGGTGGTCATCACCCCCGAACACTGCGCGGACTTTGTGCTGCATACCCGGCCCCCCGGCACCAGCGACGCCTACGCCCGCATTCAAAAACAATTGTTCACCCATGCGGCCCTTGCCTGCGGCATTGAGGCGGAGTCTTGGATCCGCCAATTTAGAACCTACCGCGACCTTGAACTCCAGTGCCAAAGCAACCTGCGCCGCTGCCGCCGGCAAATGGGGCGGGCCTGGTTGTTTTACCCGCCGGCTTGGCGCAACAAAATCGCCCGCAACCGGTACCGGCGCCGCATCACCAAACTGGTTTTACCCCAGAGCACGCCCGGTCCTTTCATCGATTTTTGGCGCACCCTGACCAAGCAACCCCAGGCCAGCCGCGCGTATCCCTCGATTTTCGGCGCGGCTGATGGCCTATGATTCCGCCCATGAAAATCCTCTGGCATACGCTCGCGGTCGGCCCCAAGGCCAACTACCACCTTGAGGCGCAACTGATGGCGTTGTCGGTGCTGGCGCATTGCGCGCCCGGCGACCGCGTGCGCATCGGCACCGACCAATGCGCGCTCTACCGCTGGCTGGCGCCGCTGGGGGTGGAGGTGGAGGAGATCAGCCCCGCCCGCATCCAAGGCTGGATCGACGGCCGGCCGGCCGGCACCGAGCCTTATTTCTTCCGCGCCAAACTGGCCCGCTGCGCAGAGCTGGCGCAGGCCCAGCCGGACTACGCCTGCGCCTGGATCGACACCGATTGCGTCGCCACCGGCGACTTGGCGCCGCTGAATGCGCGCCTGGCCGCCGGCGCGAGCCTGATGCACCTGGCCGAGGATCCCTACAGCCAGGGCCGCACCAAGGGCGAGCGGGCGTATTGGAAGGCGCTTGCCGCCCGGCCTTTTGGCGGCGTGCGGGCCACCGCCGCCAGCCGGCAATGGAACTCGGGCGTGCTGGCCGTGCCGGCCGGGGCTGGCGCAAAACTGGACCAAGCCGTGGCCGCCCTTGATGACATGCTGCAAGCCGGCGTACCCGGTCGCACGCTGGAGCAGGTCGCGGCCGGACTGGTTTTGGAACAAAATGGACCGCTGGAAGGCTGCCAAGCGCGAGTGTTGCACTACTGGGCCAACCGCGACAGGTGGTTGGAATTTCAGTTGGAAGTGTTGCTCAAACTGTTGGCCGCCGGCGGGGACACGGGCAAAGCCTTGCAGTTGTGGAAGGATTTGCCGGAAGATCGATTCCCCGCCGAGCGCCGGCCGCGCCTGTCGCGCAAAGAACGGTGGAAGCGGAAAATTCGCAAGCAGCTGGGGTTGCTTGCGCCGTCGGAGAAATAATCCCGCGGGGCGGACCGCGCGTTTTTGACGCGCAATGCCCGGCTGCTGGATTGCGAGCAAGAATGCTCGCGGTCCGCCCCGCGTCAAAACCCAACCGCCCACCGCCCCAGCCACTTGAGCCCCCGCACCGGCGCGCCCAGCATTTCTTTCGCACGCGCACTCGCAATCGCCCACGGCCAACAGGCCGGCGAACAAGGCCTGCCCACCCGTGAATCCTCCGCCGCGCCGACAACCTCTTCCACCTCGCGTTGCAAAATTTCGGAGAAGCAGGCTTCTTGAGCCACCACCCCAGGCGACACCGCCGTCACCACGCCAAGCCCGCTCAGCGCTTGACCATACCACGTGTCCACCGCCACATGGCGGGCCAACCAGGACCACACTTGCGCGTCGTGCTGCGGCAGGCGGGCCAGCAGCAAATCCCGCACCGGCGCATCCACGATGTAGGCATGGGCGGCCAGGCAGCCGCCGATTTGGCACAGGACATGCGATTCATCCAACGGAGCAAGCAGGCGGACCGGGCCACGCGATTCCCTTTGGCCCAAAAAACACACGCCCGGGGCGCGCTTGGGGTCGCTTAAAAATGCGGCCAACGCACTGCCCAATGTGCCCCCCAACGGTTGGGTGAACCGCGCGTCATCTTCCAAAATCAACACCTGTTGCCAGTTGTTGTGTGCCGCCAGCCGCAGCGCGTTGCGATGCGACAGGGCGCAACCGCCGCGCCCGCCCCAGGTGGTCGGGCGCTTGGTGCGGCCGAACAGGCGGCCCTGGCCATAGCCCGGCAGATCGACGCCGCGCACGGCCGACAGCCGGTGCAGTTTGGCGACCGGCACGATCGGCGCCAAATGACTTTGAATCTGCGCCCAGCGGTCGGCGCGGTGATCCAGATTGATGACCACCACGGCGTCGATGGCATCCCAAAATGTCGGTGGTTGCGGCATGCGGCGCATGATAGGCGCAAGCGCCTATCGGCTACCATTCCCCAGCCCGATGTTCCCCTCCCTTTTTGTTGGAATTGTGCATGTTCCCGCTTCAGCCAGCCCCCTTGTTGATTGACCGCCCCATCCCGGTGGCGATGACTGATTTTTGGCATGCCCCCACGCCTGAAGCACAAGCCCACAATGAGTTGCTGATTTATTTGCGTGCCCGCTTTGACTTGCGCCCCATTCAGTCTGGCGAAACACCGGAACTTCTGCTGTACTCGCGCATGAAAGGCAGCAAATGCCAACGCGCCTACGACTGCCCCAAGGTGTTTTATTCCGGTGAATGCGATCGTGCGCGCCCCCGCCAAGCGGACCTGTGTTTGACTTTTGATCCGGATGGCAGCGGCAATATCCGTTTGCCTTTTTGGCGCTTGCGCCCACAAGCCTTGGCGCAATTGTTCAGCCCTTGGGATGTCGATGATGAAATCGCCGGCAAAACGGACTTCTGCAATTTCGTCTATTCCAACCGCAAAGCGCCGAACCGCATTGATTTTTTCCATCGCTTGCGCCATTACAAAAAAGTGAATTCCGCGGGCGGCGTGGAAAACAACATCGGTGGCCGTTTGGGCGGCGGGCCTGGTGAAAAAATGGCCTTCCTGCGCCGCCATAAATTCACCATCGCTTTTGAAAACCAATCCCACCCCGGCTACACCACCGAAAAAATGACGGAAGCTTTGGCCGCCCGCACCGTGCCGATTTATTGGGGCGACCCACTGGCCGCACGGGATTTCAACCCCAAAGCCTTCATCAACGCCCATGACTTTGATTCCTTGGATGCACTGGTGGCGTATGTGCGTGAAGTCGACCAAGACCCCGCCTTGTATCGCACCCATCTCAACGCGGTCGCCACCGAACCGATCAACGGCGGACTGGATGCGATTGCCGCCTTGGACCACCGGGTGTTCACGGCCTTGAAAAACCTGATTGAACATCCACCCGCGCCGCGCGCGTCACAGCGCTGGCAAAATCGCCTGCAACGGACGCTTTGGAATCTCACCCACCCGCGCAAGTAAGCGCTTCGTACAAGGCCAAGGTCTTGGCATGGGTTTGCGCCAATGGGAATTGCACGCCAGGCCGGGGCTTTTCGATTTCACTGCGGGCCATGGCTGCCAATTTTTCTGCCAATTTTTTGGCCCGCGCATCAGCCGTGGGCGCAAAGGCAACGCACCCTTGCGGGTAAACCGCCGCCAACACTTCGCCAACGCCGCCATGGTCATAACCCGCAACCGGCACGCCCAAGCGGATGGCCTCTAACACCGACAGTCCGAAAGTCTCCGGCTTGGTCGAACAGGACACCACGGCACTGGACGCTGCCAACACATCGCGAATGTCGGAACGGTGCCCGGTAAAGGTGACCCGATCAGCCAAGCCCTTTTCTCCGACCGCGGCGCGCAACTCGGCGGCATAACCCGCGCGACGCGGATCTTCACCGCCGACCATCAGAAAATGCGCATCAACCTTGGCAAGGCGCAATTGCGCCAAAGCCTCCAGCGCTTCCAAATGGCCCTTAAGCCGCGTCAACCGACCGGCCAGCGTGAACACAAAACGCCCGGCCAATTCCGGAAATTGCGCCTGCCATGCGGTAAGCCATGCTTGATCCGGCTTGAAACCGAACGGGAATGCCGCCGGATCCACCCCGCGCTCGATCACCTCGATCTTGGATAAATCCGCTTTGGGATAGTTCTTCGCCACAAACGCGCGCACGGTGTTGGAGACGGCGACCACCTTCTCCCCGCGCAGCATCACGCTGCTGAAAAAGCCGGGCGTGTTGAGGCCGTGCATGGTGGTGATGAACCGAGGGCGCAAGTTTTTATCCATCCCGCGCCAAGCGAGGAAGCCCAACCACGCCGGCACCCGCGAGTGGGCATGCAGAATGTGCACGCCGCGTTCGCGAAAAAGCGTCCGCAGGCGCGGCAGCAGCATCAGCGTGGCCGGCGACTTTTGGCCCACCGGCCAGGTGATGTGCTCGCCGCCGTCTTTCACCACTTGCGCGGCCAAACGGCCACCGCCGGAAATCACGATGCTCTTGTGGCCCGCGCGCACCAAGGCGGCCGAGAGGCCGACCACATCGGTCTCCACGCCGCCACCCTCCAGCGAAGGCACCAAATGCACGACGGTCAGGGGCGCGCTCATTTCTTCGCGCCCTCCCACAGTTTGGCTTCCTTCATGAAGGCGTAAAAGCCGTTGATCACGCTGGCGACGAATCCGCGCCAACCGTTGAGGAAAAACCGGCGCAGGAAGTAATCCTTGGCGAAGGCAAACGGCATGGCCAGCACCAGCCGCACCACGCTGGGTCGTTTGCCTTTGGCCAGCTTGGCCTCGGCCTGCTGGCCGGAATAGCCGTTATTCTTGGCCACTTTCTGGAAGATGCTGGTTTCGCCGTAATGCAGCAACCCGCCCCGCGCCCGCATCACTTTGCCGGCGATCACCGCCCCGCTGGCATGCACTTTGGCCGTGCCGTAGGAGGCCTTGTCGCGCCGGTAAAAACGCGGCTTGGCGTGGCGCCAGGCCAGGGGGTGCGGGGGCTTGCCCAAGAAGACGTCCTCGAAGGGGATCTTCAGGCCGTCGCAACCGGCAAAAGGAACTTGGCCCTCCATGCACCGGCGCAAATCTTCGCGCAGAGCATCGGTCAGCACCTCGTCTGCATCCATGTTGAGCACCCACTGGGTCGTCATCTTCGCCAACGCCGCGCCGCGCTGGCCGGCATCGCCGAGCCAATCTTGGTGGAAAACGCCCGCCGTGTAGCGCCGGGCGATTTCCAGCGTGCCGTCGGTCGAGCCGGAATCCACCACCACGATCTGCGCGAAATCCTTGACGCTTTCCAGCGCGCGGGCGAGGTTGTTCTCCTCGTTTTTGCAAATGATGAAGACCCCGGCAGGGAATAGATTGGACATG
>CAZKVP010000119.1:0-6076 GCA_964556215.1 uncultured Phycisphaeraceae bacterium
CGCCTGGTGATCGACGGCGTGGCGCAACCAGGCGGCATCCTGAAAATGAGCGACGACCGCCAGGAGCATGCCGTCGAAATGGAGGTGGATTGAATCATGAACGCACACAGGGTCTTTCTTTTTGAACCCCCTTTCCCCCTGGCTGGATGTGGTTGATCTTTACGATGGGAGGGCAAGATGAAGACATTGTTCAGCTTGAACTACGCTGCATTCCGACTGCTTGTCGAATGCGGCGGGAGGCGATCTGGAAGCAATGGAGCGAAGTACCCTCGATTCAACAGCGGGCCTAAAACGGCTTCAGCCCGGCTTGGATGGTCATCACGCCAAGATCCCCTTCTTCACTTCGCCCGCCACATCGGTCAGCCGGAAATATCGCCCCTGGTGCTTGAAGGTCAGCCGCTCGTGGTCGATGCCCATCTGGTACAGCAGGGTCGCGTGCAGGTCGTGGACATGCACGCCACCTTCGACGATGTTGTAGCCGAAGTCGTCCGTCTTGCCATGCACATGCCCCGCCTTGAGGCCGCCGCCGGCCATCCACAGCGAGAAGCAGCGCGGGTGGTGGTCGCGGCCATAGTTGCCCCCGCCCATCGGGCCTTGGCAATACGCCGTGCGGCCGAACTCCCCGCCCCACACCACCAGGGTGTCGTCGAGCAGGCCGCGGCGCTTGAGGTCGGTCACCAGCGCGGCCGACGCCTGGTCGGTTTGCGCGCACTGGTGGCTGATGCCGCCGGGCAGGTTGCCGTGCTGGTCCCAGCCCTGGTGGAACAACTGGATGAAACGCACCCCGCGCTCGGCCAGACGGCAGGCCAGCAGGCAGTTGGCGGCGTAGGTGCCGGGGATGCGCGCGTCCGGCCCGTAGAGGTTGAAAGTTTCTTCGCTTTCGCCGGACAGGTCGGCCGCTTCCGGCACGCTTGCCTGCATGCGGTAGGCCATCTCCGCCTGCGCCATGCGCGCGGAGATTTCCGGATCGCCTTCCACTTGCGCTTGGTCGGCCCCCAACTTGGCCATGGCGTCGAGCATGGTGCGGCGGGCGTGGGGCGAGACGCCCTCCGGGTTGGTGAGGTACAGCACCGGCTCCTTGCCCGCGCGCAATTGAACGCCTTGGTGCTCGCTGGGCAGGAAGCCGGCCCCCCACAGGCGGGAATACAGCGGCTGGTCCCTGTTGGCGTTCTTCGACACCAGCACGATGAAGGACGGCAGGTTGTCGTTCATGCTGCCAAGGCCGTAGGAAGCCCAGGCGCCCATGGCCGGCCTCCCGGCGATCTGGCTGCCGGTGGCGAAGAAGGTGATGGCCGGGTCGTGGTTGATGGCCTCGGTATGCAGGGTGCGCACCACGCACAGGTCGTCGGCGATGCGCCCGGTGTGCGGCAACAGGTCGCTGAACTCGATGCCGCTTTGGCCATACTTCTTGAATTTGGTGAATGATCCGGCCAACGGCAGGATGGCCTGGTTGCCGCTCATGCCGGTCAGGCGCTGGGTTCCGCGCACCTCGTCGGGCAGGGGTTTGCCGTGGAGCTTCTGCAGCAGCGGTTTGGGGTCGAGGGTCTCGAACTGCGAGGGGCCGCCGGCCTGGAACATGTAGATGACCCGCTTGGCCTTGGCCAAGTGGTGCGGAATGCCAAGGCCCGTCAACGGCATCGGTGTGGGGGTGGGCGAGGGGGCGGCAAGCGCCTCGGCAGCCAAGGCCCGGCTGGGCCGCAAGACATGGTGCAGCCCCATCGCGCCAAGACCCAGCGCGGAAGCGCCCAGGAAGTGGCGGCGGGTGCCGGCCATCAGGTCGTCGTAGGTGGGAGGGATGAGTGTGGACATGGGAGACTCTCTTTCTTCAGCGCAGGGTGACGGCGGCATCGCCGGCCATCAGGGTGGAGCAGGCCAGGGTGAGGGCGGCCAGGGCGGGATCTTCCGACCCGCACACGGCCTTGGCGGCGGGTAGGTCGGCCTGCATGGCGGTGGTCTGGGTGGCCACCAGTTCCGTCAGCGCGGCCAGTTCGGCCGGCCGCGGGGCGCGCACGCAAAGGAGGCGGAAGGCTTTGGTCAGGCGCGCCGCCGGATCGGCGCCGGCCTCGCGGGCGGCGCGCGCCGCCAGGGCTTTGGCGCATTCGGTGAACACCGGGTCATTGAGCAGGACCAGGGCCTGCAGCGGCGTGTTGGTGGACAACCGGCGGGGCTGGCAGATTTCGCGCGAACCGGCGTCGAACAGCAGTTGGTCGGGCGGCGGCGCGGTGCGCTTGCGGTAGGTGTACAGGCTGCGGCGGTGGGCACTTGCGCCGCTGTCGGGCTGGTATTCGCCGCTGTTGAGGCCGGCGTCGGCCCACAGGCCGGGCGGTTGCCAGGGCTTGACGCTGGGGCCCCCGAATTTCTCGACCAGCAGGCCGGAGGCGGCCAGCGCTTGGTCGCGCATCATTTCCGCCGACAACCGCTGGACCGGGCCGTGCGAAAGCAGGATGTTCTGCGGATCGGCGGCCAGTTTTTCCGGCGTCGTGGCCGCGGACTGGCGGAAGGTGGCCGACAGCACCAGCCGGCGCAGAATGGCCTTTTCATCCCAGTTCTTGGCGAAATCGCAGGCCAATTGGTCGAGCAATTCGGGATGGCTGGGCAGGTCGCCCTGCAGGCCGAAATTCTCGGTGGTCGGCACGATGCCGCGGCCGAATACTTGCGCCCACAGGCGGTTCACTTCCACCCGCGCGAACAGCGGATGGTCGGGTGAAGTCAGCCAGCGGGCCAAACCCAAGCGGTCACGGGAGAGCGCGGGATCAAAGCGTTTGACCGCCTCCACCACGCCCGGGGCGACCTTCTGCTTCAGGTCGGGATGGGTGTAGTCGCCGCGCAAAAGGACATAGGACGGGCGCGCGGCCGGGTCGTGTTCCATGACGGAAATGGCCGGCAGGGCGTCTTCGTGGGCGGCTTGCGCCTTGCGGGCTTGGCGCAAGTCTTCGCGGGCCTTGGCCAGGTCGGCATCCACCCGTTCCATCTGGTGGCGTTTTTTCGCAGCGGCGCCGGGTTTCGCGCCGGCGGCCAAGGCGGCCTCGGCCGGCGTCAGCGCGGTGCGCCAGACTTTCACCTCGTCCATCATGCCGCCGCGGAAGCCGCTGTCGCGCGAGCGCGCGCCCAGCTCCAGGGTGGCGGTGCTCACCGGTCCGGTCAACTGGTCGCGCAGCGTGTCGCAATCCGCGGGCTGGCCGCCGATGTAAAGGTGCAAGCCGTCGGCCTTGGCCATGCCGTCGTAGGTGACGGTGATCAGCGTCCACTGGCCCACCGGCAGCTCCGCCTTGGTGCGGATGGCCACGGCCGACCCGGGCCACTGTTCGATGCAGGCCCATTGCAGGCGGCCTTCATCGATCATGAGGTCGAGGCCCGAGGCTTCGGCGTCGTTGGTGTAGGCGCCGGAAGCCTGCAGCAGCACGGCGCGCTTGTGGCGCTCGCCGGGCTTGATCCAAGCGCTGAAACTGAATGGGGTGAAGCGGTTGAAACCGCCCAAGCCCAGGGACATGCCGTGGTCGCCGTCGAAAGTCCGCGCGCCGCCGACGGTGCCCGGTGCGCCGACCTTGCCCTCGGTGTCGAACGTATGGTGGACCGCCGGGGCCGGCACCGTGATCGGGGTGTCCGCGGCCTGGTCGGCAGCCTTGGCGGCGCGGGTCAAACTGGCGTCGTAGGCGGTTTGCGCTTCTGCCACCTTGGCCGCCAGTTCCTGGCGGCGTTTTTCCTGGGCTTCATTGGCCAGCCGCAGCACTGGCACCGCCGCCACGCGGCGGGTGTAGGTGATCAGGCCGTTTTCGCCGATGTCCGAGAACATCGCCCCCATGGCGTAGAAATTCTTTTGGCTGATCGGGTCGTACTTGTGGTCGTGGCACCTGGCGCATTCCATCGTGAGGCCGAGGAAGGAAGCGCCGAAAGTCTGGATGCGGTCGAAAATGCCTTCCTGGCGGAATTCCTCGGCGATGGAGCCGCCCTCGTAGGTCGCCCGGTTCAACCGGCTGAACGCCGTGGCCAGCCGCTGGTCCTGGGTGGCGCTTGGCAGCATGTCGCCGGCGATCTGCTCGGTGGCGAAGCGGTCGTAGGGCTTGTTGCGGTCAAAGGCTTTGAGCACCCAATCGCGCCACGGCCAGGCGAACATGTCGGGGTCGCCGGAATAGCCGTAACTGTCGGCGTAGCGGGCCAGGTCCATCCAAGCCACCGCCCGGTGCTCGGCGTAGCGTTTTGAAGCGAGCAGGCTGTCCACCCGTTTTTCATAGGCATCGGGTGCGGTGTCGGCGGTGAAGGCGTCCACTTCCTCGGGCGTCGGCGGCAGGCCGGTCAGCACCATGGCGGCGCGGCGCAGCCAAGACGCGCGGTCGGCTTCCGGTGCGGGGGCGAGGTTGGCCTTCTCAATGCGGTCCAAGACGAAGGCGTCCAGCGGATCGCGCACCCAGCCGGCTTGCGCCACTTTCGGCGCAGGCGATGGCTTGGGCGGCACGAAGGCCCAGTGCGGTTGGTAGACCCCGCCCTGACGCACCCAGCGCAGCAGGATGTCTTTTTCCGAAGCCGAAAGCGGCCGGTTGAGCGAATGCGGGGGCATCACCGTATCCGGCTCCTTTGACGTGATGCGGCGGACCATTTCGGATTGGTCGTATTTGCCCGGCACGATCGCGCGGTGGCCGTTCTTGGTGAGGGCTTGCGACCCCTCCGGCGTGTCGAGGCGCAACCCGCCCTTGCGGCCCGTCTCCTTGTCGGGGCCGTGGCAGCCGAAGCAACGGTCGGAGAGGATCGGGCGCACGTCGCGGTTGAAGTCGACGTTGGCCCCGGCGTCGGCCGTGGGTTTCAATGCAGCGGCATTCAGTGCCGACACCGGTGGGTGGGACGGCGCGTCCTTGCGGCCGCAAGCGGCCATGGCAGACGCCAAGGCAACCACGGACAGGCAAGTCAAAAGGGTGTGGGAGGGAAGGCGGGCCATGTTGGATCAGACGTTCGTCAAAGTGATGTTATTACATGAAAAGAGACTTAATTTGTCCCGATTTCAACCCAGCTTGTTGATTTCCGCCAGCGCCTTGCGGCTGGGCTCCATGCCCGCGCCAGGTTCCTGGGGGGCGGTGTAGAAGCCGTCGACGATTTGCGCCGGGTTGGCCATCCAGTCGCGCAGCCAAGGGATGTACTCGAGCAGGGTGCAGGCCGGGTGGGCGAAGCACAGGTGCTGGTGGACCTGCACCATGTCGCCCACGTGCGGCACGACCGGCAGCTGGTACGAATAGGCCAGTTCCGCCACCTGCAGGAACTCGGTGATGCCGGCCAGGCGGACCACATCGGGCTGCACATAGTGCACCGCGCCGGCGTGGATGAAGTCGCGGAAATGGCTGGCGGTGTAGAGCTGTTCGCCCAGGGCGATGGGGGTGGCGATGGATTCCGCCAAGCGGCGGTGCCCCTCGACGTCGTCGAAATAAATCGGCTCCTCGATCCAGGTGATGTCGAAATCCACCAGCCGCCCGGCGGTCTGGATCGCCTGCGGCAGGCTCCAACGCCCGTTGGCGTCGGCCATGATGCGGATGTCGGGGCCCAGCGCGTGGCGCACGGCCTCGATGCGGCGCAAGTCCTCCTTGGGGTTGGGGCCGCCCACCTTGATCTTCACGGCGCGGTAGCCCTGCTCCTGGACCATCCGCTTGCAGTCGGAGATCATGGTTTCCAGCGGGAAGTTGAGCCAGCCGCCGTCGGTGTTGTAGGCTTCGACCTTCTTCTTGGCCGAGCCGCCAAGCAGTTTCCACAGCGGTTGGCCGGCGGCCTTGGCCTTCAAATCCCACAGCGCGATGTCGATGGCGCCAAGGGCCAGGTGGGTGATGCCGGCGCGGCCGACCCAGTAGATTTCGGAGGCTTTGTGTAGCTTCTCCCACAGGTGGCGCACTTCCAGCGGATCCTCGCCCAGCAGCAGCGGGCCGAAGCTGTTGACGATGCAGTCCACGATCAGGCGGTCGGTGGGCAGGTGGGCGTGGGTGCCCGAGAAGCCGTAGCCGACCAGGCCGGTGTCGGTGTGGATGGCCACGCCGGGCGCGCCCCAGTGCGTGAGTTTGTGGGTGCTGTCGGCGACGCCGCCGCGGGTGACGGGGGCGTG
>CAZKVP010000120.1:0-5981 GCA_964556215.1 uncultured Phycisphaeraceae bacterium
GCACCATCGGCATTTTTGATTTCAATGCCACCACCTTCAATTTGAACGGCACCTATCTGGCCGACATCAACCTCACCGGCGCCACCGGCTACGCGGCCGACGGCACGGCGGGAGATCTGATCTCCATCGACGGCGATCTGGATCTCACCGGCGGACTGGTCTTTGATTTGCGCGGCACCAACACCCCCGGCCCCGCCGGTTCGCATTACGCCATCAAGTTGCTGGAATTCAGCGGCACCGGCACGCTGCCCGACAATTACACGGTCAGCGGCTTGGATCTGGCCTCCGGCCAATCGGTGGTGCGCTGGGGCAACGCCTACTACCTCGTCCCCGAACCCACCTCCTTCGCCCTCTTGAGCCTGGGCTGCCTGCTCTTGCTGCGCCGCCCCACGCGCCGGCGCCGCAGACAGACTGCGTAAGGCGGGCATCTCGCATTCTTTTTTCACACACAATGGCTCCATTGGGATGCCATGCTCTTATCCTCATACCCATGAACACCGCCCACACCCTGCAAACCCTGATCCGCGATGGCTTCATCCTGGTCTACAACTCACAGACCCTGGACATCGTCGAAACCGCCCGCGCCCTGCAAAAGGCCGGCATCGACAACATGGAGGTCACCTGCCGCATCAAAGACGCGGCAGGCCAGTTGCGCCGCCTGAAGAAGGAAGTGCCCGGCTTCAAGGCCGGCGCCGCCAGCTTGCTTGACTTCCCGCAAACCCGCGCGCGCTTCAATGCCAAGAACCCCGGCAAGCAATTGCCATCCATCCAGGAGATGGTGAACGCCGGCGCCGACTACCTGGTGTCGGCCGTCGCCTTCCGCCCCGAGACCTACGCCACCTACGGCGGCCAGCTGCCGATCATCCCCGGCTGCGCCACCGGCACCGAATTGCTCGCGCAATATGAACTGGGCGCCAACGTGTGCAAGCTGTTCCCCGCCGCCCTCATCGGCGGCGTCAAGTGGCTTAGCGCGGTGGAGCCGGCCATCCACAAGATGGTCAGCATCATGCCCACCGGCGGCACCACCTGCGAGAACATCCCCGATTACGCCAAGACCGGCACCCTGATCTTCGGCGGCTCCTTCAGCATGATCGAGAAGGACACGCTGGCCAAGATCGAAACCGACAAGGACTACGCGCTCCTGGCCGCCGAATTCGCCAAGGTCAAGCAGGTGATCGACGCCGCCCGCGCCAAGCAGTACCCCAGCCTTGATTTCAAGACCGCCAGTGTGGCGGAGATTGAAAAGGCGACCGGCAAAGACTTCAACTTGCGCTAATTGCCCGTCATGGGTTGCATCATGAGGCTGGTACGCCCCTTGGGGAGCGAGCCAAATATCTGCCCTCATGGCGCAAGTTTCCTTCTCGCTCCCCAAGGGGCGCACCAGCCTCCACCTCCAACCCACCCAATCATGAGCACTTTCACCGTCAAACCCGCCGCTTCCTGCAAATACGACATCCTCTCTTTGGGTGAGGTCATGATCCGCCTCGACCCCGGCGAGGACCGCATCCACACCGCGCGCTCCTTCCGCGTGTGGGAAGGCGGCGGCGAATACAACGTGGCCCGCGGCCTCAAGCGCTGCTTCAAGAAGCGCGCCGCCATCGTCACCGCCATCGTCGACAACCCGGTCGGCAAACTGCTCGAAGACCTGATTTACCAGGGCGGCGTGGATCAGGAATATGTGAAGTGGGTGAAGTACGACGGCATCGGCCGCGAAGTTCGCATGGGCCTCAATTTCACCGAGCGCGGCTACGGCGTGCGCGGCGCGGTGGGTTGCTCGGACCGCGGCCACACCGCCGTCTCGCAGCTCAAGGTCGGCGACATCAACTGGGAAAAGATCTTCGGCCAGGACGGCGTGCGCTGGTTCCACACCGGCGGCATCTTCGCGGCGCTCTCCGACACCACGCCGGAAGTGGTGCTCGAAGCGGTGCAGGTCGCCAAGAAGCACGGCACCATTGTTTCCTACGACCTCAACTACCGCCCCTCGCTGTGGAAGGGCATCGGCGGCATCGTCAAAGCCCAGGAAATCAACCGCAAATTGGCGCCGTTTATTGATGTGATGATCGGCAATGAAGAAGACTTCACCGCTTGTCTGGGCTTCGAGGTCGAAGGCACCGACGAACATCTGTCGGCCATCGACCCGGCCAATTTCAAGAAGATGATCGGGCAGGCCGTGGCGCAATTTCCCAACTTCAAAGCCGTGTCCACCACCTTGCGCAACGCCAAGACCGCCTCGACCAACGACTGGGGTGCGGTGCTGTGGACCGGCGGCCAGTTCTACGATTCCATCATGCGTCCCGATTTGGAAATCCTCGACCGCGTCGGCGGCGGCGACTCCTTCGCCTCCGGCCTGATCTACGGCCTGATGGAAGGCAAAACCCCCGAGCAGGCCGTGAACTACGGTGCGGCCCACGGCGCCTTTGCCATGACCACCCCCGGTGACACCACCACCGCCTCGATTGCCGAAGTTGAGAAACTCATGCAAGGTTCTGGCGCGCGCGTGGATCGGTAACTCCCGGGAACGCGGCTCTCCAGGGCCGCTGAATTAAAGAATGCTTTGTTAAGCGGCCCTGGAGAGCCGCGCTCCCAAGGCGCAAGCGCCACCCCTCTTTTTCAGAAAACCCCCATGGCCACATCCACCCCAAAAACCTTCCAAATCCCCCAAGTCTCCCCAAAAGAGGCCGCCCTGTTTGACCTGTTCAAAAAGGAACTCTACACCCCGGTGGTGGGCGACATTCTCGATGGCCTTGGCCTCTACCATCAGTTTCTGCCGCAAGAGATTCAACCGGCCTTGCTCGACATGAAGTTGATCGGCCGCGCCATGCCGGTGGTGATGATCGATGTTTACGGCCCGCAGAAAAAACCCTTTGGCCTGCTTACCGAAGCCTTGGACCAATTGGAACCCGGGGAAATTTTCCTTGCCTCCGGCGGCGACATGCGCTGCGCCTATTGGGGCGAATTGCTCACCGCCACCGCCCGCACCCGCGGGGCTCACGGCGCGGTGGTCAACGGCTTCCACCGCGACACCCCCCAGATGCTGGCGCAAAATTGGCCGGTGTTCAGCCGTGGCCGCTTTGCCCAGGACTCCTCGGTGCGCACCCAAGTGGCGGACTTCCGCTGCCCGATTGAAATCGGCGGCGTGTGGGTGGAGCCGGGCGATTTGATTTTCGGCGACTTGGACGGCGTGGTGGTGGTGCCGAAAAAGGTCGAAGCCAAAGTGGTCAAACTTGCGCTGGTCAAAGCCCGCACCGAAAATGTGGTCCGCAAAGCCATCGAAGCCGGCATGAGCTCCACCGCGGCGCTGAAAAAATACCGGGTGCTGTGAGCCGCAGGGTCCGGATTGCCGGATCGGGCGGGACGGCCCCGCAGCAAAAATGAAAAAAACTCCCGGCATGCCGGGAGTTTTTTTGTTGCGTCCTTGCAACGCCGGCTTGCGCCGGAAAAATCGCACTGGGTCGGAATCAGGCCATTTCCTTGAGGGCCTTGACCGGGCGGATGCGCACGGTCTTGGAGGCCGGCTTGGCCTTGAACATGACTTCCTGCTTGGTGAAGGGGTTGATCCCCTTGCGCGCCTTGGTGGCGGGCTTGACCTTGACGACGAGCTTGGCCAGGCCGGGCAGCGTGAAGGCCTTGTGGGCTTTCAGGCTGGCCTTGATCTGGCCGTTGAGGGCGTCAAACACCGAACTGACCTGCTTGCGGCTCAGACCGGTGGTTTCACCGATGGAAGCGAGCAGCTGACCCTTGGTGGGGGGCTTGGCGGAAACGGGTTTCTTTGCAGACTTGGCCATGATTTTCTCCTTGAAAAGGTGGGTTCTTCCGTGATATGCCAACCAGACGTTCTGGCCGCATTCCCGATGGTTGTGCGGATTTTTAGCATGTTTTCAAGGGACTTTCAACCCCCTATGCAGAAAATGTGCATAGTTTTCCACATTTTTTGCATTTTTTGTGTCTTTTGGCACTTTATAAGGGTCTGAAATGGGGGTTGGATGGCGCTGCCAGCATGGCAGTCTCGACGCCATCAGGCGGCAGAATGGACAGGGACATTTTCGCTTTGATGTTGAAAAAGGCTTGTTTTAAGGTGTTTTTCACGGTCCGCGTTTGGCATGGGCCTTGCTTTACAAGGAGGGTGTGGGCCGCAGTGGGCCCTTTGCCTGTTCTTTAACCCTCCTTTTCAAGGAATTTCCCATGTCCAGCTCCAAAATCATCGGCATCGACCTTGGCACCACCAACTCGGTGGTCTCCATCATGGAGGCCGGCGCGCCCAAGGTCCTCATCAACACCCAGGGTGCGCGCACCACGCCGTCCATCGTGGCCTTCACCGACAAGGGCGACCGCTTGGTCGGCCAGCCGGCCAAGCAGCAGCAGGTGACCAACCCCACCGGCACTTTGTTCTCCATCAAGCGCTTCATGGGCCGCCGCCACAGCGAAGTGGCCAGCGAAGAAAAACTGGTGCCCTACAAAGTCATCGGCGCCGCCGACGAACTGGTGAAGGTCAGCATCAAGGACAAGACCTACACCCCGCAGGAAATTTCCGCGATGGTGCTTGGCGAATTGAAGAAAGTCGCCGAAGACTACTTGGGCGAAAAGGTCGACCGCGCGGTGATCACCGTGCCGGCCTATTTCAACGATGCCCAGCGCCACGCCACCAAAGAAGCGGGCGAAATCGCCGGCTTGAAGGTGGAGCGCATCATCAACGAGCCCACCGCGGCCGCCCTGGCCTACGGCCTTGACAAAAAGACCAACGAAAAGATCGCCGTGTTCGACCTGGGCGGCGGCACCTTCGACATCTCCATCCTGGATGTGGGCGACGGCGTGTTCGAGGTGCTGGCCACCAACGGCGACACCCACCTGGGCGGCGACGACTGGGACCAGCAGTTGATCGATTTCCTGGCCGAGGAATTCCGCAAGAAGGAAGGCATCGACCTGCGCAAGGACGCGATGGCGCTCCAGCGTTTGAAGGAAGCCGCCGAGCGCGCCAAGTGCGAACTCTCCAACGCGCAGGAGACCAGCGTCAACCTGCCCTTCATCACCGCCGATGCCAACGGCCCCAAGCATTTGCAGGTGACCATCACCCGCGCCAAGTTCGAGCAGATTTGCGCCGACTTGTTCGAGCGCTGCAAAGCCCCGTGCTTGCAGGCCCTCAAGGATGCCGGCTTGAAGCCCAGCGACATCGATGAATGCGTGCTGGTCGGCGGCTCCACCCGCATGCCCAAGGCGCAGGCGATCGCCAAGGAAATCTTCGGCAAAGAGCCCAACCGCACCGTTAACCCCGACGAAGTGGTGGCTCTTGGCGCGGCCATCCAGGGCGGCGTGCTCAAGGGCGATGTGAAGGATGTGCTGCTCCTGGATGTGACCCCGCTCTCCCTGGGCATTGAAACCATGGGCGGCGTGATGACCAACCTCATCGAAAAGAACACCACCATTCCCACCAGCAAGAGCCAGGTGTTCTCGACCGCGGCCGACAACCAGCCGGCCGTGACCATCCATGTGTTGCAGGGCGAGCGCCAGTTCGCCAAGGACAACCGCACCCTGGGCCAGTTCGACCTGAAGGACATCCCGCCCGCCGCCCGCGGCACGCCGCAGATCGAAGTGACCTTCTCGCTGGATGCCAACGGCATCTTGAGCGTGTCCGCCAAGGACAAGGGCACCGGCAAGGAGCAGAAGATCGAGATCAACGGTTCCTCCGGCCTGTCGAAGGAAGAAGTTGAGCGCATGAAGAAAGACGCCGAAGCCCACGCCGCCGAAGACAAGGCCAAGCGCGAGTTGGTGGACTTGAAGAACCAGGCCGAGCAGGTGGTGTTCCAGACCAAGAAGCAGCTGGAAGAGCACGGCGCCAAGATATCGTCGGAAGTGCGCGGCAAGATCGAATCCGCCATCGCCAGCGTGGAAACCGCGGTCAAGGCCGATGAAATGGCGCCCCTGAAGAGCGCGCTCGACACCCTGGGCAAGGAAGTGCAGGCCATTGGCGAAGCCATCAACGCCAA
>CAZKVP010000121.1:0-5961 GCA_964556215.1 uncultured Phycisphaeraceae bacterium
CGCCCCGCCAACCGGAAACAACCGTTTTTATGTGGCCGACTAAACTTTCCCCCATGCCCCGTCTTTCCGCCTTCCTGCTGCCCGCCCTGCTGCTCTTGGGCTGCGCCTCTTCGCGCACCGATGCCGACATTTTGAACGACCCCGACACCCGCGTCACCCGCTCCGGATGGCACATGTTTGAAAAGATGGACGACCGGGTCGCCGGCAAGTCGGTGCGCCGCCAGCAATCCGGCCCCCGCGACCTGCGCGCCAGCTACGGCTGGGGCCTTAGCATCGCCATCTTCGACGGAATTGACCGCCTGGACCGCGCCCGCCGGCTGGTCCGCGACCACCGGGTGAACAAGGCCCTGTTCGCCGAAAAAGACGGCACGGTGGAGGTTTTTGTCGGCCACTACGACAAGGCCGACGACGCCGATGCCCAAAAAGAAGTGCTCCGCTGGCAACGGGTGGAGGGCAACGCCGGCGAGGAATTCCACCCCTTTGCAAACGCCGCCATCCAGCCCCTGCCCTCGGCCCGCAAACCCGCCGATGACGATCCGCTCAACGCGGACCAGTTCCACGGCTACGCCACCTATCTGGTGGCTTTCTACACCGAGGATTTCGGCAAAAATTGGCGCGAAGAAGCCAAGCGCGTGGCCAAAATCCTGCGCCAGCAAGGACCCGACGGCAAAGGCCCGGTGGAGGCCTATTACCGCATCAGCGAGGATGAAAAAGAATCCGCCGTGCTGGTGGGCCTGTTCACCCGCCACGATCACTGGGTCAAAAAACAGGCGGAAGGGCAGACCTTTTTCACCGAAGGCCCCGGCCCGGCGGTGGAAGAGGTCGCCGTGCGCTTTCCCCATCTGCTGCGCAACAACAAAAAGATTCCCGCCGCCGGCGCGGCCGATGGCGCGGGGCAATTCCAGAAACCGCAGCTGGTGGAGTTGCTGGAGTAACCGGGGCGCAA
Source organism: uncultured Phycisphaeraceae bacterium (assembly GCA_964556215.1). GTDB lineage: Bacteria > Planctomycetota > Phycisphaerae > Phycisphaerales > Phycisphaeraceae > CANIYR01. The sequence continues at coordinate 947 of CAZKVP010000121.1, forward strand.
AGCCCCCGTCACACCCCCTCATACCCCGCGATGGTCAGCCCGAAGCCCGACAACGCATTCGGCTGCACCGGGTGGTTGCTGATCAGACGCAATTGGCGCAGCCCCAAGTCGCGCAGAATCTGCGCGCCGATGCCATAGGCATGGCGCATGCCGCCGGGCGTGCTGGGCACCGCCTCGCCGGGGCGGATCATCTCGCTGCGGCTGGCGGTTTCATCCGGATTGAGGTTGAGGCTTTGCAGGCGGCCAAGCAACCCGGAGCCGACGCCGTCATGGCGCAGGTACACCAGGGCGCCGCGCCCCTCTTTTTTGAGTTTTTCAAGGGAACGCAGCACCATGCGGTCGGAGCCCTCGCCCAATTGGCCAAACACATCAGCCAGGATGTTCTGGCGGTGCACGCGCACCAGGACCGGCTCTTCCACCACCGGCACCTGCCCGCGGCCGTCGGCCACCCCGATGCCCCCGCAGGTGATGGCCAAATGCGGCAGGGTGTCCACCTCGGAACGGTAGGCGAACAGATCAAACTCGCCCGCCGCCGTTTGCAGTTTGGCCGTCTCCACCCGCCGCACCAGCGAGTCGCGTTCCAGGCGGTGGCCGATCACCTCGGCCACCGAAGCGATGCGGATGCCGTGCCTGGCGCAGATTTTCTTCAAATCCTCCTGGCGGGCCATGGTGCCGTCTTCGTTCATCACCTCGATGATCACCGCCGCCGGCCGCAGTCCGGCCATGCGGCACAGATCCACCGAGCATTCGGTGTGGCCGGCACGCACCAAACAGCCCCCGGTGCGCGCCCTTAGCGGATGCATGTGGCCGGGGCGCACCAGGTCGCCGGGGCGCGAAAGCGCGTCGGCCAGCACCCGGCAGGTGGCGGCACGGTCAAAGGCCGACACACCGGTGGAAACGCCAAACCGCGGCGCGGCATCGACACTCACCGTGTAGGCCGTGGTGCGCCCGCTGGTGTTGACGGCGCTTTGCGGATGCAGGTCCAGCGCGGCGCAAATTTCCGGCGCCAGCGCCACGCACATCATCCCACGCGCCTCGCGCAGCATGAAATTCATCGCCTCGGGCGTGGCTTTTTCGGCGGCCAGCACCAGGTCGCCTTCGTTCTCGCGACCCTCGTCATCGACGATGAGCACCATTTTTCCGGCGGCAAGATCAGCGAGGATGGCGGGGATGGGGTCCATAAGGGGACTGTAGCGGGAACCGGACATTCAGGCGGCATGCCAAACGCAAGTCCTTGAACGGCCAAGCGCACCGAACACCCGGGGGGCGCAGTCGGGGAGTTGGAAAAATTCCGAAAATAGCCGCCGCAATAAAGCCGCCGGCAGGCGCGTTGAACCGCCAAGGACTGGACGTTTCCAGTCTTCACCCTTCCTTACAAGGACCCCCCATGTTGCGTCTCTCCTCCCTCGCCCTGCTTGCCGCCCTTGGTTTCGCCTCTTTCAACCTTTCCGCCCGCGCCGAAGATGCGCCCCCGGATGCCCCCAAGCACGGCCACAAGGATGGCAAGGAAGGCCGCGGCGAACACATGCGCGAACGCATGCATGCCATGCTTTTCAAAGGCATCACCCTGACCGACGACCAAAAGGCCGCCTTGGAAAAAATGAAGGAAGACCATAAGAAGCAGGAAGCTGAAGCCAGGAAGAATGGCGACAAGCCCAAGAAAGAAATGTCGAAGGAAGACCGCAAAGCCGCCATGGAAAAGCACTTGGCAGACATCCGCGCCATCCTGACCGCCGACCAGGCCAAGATCTTCGACGAAAACGTCAAGAAGATGGAAGAAAAGCGCGCTGAAATGGAAAAGAAGGGCCCGCGTAAAGGCAAGCATGAAGCCAAGCCGGAACAGAACTAACCCACCCGCAAGGTGAATCCCAAAAGCCCGCCGAATTCGGCGGGCTTTTTGCTGGCAAAGCACCCCTTCCGACCATTCCCCATTGACACCCCCCACCGCCAGACCTACCCTGCCGCCCCCATGCCCCCCATCGCCACCCAGTTAGAGCGCCTCAAAACGGTGTGCGCCTTGGCGCTGTGGCCGGTACTTGAGAACGCCTTGCGCTGGACGGTGGAAGCCACCGACACTTTTGTCGCCGGGCACCAGCCGCACGCGCTGGCCGCCGCCGATGCGGTGGGCGTCACCACCTACGTGGACTGGTTCATGGGGCTGATGCAATCGGCCGTGGGCGTGGGCGTCACGGCATTGGTGGCGCGGGCGGTGGGTGCCAACCACCGGGGCAGCGCGCGGGCGGCCTTGGGTCAGGGCCTGCTCCTTGGCGCCCTTGCCGGCCTGCTCTCCGGGGCGGCGGGGCTGGCCCTGTCCTATGGCATGGGGCCGGCTTTCGGGCTGTCACCGCAAGCGGCAGCCATGGCCGCCGGCTATTTGCGGGTGCTGGCCTTGAGCATGCCTTTTTCCGGCCTGCTGGCGGTGGCCTGCGCCGCCATGCGCGGGTCCGGCGACATGCGCACACCGCTGCTGCTGATGCTGGGGCTCAACGGCGTCAACAGTCTGTGCACCGTTCTGCTGGCCGGCGTCACATTCTCGGGGCACACATTGGGCTTGGGACTGGGCGTGCCTGGCATCGCCGCCGGCACCGCCATCGCCTATGGCGTGGGCGGGGTGGCCTCGATGGTGGTGCTGAGCCGGGGGTGGACGCCCGTGCAACTGATCTGGCACCGCCTGCGCCCGCATGGGGCCACCCTGCACCGCATTTTGCGCGTGAGCCTGCCGGTGGCGATGGAATTCGCCGGCATGATGGCGGCCAACTATCTCCTGCTGCGCATCGTGGCCAAAGTGCCCGAGGCCGGCTCGCTGGGCGCCCACATCATCGTGCTGCGGGTGGAGTCGCTGTGCTTCCTGCCCGGCCTTGGCCTGGCCGCCGCCGCCGCCACGCTGGTGGGTCAGGCCCTTGGCCGCCACGACCCGGACGAAGCCCGCCGCCTGGGTTGGCTGTGCGCCGGGCTGACCGTGGGCATCATGACCTTGCTGGCCCTGCCCATCGCCCTGTTTGCCGGCCCGTTCACCCGCCTGTTCTCCAACGAGCCGGCCCACGCGCTGATCGTCCCGGCCTGCATCGTGGTGGCGGCGCTGGCCCAGCCGTTGTTCGGCCTGCAACTGACCCTGGGCGGGGCGCTGCGCGGGGCCGGCGACACCCGGCCGCTGGCCTGGTTCAACGCCACCACCCTGCTTGGCCTGCGCCTGCCTTTGGCCTGGCTGCTGGGCCTGACCTTTTCCTTCGGCCTGCTTGGCGTGTGGACGGCCATGATGCTGGAACTGGGCCTGCGCGGGGCGTTCGCGGCGTTTTGGTTTTGGCGGGGCGGGTGGATGAAGGTGAGGATTTGAGGGGACATTGGCTCCCCTACCGCAATCCCACCCCCAACCACTCCCGCACCTGGGGCACCGCTTCGCTTAATCCCGCCACGCGGATGGTCGCACCCTTGAGCGGATAGCCCTCGCCTTGAATCGGCGCCACCACCAGGGCATGGTCCATTTTCAAATCCGCCAGCGAATTCCAGAATCCCTTGGTCACATTCGGCGCCGACGATGCCTTGCATTCGATGGCCACGCGTTTGAGGCCGTATTCCAACACCAAATCCAATTCATCCCCGGTGGCGGTCCGGTAGAACGACGCCTGCACCGTGTCGGGAATGTTGGCCAGGATCTCCTCGATCACGAAGCCTTCCCACGATGCACCAAGCGACGGGTGGCCAAACGACGCCTCGCGGTCGGGGATGCGCAACAGCGCGTGCAGGATGCCGGAATCCCGCACATACAACTTGGGGGTTTTGACCAGCCGCTTGCCCAGATTGGCCTGGTACGGCTGGAGCAGGCGCACCATGAAGGTCTGGGTGAGGATGTCGGCGTAGTGGCGGATGGTGTGATGGGTCACATCCATCGCCTGTCCCAAATGCGACTGATTGAGCGGTTGGGCATGCAGATGCGCGGCCATGGTCCAGAATCGTTCCAATGTTTTGGCCGGCACGCGAAAACCCAATTGTGGAATGTCCCGCTCCAAAAACAACCGAATGTACGCCTCGCGCCATTGCATCGCCTCCACATCCGAGGTAGCCAACAAACTGCCAGGAAAGCCGCCACGCATCCAGCGTGCATCCAGCCCAATGTCCGCCGCTTGCGCCTCAAGAAAAGTCAATGGCGACAACTCCACCATGGCAATGCGACCTGCCAGCGTCTCGGAAGATTGGCGCAGCAAATCAGGGCTTGCCGAACCCAAGATGAGAAATCGCCCAGGGCGCCGGTTCTCATCGATGATGCCACGCAGCTCCGGGAACAGAGCTGGCACATTTTGGATTTCATCAAGCACCACCAATTGAGATGCATGCGCCTCAAAAAAAACATCCGGGTCTTTCAATTTTTCACGCTCTTTGCCCCGCTCCAAGTCCAAATAAACCGCACCCTCCGCACCCAGTGCTGAGGCGCATGCCTTGGCCAAAGTGGTTTTGCCAGACTGCCGGGGACCAAGCAAAGCCACGGCTGGGAAAAAAGTCAGCAAGTGTTGAACATAGGCTTGAAGTGATCGGGGAAGGCTACTTTGCATATTGGAAGATTATACTCCAATTTGCAATATCTACTATTAAATATTCTTTTTAAATGTGTTAAATTTTACATGGATGACTTTTTTGAGGCGGAACCGGCCCAAAGGGGGCACGGGCGTTATTCGCGTTGGAAATGGATGCAATTAAAACAACGCCCGCTGCGGTTTGCGGCGGGCGTTGGGCTTGCGGTGGCTTGGCGTGGCATGACTCTGTGAGTCATGTGTCCCCACCGGCCTGTGGCCGGTGGGTTTGGCGCGGTGCGTCAACACTTCGTTTTTCGAGATTCCGCCAGCCTGCCAGCCGGAGGCTGTCAGGGACGCATGACTCGCAGAGTCATGCCACGGAGGCGGGGTTTTCGTCGAATGGTGGAACCCTTCCCCATTGATGCGCTCAATGTTCCCGATGTGGATTGATGTTTGGAGAACCTATGAAAGCCGGGCCCCCCAGTGGGCGGCACAAAGCAGGAGCGT
>CAZKVP010000122.1:0-5950 GCA_964556215.1 uncultured Phycisphaeraceae bacterium
GGGCACAGGCCGCAAATGCCGGACAAAACCATTTTCCCCCGCTATACTCCCCACCCCTTCCACGGCCCTGTGGCGGAACTGGCAGACGCAGTGGATTCAAAATCCACCGCCCCCTAAAGGCTTGTGGGTTCGATTCCCACCGGGGCCACGCAAAACACCGCGCACCACATTTTTTGGTGCGCGGTGTTTTTTGGTGACCCGAATATCTCAACGTTGCCTTGTTTGCTCCCCCTCACACCCCGTAAACCTCCGCCGCCCGCGCCCGCAGGTGGCGCATCAACGGCTCGGCTGACAGGGGTTGCCCGGTGACGCGCTTGGCGGTGGCTTCGCCGTAGCCGGCTTGGCCATGGCGGTGGATGTGTTCGCGCAGCCAGGCCAACATCGGCTTGAAATCGCCCGCTTCCACCCGCGCGTCGAGCGGACCCAAGTCCGCCGCCATCGCCTCCCACAGTTGCGCCGAGAGCATGGTGCCCAGGGTGTACGTGGGGAAGTAACCCAGCGCCCCCATCGCCCAGTGGATGTCCTGCATGCAGCCTTGCGCATCGTCGGGCGGGGTCAGGCCGAGCACCTCTTGGTACTGGGCGTTCCACGCTTGCGGCAGGTCGGCCACGGCCAGGTCGCCCGAGAGCATGGCGCGCTCCAAGCGGAAGCGGGCCAGGATGTGCAGGTGGTAGGTGGCTTCGTCGGACTCCACGCGGATGAGCGAAGGCTCCCACAGGTTGTTGCCGGCGAACAGGTCGCCTGGGGCATAGGGCTTGAGCGCGTCGCCAAAGTGCCGGGCCAAAATCGGCCAGCACCAGCGGGCGAAGGATGCACTGCGGGCAACTTGGTTTTCCCACAGGCGTGACTGGCTCTCGTGCACCACCAGCCCGGCGGCCTCGCCGGCAGGCAAGCCCCACTGCCCCGCCGGCAAGCCCTGCTCGTAAAGGCCGTGGCCGGCTTCGTGAATGGTGGAACCCAAGGCATCGGGATAGTTGTCATCGGTCAAACGGGTGGTCAGCCGCACATCGCCGGCGCCGGCGCCCGAGCAGAAGGGGTGGCCGGACAAGTCCAGCCGACCGCCACCGAAATCAAAACCCAGCGCCGCGATGACCTCGCGGTTGGCCGCCATTTGCGCCCCGCGGTCAAAACGGGCTTTGAGAAAGCGGTCGGTGGGCCGCTTGGCACCGGCCACTTTTTGGATCAACGGCACCAGTTGCACCCGCAGCGGATCGAGCACACCGGCCACCTGCCGCGCCGTCATGCCCGGCTCATAGGTGTCGGCCAAGGCATCCCACGCTTCGCCGTCTTTGGCCCAGCCCAGGCAGGCGGCCTGCTGGCGCGACAGCGCGACGATTTTTGCCAGGTGCGGCGCGAACAGGGAAAAGTCCTTCTTGGCTTTGGCCTGGCCCCAGGCCGCCTTGCCAAGCGAAGTCGCCTGCGAAAACTCCGCCACCAGCGACGCCGGCAACTTGGTCGCGCGGTCGAAAGACCGGCGGATCTCGCGCACATTGACGGCGGCGGTGGCGTCTTCCCGCAACGCGGCGTCGGCCTCGCAGGCCGCCAACCACTCGCCCACCCGCGGGTCGGTCATGCGGGTGTGAACTTCGCCGGCCAGCAAGGCCAGCTGGTCGGCCCGGTGCGTCACGCCCTTTTGCGGCATCAGCACCTCTTGGTCCCAGCCCAGCACGCTGGCAGTGGAGCCCAGAAGGGAGGCGTTTTTCCAGTGGGCGCAAAGGCGGGCGTAGGCGGGGGAAATGGCGGCGGGGGCTTGGATGGGCATGGATGAAAAAAAGGGGCAGGGGCAGGGGCACAGTGTAGGGAATGGATTTCCACGGAGTGCGGAGCCCTTGGAGAAACGGCGAAAATCCCCCTCCCCCATGCCGGCGCCGCCACTACACTTTGCCATCCCTTTTCCCGCCCTGCCGCTTCTCCCCCATGTTTGACGCCCTCAAACCCTTCCTGCAGACCGCCGGCTTGCTCGTCGCCTCCAACGTCTTCATGACCTTCGCGTGGTACGCGCATTTGAACGACAAATTCGGCATGAAGAACCGGGCTTGGTTCGTCGCCGCGCTGGCCTCGTGGGGCATCGCCTTGTTTGAATACCTGCTGCAGGTGCCGGCCAACCGGCTGGGGCACAACGCGGGCATCACCCTGGGGCAGTTGAAGGTGATGCAGGAGGTGATCACCCTCTTGGTGTTCGTGCCCTTTGCCGTTCTGGTGATGGGCGAAAAATTGCGCTGGGATTACCTGTGGGCCGGGCTGTGTTTGGTCGGTGCGGTGTACTTCATGTTCCGCGACAAACTCCACGCGCCCGCCGCCGGCCACTAAGGCGCCACTCAAGAAACCATGCTGATCCCCTACGAAGCCCTGACCCCCGACACCCTGCGCGCTCTGTGCGAGGAATTCGTCTCGCGCGACGGCACCCAGACCGGCGACCTGCACGAGGCGGCGCAAAAAGTCATCCGCCTGCTGGAATCCGGCCGGGCGGTGCTGTCGTTCGATGAAGTGGAAGAGGACGAAAATGGCGAGGCGCCCAGCTGCCAGATTCTGATGCGGGAGGAGTGGGAGAAAAAAGAGCGGGCGGCGCAAAAACCATAAACTTCGCCGGCTTCTGCCTCTCACCCCCCTCTCCATGCCCAAACTCCTCCCCGCCGCCCTCTGTCTGTTCGCCCTCTGCTTTACCGGTTGCGCCGCCACGCCGCCGGCAGCCAAACCCCAGGCCTTGTTCAACGGCCATGACTTGACCGGCTGGCATGCGGATGTGCCCGAGGCCGACCACAATCCGAAAATCGCGCCCTCCTTCGTGGTGGAAAACGGCCACCTCATCAGCAACGGCGAGCCGCAGGGTCATTTGATCACCGATGCCGCCTTTGCCGATTACCGCCTGGTGGTGGAATACCGCTGGCCGGGTGCCCCGGGCAACTGCGGGGTGCTGGCGCATGCCTCCAAGCCGCGCCGGCTGTACGGCATGTTCCCGCAGTCCATCGAATGCCAGATGAACCACGGCAATGCCGGCGATTTCTGGTGCATCGGCGAAGACATCCGCGTGGAGAACGAAGCCAAGCGCCGCCATGCGCCCAAGGAAAAATGGGGCGGCGAGGCCAATCAGGCCCGCCGCATCGAAAATCTGGGCAATTTCGAGAAGCCGCTCAAAGAATGGAACCAAATGGTGATTGAATGCAAGGGCCATGACATCAAGATCTGGGTCAACGGCACGCTCGCCAACCACGGCACCGGCTGCACCGCCGACCACGGCCAGATCGCTTTGCAGGCCGAGGGCGCCAAGTGCGAATTCCGCAAGGTGGAATTGACGCCGCTGAACTAACGGGGCGACTGGGAAACAAGTGAAAGACAACGCGCGCCGTGATGACGGCGCGCGTTGTCTTGTACGAGCCCTGAGCGCGAGCTCAGGGGAATGATTCACTGCCTGCGGTTGCGGGCGGGTTAAACGGTTGTTGTCGGGCGCACCCGCACTCTCCCCTGAGCTTGCGCTCAGGGCTCGTTGGTTTATTTCTGCTTCGCGTCATACAACGGCCGCACCACATTGAGAATGTTCGCCAGCACATTGACCGGGGTGTCGATGCCCTCGACGTCGGCGATCAGGTCTTTGGCGTAGCAGTTGAGCACGGGCTGGGTTTCAGCCTGGTAGACCTCCCAGCGCTTGCGGATGACTTCTTCCTTGGCGTCGTCCACCCGGCCGCTTTTTAGGGCGCGCAACTTCAAACGGCGCACCATTTCCTCCGGATTGGAGCAGTTGAGGTGGATCACCATTTTCACATCGACATGCTTTTCAATCATCGCCACCTGCGCCACGGTGCGCGGCAGGCCGTCCAAAATCAGGATGTCGCGGGCCGGGGCGTACAGGCCGGCGGCGATGCGCAGGCGCATGCCCTCTTCCCACACGCGGATGGTCACTTCGTCGGGCACCAGTTTGCCGGCGGCGCCGAAAGAGGCGCACAACTTGCCCAGTTCCGAGGTTTTGTCCAACTGGCGGAACATGTCGCCGGTCGAGCAATGGTGGAAGCCGGGCAGTTTTCCCAGCACTTCGCCCTGCGTGCCTTTGCCAACGCCAGGGGCGCCAAACAGCAGGATCGAGGCGTAGCGGGGATGGGCAGGGTCGCTCATGGCAAGGGCGGGGCAAGAGGCAAAGAAAGGGCGGACAAGGGCCAAAACGGGCGAAAATAAAGGAGCGGAAGTGTATCGTGTTTGTCGCTTACAATACAGTTGACTTCCATTCTCAACTGCATCCAAACCCGAGGACATTCCCATGGCCATCCATCTCTCCGAAACCGCCGCCCGCGAAATCAAGACCATCATCGAGCAACAGGAACTCGACGCCGCCACCGTGGCCCTGCGCGTGGGCGTCAAGGGCGGGGGCTGCTCGGGCTTCTCCTACATCCTCGACCTGACCGAGCAGACCCGCGACACCGACGAAATGTGCGAAGAAAACGGGGTCAAGGTGGTGTGCGACCCCAAGTCCTACCTCTACCTCAACGGCACCACCATCGATTTCCGCGACGAGCTCATGGGCCGCGGCTTCGTGTTCAACAACCCGAACTCCACCAGCACCTGCGGCTGCGGTTCGTCGTTCAGCGCCTAAGGCAAACCGATCCCCTGAAAACGCCCGGCTCTGGCCGGGCTTTTTCAATGCGATTGCTTGCCTTCGCCTTTGGCCTGCCTACAATCCGTACTCCCCTTTCCAAGGATTCCCATGCGCCTGTCCGCCGCCCTTTTGACCTGCACCGCAGCCCTGACGCTTGGCGCCTGTGCTTCCGACTCCAAGCCGTGGTATCCCGGCGAAGAGCATCCCACCGTGCCCCATGTGGTGGCCAACGAGGCCTACGGCGATTGGCAGCCCGCCCCGGGTTATGCCTGGGACAATCCCGACGGCTATTCCGAAGACACCGGCGTTCACTGGGCACCGGGCACCCGCCACCCCAAGGCCCAAGGCTTGATGGCCGGCTTGGGCGAGCACACCTGGCGGCCCGCCCCGGGCTGGGTGTTTGTGAATCCGGCGGACAAATTGGATTTCACCACGCGCTGGCAGCCCGGCACCGTGCACCCGGATTACCCGCATGTGGTGGCCGGATCCCAACCCGACCGCTGGGAACCGGCCAGTGGCTATGAATGGGCGGGCCAAGACGGCGCCGGCATGCAGGTGCGCCCGGTCCGCTGATGTCCGCCCACACTTGGCTGCTCTTGGCCCACCTCACCCTTGCCCTGCACTTGGGGGTGGTGGCTTTCATTGTTTTCATCGTGCCACTGGCTTGGGTGGGGCGCTGGCGCGCATGGCATTGGGTGGGCAACCGCTGGCTGCGCGGCATTCATTTCTTTCTCATTGCCTATGTTGCGGTGCAATCATGGCTGGGGCTGGTCTGCCCGCTCACCGTGCTGGAAATGTGGTTTCGCCACCGGGCCGGCGATGAAACCTATGACATGCCCTTTGTGCAGCATTGGCTGGAGCGGGTGCTGTACCACAGTTGGCCGGGGTGGGTGTTCGTGGGGATTTACAGCGGATTCTTCGCGCTGGTGGTGTTGACGCTGTGGGTGGTGCCGGTGAGGTGGAAGGAGGGTCAGCTTTAGCCGACCTGTTGCGCTTGTAAAAACACAACGCGCGCCGTGATGACGGCGCGCGTTGTGTTACTCGACCGGTTCTCAACACAGGCTAAAGCCTGTGCTACTTTCAAATCGTCCGCCCCTTGAAGAAATCCTTGAACGGATTGTTCGAAGTATCCGGCTCGCTCTTCTTGGGTGCGGCGCCGCCGAAGTTGCGGGCGGGTGGACGGCCACCTTGCGGGGCCGGGCCGCCGGCACTTTGCCCCATCGGCTTCCTCGCCGCCATTTCCGGATTCTTCTTCATCGACAACGCGATGCGGCCGCGGGCCAGGTCGACTTCCATCACGGTCACTTCCACCTTCTGCTGCACCTTCACCACTTCGTCGGCGCGCTCGATGTATTTGTCGGCCAA
>CAZKVP010000123.1:0-5847 GCA_964556215.1 uncultured Phycisphaeraceae bacterium
CTTGCCGGGGATGTAGGTCAGCACCACGGAGCCGAAATCCGGATGGCCGGTGACGGGGCACACGCTGGTGAATTCCTCGGACGTGTGCTCGATCACGAAAGGGCGGACGGTGTTGGGCGAGGCGAAGCACTCGAGCAGTTTGGGGTTGGGCACGGTCGTTTCTCCAATTTGGAAACAAAGATGAAAAACACCCTGGATTGGCCGGGGATGCAGGCGTAGGATACCGCCATTCATGCCCGCCCCTTTTGACTCCCCAAAGCAGTTGTGGAAACGCCTGGCCTCCTGGCCGCGGCGCATGTCCATCGTCACCCGCCTGGTGGTGTTGCTGCTGGTGGTGCTGCTGGTGCCTTTGTCCATCACCTCGTCACTGAGCATGTCCCGCGCCGTGAACATGATGGAGGAGAACGAGTATTTGCGCCTGCAGCAGGAATCGCGGGCCATCGCGGTGCGCGGGGCGCAATTGGTGTCCGACACCTCGCGCATGCTCAATATCCTGCAAACCGACCCGGCCTTGGTCCGGGTCTGCATCGACCGCCGCAGCGAATACGAGGGGGCCGCCCCAAAAGCCGGCCAAACCCTGCGCGACCGCGTGGTCACCGCCACCCGGGCGCTCCTGGCGCGCGCGGCCGCCTGGAACCCGGACCTCGACCAGGTGGCACTGGCCGACAACCGGGGCCGGTGGCTGGCTTTCTCCGACAAACCCATACCCGAGCACGGGCAGGCGCAGGAGCAGGATGCGGCGGCGGCCTGCGCCAAACGCGCCTTGGATGGTGAAACACTGACGGCCGAAGTCCTTGGAAGCAAGGGCGAACAGGCCATCTATTTCGCCGCCCCCGTGCAGGGCGAAGGGCAGGAACTCATTGGCGCCCTGGTGGTGCGCATGAAGCCCGCCGCGCTGCAGAAACTCTGCACCAGCGAACTGGTGCCCAAACCCCAGGTCGCCCTGCTGCATGCGAAAGGAGAGATTTTCGCCGACACCGACCCGGCGCGCACCGGCGGAACCTGGCGCAGCCAGATCAAAACCACCCAGATCAAGGACGCCCTCGTCGAACGGGAGGAGCGCAGCGGCAAGTGGTTCAATACAGGGCGGTCCTTCATTCCCAACGCCAATTGGACCGTCCTGGTGGCCCAACCAAGCGAAACATTGGAAAAAGACATCGGGCGCCTGCGCCGCCAGCAGACCGCCATCGCGCTTTGGGCCGCATCCGCCGTTTTGCTGCTGGCCCTGTTCCAGGCCCGCGAAATCACCCGCCCGCTGCGCGCGCTGCGCCTGGCGGCCATCCGCGTGGCGCGCGGCGACCTCTCGGCCAAAGCCCCCATCCTGCTGCACGACGAGATCGGCGAATTGGCGCACACCTTCAACCACATGACCGACCGCCTGCGCGAACACGACAAGTTGCGCGGCCATTTGCGCCTTGCCCAGGACATCCAGCGCGGCCTGCTGCCGGCCAAGGCACCCGCTTTCGCCGGCTTGGACATGGTGGGCTTCAACCGCCCGGCCGACGAAACCGGCGGCGACTATTTCGATTTCGTCGACCTCTCGGAATGGGCCCCCCACCATTTGGCCATTTTCATCGGCGATGTCACCGGCCACGGCGTGCCGGCCGCCTTGCTGATGGCCACCGCCCGCGCCCACATCCGCGCCGCCGCCTATCCGCCGCGCCCGCTGGACCAGGTCATGGCCGACGCCAACCGCCGCATTTTGCAGGACACCCCCCCGGGGCGCTTCATCACCGTGGCGGCCCTGCTGATCGACACCCAGCACCGCCGCCTGCATTGGTCCACCGCCGGCCACGATGGCCCCATGCTGTTTGACCCCGCCAAAAACCGCGTGAGCGACCTGGAGGGCGAGGACATTCCCCTTGGCGTGGATCCCGGCTGGCGCTTCCACCAGCACGGCGGCGGCACGGTGCCGCCGGGCTCGGTCATCGTGCTGGGCACCGACGGCGTGTGGGAAACGCGCAACGCCAATGGCGAAGAATTCGGCAAAGAGCGTCTGCGCGAACTCATCCTGCAACACCATGCCGAAAGCGCCGAGGAAATCCGCCGCCACATCACCCTGGCCGTGGATGAATTCCGCGGCGTGGCGCAACAGGAAGACGATGTGACACTGGTGGTGGTGAAGATGGTATGACCCCGAAAACAATTCCCTTAAACACACGCCCCATGCCCCCCATTCTGCACGGCCACACCTCCCCTTCCGCCGCCCGTTGGCTGCGCCCCCGACGCTTGCGCGCACTTTGGCAGCAGCCCTTTCCCCTCAAAGCCTCCCGCGAAAACCCCCTGCCGTTGTGGGTGCGGGCGCGCGGGCCGGCCGGCGAAGCGGCGTGGATCGCCATGCACCCCGGATCCGGCGCCGACCCCGCCGCCGTCGTGCGGGGCGATTTCACGCCCGACCGCACGGGATTGTGGACCTTGGAATTGGCCGTGGAAACGGCCCCCGGGCGCGTCGCCTTGGTGCCGGGCGAAGCGGTGCATGCGCTGGTGGAGCACCCGCACTTCGCCTCCATGCGGGCTTACACCCTGATTCCCCGGGTCTGCGGCGAACTCAACGCTTGGCGGGCGCGTTTGCCCGAAATCCGCCGCATGGGCTTCAACGCCATCTGGCTGCTGCCCATTTCGCGCATGGGCGCCTCCCTGAGCCCCTACAGTTCAAGCGATCCGATGGCCGTCGATCCGGTCTTTGCCCCCGACAGTGCCGGTTGGGACGAAGCCAAAGCCTTCGCCGATGCCTGCAAGGAGGAAGAACTGGGGCTGGGCGTGGACTTGGTGCTGAACCACGTGGCGCCCGACGGCCACTTCGCGAAAAAACACCCGCAATGGCTGGCGTGGAACACCGAAGAGGAAGACGGCTTGGACCGCTCCGGATGGCGCGAGGGACTCGGCGGCCCCTTCCACGCATGGCGCGATCTGGTGCGCCTGCGCCTGCAGGAAAAAGACAAGATACAGTCACACGCCGACCGTGTCGAAATGCTCGAATACTGGACCCATTACGCCCAAGGCTGGGTCAACCTGGCCGCACGTTCGGCCCTGCCGATGGTGCGGCTGGACAATGCCCACAGCACGCCCCCCATTCTTCTCGACACCCTGTTGCCCGTGCTGCGGCGCGACCACCCCACCCTGTCGGTGCTGGGTGAATTTTTCGACGACCAACCCGGAGCGGCCGAAGCCTTCGTCTGGCGTTGCGGCATTGAGCGCCTGCTTGCCACCCCGTGGATGGAGCCTTTCGCCGCCCAGAAACGCCGCCTGCTCGGTTTTCTCGACGATGTGGACAAACATTCGGCCATCCGCCACTTCGTCCCTTTGTGCAGCCACGACAGTCCGTCGGCGGCACAGGCTTATGGCGGGGCCCAAAGCATCGGCCCGCGCTATGCGGCCCTGAGCCTGCTCAGCGGCGGCTGCAGCGGCGTGGTGCAGGGCACCGAGTGGTCCACCCCGCACAAAGTCGAATTCATCGGCGCGCCGGGCACCTATCCCAAGGGGGAATCGCAGCACGAAGTCCTGCGCGCCATCAACGGCATTTTGGAGCGGGAAGGACCGCTGATGGGAACCCCCACCCATTGGCTCGACAGCAACCACGGGGCCGTCATCGGCGGCCTGCGCATCGGCATCCACGGCCCGCTGCTGGTGGCGGCCAACTTGGACACCACCGGGGCGCACACCCTGCCGCTTGGCGAGGTGGCCCACCGCCGGTGGGTCGCGGCCTATGCGCAGGGCTGCGAGCGCGTGGGCGACGACCTGGTGCTGGCCCCCGGCGGCGTGGGCATTTTCAAGGCCGCCGAATTGCCGCTGGAAAGCCGATGAACCGCCGCATCATACGGTGGGCGGCGGCATGTCTTGGGGCTCGCCGCGGTCGCACTTGGGACACTCCAATGAATGCCCCAAGTGCCGCTCACGGCCCTGCGGCGTGAGCACCCAACTGCGTTCCTGCCAGGGGGGATCGTGGCGCACATGCTGGTTGTGGCCGCAGGACAAACGGGCGACCCAATCGCCGCGCGAATCCTTCCCGAAACAGACCACGGGATGCCTCATTGCGCGCCCCTTTTTTTGGCCTTTGCCGCAGACCTGAAGGGAGTCACCTGCTTGAGGCTCATCCGTTTGGCGGCAGGCACGGCAGGTGCGGCAGGCACGGCGCATGCGTCGCCTTGCGCGACGCCGGCCAAGGCCAGCCCCAAACTTTGCATTTTGACCGCCAAAGACTCGGAGAGGTGCTCAAGGGTGGTCTCCTGCAAAAAGCGCAGGATTTCCTTGCGGATGGGGGCAAAGCGGTCGTGCAGCGGGCAAGGCTGCGCCTCATTGCAAAGCGGCATGCCCGAAATGCACCTGCGGCAGCCCCCCGCCCCGTCCACGGCATCCACGATGTCCGCCACGCGGATTTTTTCGGGCGGACGGGCGAATGTGAAACCGCCGTTGCGTCCGCGCACGCTGCGCAAAATGCCGCCGCGCACCAGGTCCTGGAAAATTTTTGCAACAAACATGGACGGCAGGTCGTCCTGCACCGCGTCCTTCACCCGGCACAATTCCGCCACCCGAACCGGACCGGAGGCCGACATCAGGCGCAGGCGGCACAGGGCCGTCAGACAATAACCGCAGGCTTGGGAGTAAATCATGCCTGCCGATTATACATAAAAAGAGTCATCTGTCCTAAATTTTCACCCCAGTCCCCGGACACGGCTTCAAGAAACCGGGGCCACCGCCCGTGGGAAGGATCCCAGCACCGAAAGTTGCACGCAATGGGCGCGGGCTTGCGCGATGGCCGCGGCCACTTTGGGATCGTCCTCATGGCCGATCAAATCAACGAAGAAGCAATACTCCCAATTCACCCGCTGACTGGGCCGCTTGTCGATGTGGGTCAGGTTCAGGCCGTGTTTTTGGAACACCGCCAACACATCCACCAAGGCACCCGACTTGTGCAGGGTGGTGAACAGCAGCGACGTCTTGTCGTCGCCGGTGGGCGCCGTGCGCTGGTGGCCGATCACATAAAAACGGGTGGTGTTGTTGGGGTTGTCCTCGATGTTCTCGAATTGGGCCCGGATGCCGTAAAGCTGACCGGCCAAGAGCGACCCGATGGCCGCCGACCCCGGCTCGGAGGCGGCGATCTCCGCCGCGCGCGAGGTGCTGCTGGCGGCGATGCGCTCGACCTTGGGGAACTGCGCCGACAACCAGCGGGCGCACTGGGCAAGGGCCTGTGGATGCGAATACACGCGCTTGATCTCGGGAGCATCGCAATTGGCCAGCAGGTTATGGTGGATGCCCGCCAACACTTCGGCGCACACGCGCAGGGGCGTGCGGATGAATTGGTCGAGCGAAGCCGCCACCGACCCTTCGGTGGAATTTTCAACGGGAATCAGGCCATAATCGCAATGGCGGCGCGCCACGGCGTCGAAGATGTCCTCGATGTTGGCCAGGTTGTCGTATTCCACCGACGCGCCGAATTTGCGCTCGGCCGCCAAGTGGCTGTACGACCCCTGCGGCCCCAAATGGCCGATGCGCAGCGGGCGTTCGAGGGCGAACGATCCGCTCATCAATTCGCGCCAAATCGCCTCCACGCAGCGGCCCGGCAGCGGCCCGGGGTTGTTGGCCCGCACGCGGTCGAGCACGGCCTTCTCGCGGTGCGGCACATAAATGGGGGCATCCCCGGCCGAGCGTTTGATATGCCCCACCTCTAGCACCACCTTGGCCCGCTCGTTGAGCAGGCGCAGCAAATCCGCGTCCAGCGCGTCGATTTTGGTGCGCAAAGGTGCCAAAGCGGCGGACTCATCAATCGGCAAATTGGGCGTGGGGTCGGACATGGGAGGGGATTGTAGGGAATCGGCCCCATCATTCCCCCAAGGGTGCCCGGCATCA
>CAZKVP010000124.1:0-5706 GCA_964556215.1 uncultured Phycisphaeraceae bacterium
ATGCTCTCCACCCACCCCACCAACCCGCTTGAAGGCATCACGCTCGAAAAAATGCTGTTCGCCCTGCACGAAAAACTCGGCTGGGAAGAAATGGGCCGGCAGATCCCCATCCGCTGCTTCACGCATGACCCGAGCATCAAGTCCAGCCTGGCTTTTTTGCGCAAAACGCCGTGGGCCAAGACGCGGGTGGAGGTGATGTACAAATGGGAGTTGTTGGGGAAAAAGTAGACGCGGACGCTGGCCGCGTTCACGGGAGAAGCATTAAAACACAGCGTGCGCTTCATTTTGAGGCGCATGTTGTTTTCGAATGTATGCACGGTGAACGCGGCGAGCCGCCGCGTCTACAATTGCTCGCATGCGCTGCCCCTTCTGCCAGGCCGACAACGACAAAGTCATCGACTCCCGCGACGCGGAAGGCGGCCGGCTCACCCGCCGCCGGCGCGAATGCCAGGGCTGCGGCCAGCGCTTCACCACCTTTGAGCGCATCGAGGCGCGGGTGAACCTGTCGGTGGTCAAAAAAGACGGCACCCGGGTGCCCTACGAGCGCGAAAAAATGCTCAAAGGTCTGCGCACCGCCTGCTACAAGCGCAAGGTTTCGGAAGAGCAGTTGGAGAAGCTGGCCGATGAAATCGAAGAAGCCCTGCTGCGCCGCAGCGAAAAGGAAGTGCCCTCGGCCGACATCGGCATGCTGGTGGTGGACCGCTTGAAACTGATCGATCACGTGGCGTTTTTGCGCTTTGCCAGCGTGTACCTCAACCCGGACAAGGTGGATGTGCTGCTGGAGGAATTGATGAAGGCGCGCCAAGGCAAATAAACGCGTCATTGCAGCGGCATCGAGAAATCAAACGAGAAGATCTGGGTCTGGTCGCCCTTGACCTTTTTGATCGGAATGCCGAAGTCCAGGGCCAGGGGCGCCTGTCCCAGGAAAGGAACCTTGATGCGCAGGCCCGTGCCGATGGTCACACGCCAATCGTTGATTCCGGGGCTGTTGCTCAGCGTGCCCTGGTCGGTGAAAACGACCCAGCGCACCACATCGTCGTAAATGGGCTTGCTGTATTCCAGCCCGGCCAAAGCCATCCAACTGCCGCCGACGGAACTGTCCGAGGGCTGGCCGTTGTCGTTGCGCACCCCGCGCGGACCCACGCCGCGGTAGTCAAAGCCGCGCAGCGAGCGGTGCCCGCCGGCGTAGAAGTCGTAGAAGAAGGGGGCGTTGCCCTCGGGGATGTAGCCCAACTGGCCGCGGAAGGCCACCGTGGTTTTGCGGCCAAGGAAGTCCTGTTCGAGCGTCCAGAAATGTTGGTGGGTGAAGGCGATTTTGGTGAAGTCCACCTCCCCGCCCAGGGCGCCGTAGCGGTCCAGCGACAGGGTGTCCTTCATGCCGTGGCCGGGCTCCATGATGGAATCCACCGTCGAGCGGGTGATGTTGAAGCCAAGCGACGTGGCGGTGGTGGTGCCGGCGTTGGCGAAGGCGGCGGTGGGGGCACTGATCTGCAGGTTTTTGATTTCCACCGTCTCAAGTTGGGAGTTGATGCCCGCCGACCACAGGCGGCCGAAGCGCCGCCCCACACCAAGGGTGGCGGTGGCGCGCACTTCGTCCCATTCCTGCCAGATGCGCGAGCTGTAGCCAAGCGAGGTGGTGAAGTAGTTGTCGGTTTCAAAGAACGACGGCTCGGCGAAGGACACCGAGTAATTGCTCGCGCGATTGCCCGGATTCAGGCTGACGTTGAAGGTCTGCCCCGCCCCGCGGAAGGCGTTGCCACTGAACAGGTCGTCCACATTGCGCGGATAATCGCTGATGTCGAAATTTTTCTGGGTGTAGTCGATGTTGCCGCCAAACCCTAAGTCGGAGGACACGCCCACGCCGAAGGAAATCGAGCCGGTGGGTTTTTCCTTCACCTGCACCACGGCATCGCGCACCGGGTCGCCGTCTTCGCCAAGCAGGGTGATGCTGGCATCGGCGAAATAAGGGGTGTTGGCCAGGTTTTCCTTGGTGTATTCAAAACGGGTGCGGTCGAACGGGCGCCCCGGGGTCATGCCCGACAATTCGCGCAGCACCACCTTGGTCTGGGTGTTCTTGTTGCCGATCACATCCACCTTGCCCACGATGGTGGGGTTGTTCTCCGCGATGGTGACGACCAGGGTGACGGACTGCTTGTCGGGGTGGTAGGCGCGGTCGATCCGGCAGATGGGGGCGCTGTTGGCGGCGTCGCCGCTAAGGTGCCCGAGGCGGCCGTACATGTCCTCGATGTTCTTGACCGATTGGTTGACTTTGGCTTTTTCGTAGGGGTCGCCGGGGTGCAGGGCCAGGGCGCTGGCAATTTGCTCTTCCTGGAACACATGCGGAGAGCCGGCCTTTTTGGGTTGGCCGCTGAGGCGGTCCACGAAATTCACCTGCACGGCCTTGACGGCGTAGCGCGGCCCCTCGTCAATGACGAAGGTGCACACCCCGCTGCGCTGGGCGCGCGAGATGTCGATGCGCCGGCCGACCTGGGCGTCGAGCCATCCCCGGTCGCGGTAGTACTCGCGCAGGGCGGCGGCATCCAATTCCAATTTTTCGCGTTCCAGCCAGCCGTTTTCGAAGACCAGGGTGTAGGTTTTGCTTTTGACTTCGTGCTCGAGGACGTTGGTCGCAAACGAGGTGTTGCCCTCGAAGCGCAGGTCGCGCAGGTGCAGGCGCGGCCCCTCCGACACCAAAAAGCGCAGGTGTCCCTTGGGGATTTCGGTTTCATCCACCGTCACCTTGGTTTCATAGCACCCCTTGTCTTCGTACATGCGCACCATTTGCTCGCGGGCCTGGTCAAGCAAAAAGCGGTCCATCGGGTCGCCCGGCCGCAGTTTGATCTTGGCGCGCAGGTCTTCGTCTTTGATGATTTTGGCGCCGACGATTTCGACCGTCTCCATCAGCGGCAGTTCGAGCACTTGGTAGGTGAGGGTCAGGCGGCCGTCGGCACCGCTTTTCACAGCGGCTTCCACCCGGTCAAAACGGCCCAATTCGGTGATGCGTTTGATGTCCTGAGCCACCACTTTGGCCTGGTAGGGGTCGCCCGCTTTGAGGCGGATTTGGTTGCGCACCAGCAGTTCGGGAATGCGCTGCAAGCCGGTGACGCGGATTTCCGCGATGGGGCGGTTCTCCGCCTCCAGCCCGGCGGGGTGCGCCGGTGCGGGGGTGGCGGGCGCGGCTGGGGCGCCGGTGGGCGAAGGCTCGGCCCCCCACAGGGGCAGGGCGATCAGGGTGGCCAGCAATGCGGCGGCACAAGGGATGACGGGGCGAAGAGACATGAAGGGGGGGAGTGTATCCGCAGCACCGGGTGGAAGATGGGATTTTTTCTCAAGGCCAACTCCCGATCATTGGCCGATCATTGGGTCATTGCGAGGTCTGTACCCAAAAGCGGAATGGGCAGGGGCCCTTGGCGGTGGATGTTTTCGCCGTGCAATAACAACAAGGCTGGACTAAACTCCCCCATTGGCACCCACCCTCTCGGGGGCGGGCGTCTTGTCACACAAACCTTATGCCCTTGTTGGGGCCATTTACCGCGAGTCCGCATGTCCAACGCTTCCGTTCCTGCCCCATCTCCTTCCGACCAACTCTCCCGCGAGCGGTTGCACAAGATGCTGTACGACATGATCCTGATCCGTCGCTTTGAAGAAAAGACGATGCAGGCCTACATGCAGCAGAAAATCGGCGGCTTCTGCCACATCTACATCGGGCAGGAGGCGGTGGCGGTCGGCTCGATTTCCGCACTCGATCAAGCCAACCCCACCAAGGACCCCATCGTGGGCGGTTACCGTGACCACGGCTTCGCCCTGGCCAAGGGCATGCACCCCAACTACTGCATGGCCGAAATGTTCGGCAAGGCCACCGGTTGCGCCAAGGGTAAAGGGGGGTCGATGCACATGTTTGACAAAGACCGCGGCATGTACGGCGGCCACGCCATCGTCGGCGGCCAGTGCCCCTTGGGCGCCGGCATCGCCTTCGGCATCCAGTATGAAGAGAAGGACGGCGTCGTCCTTTGTTACTTGGGCGACGGTGCGCTCAACCAAGGCGCCTTCTTTGAATCCATGGATTTGGCCGCCATCTGGAATTTGCCGGTCATTTTCGTGCTGGAAAACAACGGCTGGAGCATGGGCACCCACATCGCCCGCGGCACCGCCATGGCCCATGACCTGAAGGCCAAGGCCGAGGCTTTCGGCATGCGTTACGCCGAGTGCGACGGGCTTGATGTGCTGGCCACCTACGACTGCTTTGCCCGCGAAGTGGCCGCCACCCGTGGCGCCAAAAACCCGCAATGGCACCGCGGTGACTGGGACAAACTGACCTACAGCCGCGAAGGCAACGCCAATGGCCCGTGCTTCATCAATGTGAAAACGGTGCGCTATCAGGGCCACTCGATGTCCGACCCGCAGAAGTACCGCAAGGAAACCGGCGAGGTCGAGAACGCCAAGAGCCACGACCCGATCCAGCGCCTGGTGCAACATCTGGTCGAAAAAGGCCTGGCCACCCAGGAAGAAATCACCGCGTTGGATGAAAAGGCCAAGGGGGTCGCGGCCGAGGCGATTGCTTTCGCCGAAGCCAGCCCCGACATGCCGCTGTCGGAAATGTTCACCGATGTTTACGCGGATGTTTACGGGCCGTATGCCGTCGGCGGATTGCCGAACATCGTGACCAACAAAAACAGCGGGCAGTGAAAGGGAGGGTCGGCTTTGGCCGACCAAGTTCCTTCCGGTCGGCTGAAGCCGACCCTCCCTTTCGGTGTCCCACCTCTCGCCCCCATTTCAAATCATCATGTCCGAACGCAAAATCCAATACCGTGAAGCCATCCGCGAAGCCATGCAGGAGGAAATGCGCCTCGACAAGCGCATCTTTCTGATGGGCGAGGAAGTCGGCGAATACAACGGCGCCTACAAGGTGTCCGAAGGCATGCTCGAGGAATTCGGCCCGCGCCGCATCATCGATTCGCCCATCGCCGAAACCGGCTTCGCCGGCCTTGGCATCGGCGCGGCGATGTACGGCTTGAAGCCCATCATCGAGTTCATGAGCTGGTCCTTCTGCATGGTGGCGGCCGACCAGATTTTGAACAACGCCCCCAAGATGCGCTACATGTCCGGCGGCCAGTTCGGTTGCCCGATCGTGTTCCGTGGCAACAACGGCGCCGGCGGCCAATTGGGTTCCACCCACTCCTGGTGCATGGAGTCCATGTTCTCCAGCGTGCCCGGCCTCAAGCTGGCCGTGCCCTCGACCCCGCGCGACGCCAAGGGGTTGCTCAAGGCCGGGCTCAAGGGGATGGATCCCTTCTTCAACCTTGAATCCGAGCGCATGCTGAGCATGGGCGCGCGCGGGCGCAAAGACTTCTCGCGCTATCTGCACGAGGGTGACCTGTGGGCCCCGCCGGAAAACGACGCCGACTTTGTGATTCCCTTGGGGCTCGCCGACATCAAGAAATCCGGCAAGGATTGCACCATCGTCACCGCCGGCCGCCCGGTGCACTTCGCCCTGGAAGCCGCCGAGGCCTTGGAGAAGGACGGCATCGATATCGAAGTGGTGGATGTGCGCACCTGGCGCCCGCTCGACATTGAAACCATCGTCAAGAGCGTGAAGAAAACCGGCAGCTGCGTGGTGGTCGACCAGTCGTGGCCCTTTGCCTCGGTCGGTGCCGAAGTGGTGGCGCAAATCCACGAGCGCTGCTTTGACGACCTGGACGGCCCGGT
>CAZKVP010000125.1:0-5663 GCA_964556215.1 uncultured Phycisphaeraceae bacterium
ACCCCGCTCCTACTTCATAACTGCCGTGCCGGTGGCCGACAGAGCGGCCAGCCCCTTGGCCCCTTTGTCCGTCACGGTGGCGTGCACGGTCAGCACCGCGTTGGCGGGAATGCCGGCCGGGCGCACGGCGGGAAGCTGGATGACGCCATCCTTGACCGGCAAAGCCACGGAACTGGGATTGGCCAGCGAATGGATGGCGGCCACCAAGTCGGCAATGTCGCCCTTGGGCAGCTGGGCAAACGAAGGCATAGCGGCATGCTGGCCCCATTTGCCGGCCACGCCCTTGGTGATGGAGCCGGTCAGGATCGCCGCCATATTCGGGTCGTCTTTGTAGCGTTTGGCCACTTCGACATAGGGCGGCCCCACGTTCTCGGACAGCACGGTATGGCAGCCCACGCAACCGTTGTCCGCCATCAGCTGGGCCCCGCGCAAGGCCGGATTCATGCCAATCAGGCGCGGGTCGGGCAGCGGCTTGTTGAAGGGAACGCCAAAGGAAGCGGTGATTTTGGCCCCGGCCGACAAATCGCCGTCTTCGGCATCGGTGGCTTTGACTTCGACCGCCAGGGACGAACCCCAGGGGATGGCTTTGGGGGCGTCCTTGAAGCCCACCTTGACCACCGGATAGGTGTTGCCGGCCGACACGGGAATCACCCGGCTGGCCGCAATGCCGTCGCTGTCCGTCACGGTCACTTTGACGCTGTAGCGCCCGGTCTTTTTGAAGGTGTGCGACACCTTCAGGCCTTCGGCCTTTTCGCCATCGTCGAATTCCCACACGGCGGCAGAGGGCTTGTCCTCGGCGGTGCTGACTTGCGCCTCGAAAACGAAGGCCGTGTCCAGCCCGCCAAAGCGTTCGGCGTCGTCCAGCTTGATCTCCGGCTTGCGCTTCCAACCCTTGAAGGCGATCTTGAACAGGCAGCCGTTCTTGTTGTTGGTCCAACCGCCGCCGTAGTCAAGCAGGTAGAGGTCGCCGGCCGCATCCTGCACCATGTCCACCGGGTGCATGAGGTGCAGGTTGCGCAGGAAGGGCAGGATGCTTTCCAGTTTGCCGTCTTCGCCGAGCTTGACCAAGTCCAGGCGCGCGCGCGTCCATTCGTGCGAGATCAGCACGTGGTCAAACCATGCCGGCAGGGACTTGGCGCGGCCCTCCTGGTTGTAGATCACGCTGACGCAGGCGGTGCGGCCGCCGCCGCCCATTTCGGGGAATTCCGCCGTGGGGCCGCCGGGGTGGTACCACACCAGGGATTGCTGCACCGGGGGCAGGGTCTCCATGCCCGTATTGTTGGGCGAGGTATTTTTGATGCTGTCCGCGAAGCATTTGGCGTTCTTGCCGGTGGCGAAGTCGTGGCGGGTATACCAAGCGTCGTGCACGTTCTTGTACACATTCACCGGGCCACGGGCATAGGGCCAGCCAAAATAGCCCGGCTTGGGCGCATAGCCGATGAAGTCGTAGCCCACCGGGCCGCGGTTGTTGTGGGTGCCGCCGGCGTCGGGTCCCACGTCGCCCCAAGCCACGCCGCCGGTCTTGGAGTCGTAGGCGATGCGCCACACATTGCGGCAACCCTTGACGAACAATTCCGGCCGGGTCTTGGGCATGTTCTTTGGGAACAGATTGCCCTCGGGAATGGTGTAGCCGTCGCCCGTTTCATTGATGCGGATGCGCGAGATGCCGCCACGCAGGTCGTTGGTGTTGCCCGAGGTGCGCTGGGCGTCGAAGCGGAAATGGCCGGAGCGCTCGTCAATGGGATCATAGCCGTCGGAGGCGAACGGGCAAGTGTTGTCGCCGCAGGAGAGGAACAGCAGGCGGTCCTTTCCGAAGCGCACGGAGCCGCCTTCGTGGCAAACCTTTTGGTCGCGGTCGTCGGGCACTTCCAAGATGGTCTTTTCATAGGCCAGCACTTCGCCGCCCACTAGTCGGAAGCGCGACAGGCGGTTGATGTTCTTGTTCGGCTTGTCGGGGCCTTCCACCGCGGGAGTCGAGTAGTAGATGTAGACGAAGTCGTTCTTCACGCCG
Source organism: uncultured Phycisphaeraceae bacterium (assembly GCA_964556215.1). Taxonomy (GTDB): domain Bacteria; phylum Planctomycetota; class Phycisphaerae; order Phycisphaerales; family Phycisphaeraceae; genus CANIYR01. The sequence continues at coordinate 2,012 of CAZKVP010000125.1, forward strand.
AAATCGGGGTCGGCCGCAATGCCAAGGCCGCCGCCTTCGTACCAGTCGCCGCCGCGCTTGCCAAGGCCCTCCGCGTCCACCTGCAGGGTGGCCAAGGTGCGCGCGCCCTGGCCGGGGGTGACCAGTTTGACCGCACCATGGCGCTCCAGGACCAGCAACTGGCCCCCGGGAAGCGGGGTCATCCCCATCGGATCTTCCAGCCCTGTGGCCAGTTCCGTGACTTCGAAGTAGTCGTCGGTGGGGCGGCGCAATTCGGGGTTGAGGGAGAGTGGGGCTTCGCCGATGCGCGCGGCAAAGCGCAGACCCTTGGCCAATTCCTCCGCCGATGGCTTGCCAGCCGGGACGAACGCGCGGCCGCCGTCGAAGGCGCGCAGCAGCGTTTCCTTCGGGGTCGTCACCTTGCCCAGCACGCGGGCGGCGTCCAGGTCGCCGGTCAGGCGGCGCAGCCAGCTCCAGTTGCCAGGCTGGCTTCCCACCAGCGCCAGGCCGCCGCCGGATTGCACGAAGCCCTCCAGCGCGGTGCGTTGTTTTTCGTTCAGGGAATCCGCCTTGAAGCCCGCCAGCACCACGGTGCGGTAGCGCAGCAGATTGGGGAAGGTGATGGGTTCTGCCTTGGGATCGGCCTTGTCGGCATCCTTGTCGCCGGCTTTGTCGGCGATGCGCATTTCAAGCTGCGCCGCTTCGCAGGTTTTTTTCAGAGCCGCCATGGCGTCCGCGTCGGTGCCAAGAACCAGCACGCGCATGGGAGCCGGCGCCGGCTTGGCGGCCGGCTTGGGGGCCGCCGCCGGTGCGCAGGCGGCCAAAGCGGCAATCAGCAAAGCCGCGGAGCAGAATGTCAACAAACGGGAATGAGGGTGAAGCATGGGTGGATGGTGACAGGAGAGGGAGAATGCAGAGATGATGACATGGATACCCAAGAGGCGCCACGCATTACACAAAAAGGCCCATTATGTATTTTTATTTGTCTGCCATGATCAATCGGGTATCCAGAATGCTTGCCCACTCCCCCTACTCCGCCGTCCGCCTGACCACCCGCCCCGTTTCGCCGCCAGCCATCGCAGGACGGGCCACGCTGGGCGCCATGTCGCCGCTGCGCGAACTTGCCCGACCATTGCTGCTGTGGCCGCGCAAACGCTCCACCCGGGCGATCAACGACGCCAGAATCATGCGGAAGAGTTCATCACCAAGCACGATGTCTTCCACGCCTTCTTGGATGTTGGGATTGTCGTTGACCTCGATCACCACCACTTCGCGCGCATCCTCTTTGCCGGTTTCTTTCAAGTCCACGCCATACAACCCGTCGCCGATCAGGTTGGCGGCTTTGAGCGCCGTTTCCACCACCTCTTTGGGGGCATCCTCCACCCGCATGGTGGTCCAATGGCCGTAACGTTTTTTCGCGTTGCTTTCCTTGTTGTTGATGATCTGCCAGTGGTTGGGCGACATGAAGTATTGGCAGGCAAAAATGGCCTTGCGATCCAAAATGCCGATGCGCCAATCAAAGGGGGTGTAACACCAGCCTTGGGCCAAAAGCAGGCCGGTGCGCTTGAACAGATCGGCGGTCATGGCCCGCAGTTCTTCCATGGAATTGGCTTTGTAAACCCCCAGGGAAAAAGAGCCGTCTGGAATTTTGAGCACCAAAGGGAAGCCCAATGCCTTGGCCGCATCCTCCAACGCCTGGGTGTCGCCGCGCTGCAAAATGCGGGTGGGCGGCGTGGGGACTTTGTTGGCGGCCAGCAATTCGGCCAGATACACCTTGTTGGAACAGCGCAAGATGGATTTGGGATCATCCAGCACTGCCAAGCCCTCCTGCTCAGCCTTGCGGGCAAAGCGGTAAGTGTGATGATTGATGCGGGTGGTTTCGCGGATCAGCAGCGCATCAAAAGCACCCAAACGGCTGTAATCGCTGCGGCCGATCAGTTTGACCCCCACCCCCATCGCTTTGCCCACCCGGCGGAACACGCGGATGTCGGCGGCATCGGAAGGTGTCGTCTTTTCCTTGGGGTCCCACAAAATCGCAATGTCGTAACGGGCCACCGGTGCGCCGGCGCGGCTGCGCCAAGGCAGACGGATGGTGGCGTGCAGGGTCCAGGCCAGGAAATATTTTTCGTCCGGCTTCAACTTATGCGGACTTTCAGGGCGCAGACGATCCACCACCCAACGCTCTTTGGTTTCTTCCACCCACATGCGGCAAATCGGCAGCGCACATCGCTCATACGCCGCCGCCGCCAAGGATGCCAGCGCAGGTTCCGGCGTACGGCCGAACACCACCAATACCCCGTCTTCGCCAGCCCGGGCCGCCTCCGGCAATAGGGCGTCATCGGGCTGCGGAACCGAAATGCCTTTGGCCACATCGGGCAGCCCGGTCAGCGTTTTGACGGTGGGCACCGCGCGGTGGGCACGGGCCTCGGCCAGCAGTGACACGTGATAGCCGGTGCCCAGATACGACAGGTCGCGGCACAGGTTGACCACCCGGGTGCCGCGCTTCCACTTGCCGGCGCCGGCCAAATATTCGCGTGCGGTCACCACCGGCAACGGCGCACCGGGCGTCGCTTCGGCCAGGCCGTGCAGGGGCTTGATTAATTCCGTATCCGGCAGATCTGCACGGGAATCCACCACCACGATTTGCTCGATCACGATTGGCGTCCTTGGTGTTTGAGTGGAACAAGTTTTTTATGCAGCCGGATGCCGTCGCAGCCATCGGCGTAATACGCCGGCAATGCCCGCAAAGGGGTGTAATGGGCGATGCCATACAGGGCCAAAGCCGCGCGATTGTCCGCGCGCACTTCAAGCCGCATGGCGCGGCTGCCGCGCAACCGTGCGCCACGCTCGGCCTTGGCCAGCAATGCGCGCGCCACACCGCGCCCGCGCGCGGCGGGTGCCACGCACAAACCATAGATGCGCGCCAACACACTGTTGCCGCGGAACAAGGTCGCCACATAGCCGATGATTTTTTTTGCAGAAACGGCCACCCACATTTCACTGCTTGAACGGGTGGCCAAAGCGCGCAAAGTGCGCGCAGAAAAACGATCCGAAGTGAAGGACTCTTTCTCCAACAAATTCAATTGCTCCAAATCAGACACCCGCGCCAAGCGAATGCCCGCCCGTTGCGGAGGTTCGTCAGAAGGCTCGGCAGGAATTCTGCCCGATTCTTCCTGACTGATTGTGTGAGGATTTGGCATGGGCGGCATTATGCGGCAGGCGCGGAAAGAATGCCAGCGATTTCTGCTGCCTTGGCCAAGGTGGCGCGGGTGATATCCATCATCAGGGCCGGCGGCCATTCCAGCGAGGCGTCGTTTTTGTACACATCCGGAATCAAAGCCAAGGTCAAATCGCTGACTTCCCGCTCCACATGGCCCCGCCGCTGCATCACCCCCTGGGCGTCGCCGCGATCAATGGGGTTGCACAAGTCATACGCCAGCATCACAGTGGTCACCTGCCAGTCAAAATAGCCCTGCAAAGGGCTTTGTTCATCGTCGTGGCCGTGGCTGTGGCTGTGGGTTTGATCGTCAGACATGGTTAATTAAGGTAATTTTTAAGTGAAAAGGGCGCGCATCATAGGAAGATGAAAAAAAATATGTTGGAACCCGCGCAGCATTCCGCCAACGAAAAACCCTCTCTGATTTCTCAGAGAGGGTTCATCAAGTCGGCAATG
>CAZKVP010000126.1:0-3712 GCA_964556215.1 uncultured Phycisphaeraceae bacterium
ATCCCTCCATGCCCTCCCTAGCCTCCACCGGCCACGCCACGATCCCCGCCGTCTTCACGGCACAAGAATGCGATGCGCTTCTCCTCGCCTTGGCCCGCGAAGAAGCGCAACTGCTGCGCAAGGATCCCACCGCCGAAACCCACGCCATGCGCGACCTCCTGCGCGTGCCGGAGGTGCGTGCACTGGCCCGCGACCCGCGTGTGCGCGAGAGGGTGGAAGTTGCGCTTGGCACAAATGCCAACGCCGTGCGCGGCTTGTTCTTCGACAAGGTGCCCGGCGCCAATTGGAAGGTGGCCTGGCACCAGGACACCACCATCGCGGTCAAGGAACGCCATGAGGCGGAAGGCTTCGGCCCGTGGTCGGTCAAGTTCGGCGTGCCGCATGTGCGGCCGCCGGCGCAGGTGCTGGAAAATATGTTGGCCGTGCGCATCCACCTGGACGATTGCGGGGAGGACAACGGCCCGCTGCGAGTGTCACCCGGCACCCATGCGCTGGGCTTGCTTGATGCCGCCGACTTTGCGCGCCTGCGTCAAGAGCACGGTGAACTTGCGCTCGCCTGCCCGCGCGGCGGGGTGATCCTGATGAAGCCACTCTTGCTGCACGCCTCCTCGCCGGCGACCCACCCGCGTCACCGGCGGGTGGTCCATCTGGAATTCGCGGTGGGGGAGTTGCCGGCGCCGTTGGCGTGGTATGAGCGGGGGTGAACTGGGAGGGCGGACTTTAGTCTGCCAAAAGGCGCGCGGCGCGCGTTATTCGCCCTTCTCTTCTGCAGCCGACTTCGTGCTTCGCACGATTGGCAGACTAAAGTCCGCCCTCCCAGTAGTACACTTCCCCCATGTCACTCACCCCCTCCACCATGCTCCCCCTGGGCACCCCGTGCCCGGACTTCGACCTTTTCGACACGGTCAGCGGCAACCTGGTCTCGCGCCAGGATTTCTCCACCGAGCCGCTGCTCGTCATGTTCATCTGCAACCACTGCCCCTTCGTCAAGCATGTGGCGCCGGAGTTGGCGCGCATCGGGCGCGACTACGCGGGCAAAGTCGGCATCGTGGCCATCAGCAGCAACGACGCGGCGCAATATCCGGCCGACGGCCCGGAACTGATGAAGGAAGAGGCGAAGCTCCAGGGCTACACCTTCCCCTATCTGCACGATGAAACGCAGGAAGTGGCGAAACGGTTCACCGCCGCCTGCACGCCGGACTTCTTTTTGTTCGACCACTCGCACCGGCTCGCCTACCGCGGGCAGTTGGACAGCACCCGCCCCAGCCGCGTGTCCTCCGGCGTGTACACCAGTGAAAACAAGGCCCACGGGCACGATCTGCGCACCGCGCTGGCGGCTGTGGTGGCGGGCAAGCCGGTGATGGGCGAGCAACTGCCCTCGATCGGCTGCAATATCAAGTGGAAAATGTAGCGGCGGCATCCTGCCGCCGTTGCCGTAGCAAGGGTAAAAACAACGCGCGCCGTGATGACGGCGCGCGTTGTCTGTTTCAAGTTTGGCTGACGGCGGCAGGATGCCGCCGTTACATCGCCGAATCCAGCATCATCTCCAGCGCGCCATCCAACTTCTCAGCGGTCAAATAAGTGCCAGCCTCCACTTGGCGCTTGATGCCCATGACCCACGCTTGGCGGGAGTGGGCGCCGTGGTTCAGATCGGCTTGGGTCAACGCAAAGCGCCCGCCATGTGGCTCCGCTGCGGGCGAAGCCAAACGGGGCAGCAAACGGTCATCGTGGGCAAAATCAAGCATGGGTGTGTTCAAGGAAAGGGGCGGGGTGGGTCCGCTCGCGTTGCATCCTTGCACACGGGGCATGGGATTTATCGGCCATCGGTCTTGGGCGGCTTGAACCGCGTTCAGCCCGGCGCATTTATCGGACGCTTGCGCCCTCAATGGCCGCCCATGCGGCCAGTGCTTGGGCATGGGGGGCGACTTCATGCACGCGCACCACGGCCACTTTGCACTGTGCCGCCCACAAGGTGGCGGCCAGCGAGCCGCCCAGGCGGTGGCTTGGATCCGGCCCGTCTTGGCCGCCCATGATTTCGGCGATCCAGCGCTTGCGGCTGGCGCCAAGCAGCAGGGGATACCCGGCGCCGGCCAATTCGGGCAAAGCCTTCATCAGGGCGAGATTGTGCGCCAGCAGTTTGCCAAAACCGATGCCCGGATCCAGCCAGATGTTCGCGCGCGCCACGCCGGCGGATTGCGCGGCTTGGGCCCGGTTGAGCAGATGCGTTTTGACCTCGGCCACCACATCGCGGTAGGCCGGGGTCTGCTGCATGGTTTGCGGCACGCCTTGGCGGTGCATCAGGCAGACTTTGGCGCCGGCCTTGGCGGCCAGGGACAGGATGGACCCATCATCCTCGCCGGCTGATACATCGTTGACCAAGCCGGCTCCGGCTTCCAAAGCGGCGTTGGCAACCTGTGCCCGGGTGGTGTCGATGGAAATGCCCACTTCGCCCAATCCCGCGCCATCAAGGGCCCGGCGCAGGCCTGCAATCACCGGCACCACCCGCCGCATCTGTTCATCGGCCGGCACTGGTTTTGCGCCGGGGCGGGTGGATTCGCCGCCCACATCCAACCAGGCGGCGCCTTCGCGGGCGAACTGCAGCCCGCGCACAATGGCATCCTCTGCCCGCGCAAACTGGCCGCCGTCGGAAAAGGAATCCGGGGTGACATTCAAAACGGCCATGAGATGGGGGAGGGGCATGGGGGGATGATAAGAGCCCGGTGATCCGGGTTGCGGGGTTTATTTTCCTGGCTTAGTTTTGTTTTAGCTGCATTGCCGCGATGAAGGATGCCGGCGTCATGATCACCTGATTGGCTCTTGTGGATGCAGCGAGGGTGCGGTACGCTGGCATCCTGATTCTTACCCCTCCGTCCGGAATGGCCCCCCTTATGCGAAGCACCCTTTTCACCTCTGCCGCCTTGGTTGCCGCACTTGGCCTGTCATCCGCGTGCGCTTCCGTCGCGCCGGCTTCCAAGCCCCCTCCGTTGGCGCAAGCGGCCCCCAAGGGGACTTCCGAACTCGATGAAAAACTTGCTTCCGCCCAGCGGGAGCTGCTGGAAATCCAAGGGCAAATGCTGTTCACCCTCATGGACAGACCGGATGAACACGCCCGCCTGCAGGTGAAGCAATTTCTTGCGGCCGGCGGTCGGCCTGATGTCGCCACGCAGGAGGGCCTGCAGCTTATCCATGTCGCGGCCGCCCATGGCGACATCGCCGCGGCCAAGGTGCTTCTGGCCGCCGGGGCCAAGGTGGATGCGCAAACCAAGGACGGCCGCCAACCCCTGCATCTTTGCGCGCAAAACGGGCGGATTGAAATGGCCCGGTGGCTGCTCGCTTCCGGCGCCAAAGTGGATGCGGCGGACGGGGAGGGCATGTCGCCGATCCACCTGGCCGCGCTGGAGGGGCAGACCGACATGGTCTGTTTTCTCATCGCATCGGGCGCGAAGGCGGACAAGGCGGCGCCAAAGGCCGGACTTCAGCCGATCCATCTCGCCGCATTGAACGGTTACACCGAAACCGTCAAGGCGCTGCTTGCCGCCGGCGCCGAGGTGGATGCCGGAACAAAAATCGGCGGGGCGCAGCCGGTCTTCTTCGCCGCTTTGGGTGGCCACCCCAAAACCGTGGCTTTGCTGCTCGCCGCGGGCGCCAAGGAATCCGCCACCACCGGCGCGGCCGGCAAGACGCCGGAATCGCTGGCGGATGAAAGCGGATT
>CAZKVP010000126.1:3812-5556 GCA_964556215.1 uncultured Phycisphaeraceae bacterium
GGCATGTTGGTGGCGGCCGGGGCCGATCCCAACGCCCGGGCCATCGACGGCTGGTGCCCGCTCCACAACACCGCGCTGCGCGGAAAAATGGAAGTGGCGGAAAGCCTGATCGCCGCCGGGGCCAGGGCCTCGAACCAAAGTCTGACGGATTCCGAAGGCTTCCCCAAGGGGACGACGCCCGGGCAGATGGCCAGGCAACGCGGGTTTGCCGAACTGGCGCAATGCCTCGATGAACAGGCGGCCCTGGAGATCCGATGGAAGACGCCGGAAGCGCTGCGCGCGGCGCTGCGGGAGGCTCTTCGGCGGCATGGCTCCCTGTGCCAAGCGGCGGCCAACGGAGACATGGACGGGGTCAAGACGCTGCTGGCCGTGGGCGAAAAAGTCGGCGTGGCCGATGTTCGCGGCTGGCAGCCGATCCACAGGGCGGCCATGAACGGGCATGCGGAATTGGTGCAATTGCTGATCGCCGCGCGGGCAAAGGTGGATGCGGCGGATGCGCGCGGCTGGCAGCCCATCCACATGGCGGCTTTCCACGGCGACCTTGACACCGTCAGGGTTTTGCTGGCCGCCGGGGCCAAAGCGTCCGCCAAAACCGGGGGCGCCGTCACGCCCGCCGCGTTGGCGCGGGTGGGCGGGCACGGAGAACTGGCGGCCTTCCTCGATGCTGAGGCGGAAAAGCAATCCAAGGACGCCATCTATTACTTGGCGGAAAAACTTTCGGCCGACAAGGCATGGCCGGCCGGATGGCACCAGGGGCGCCGGGTGACCAATGGGATCACCTCGCATCTGGACCTTCCCGGGACGGCCTCGCTGGAGGATGTCGCGGCCGAGCTGCTTGGCCCCCAATCGTTGGTCGTCCAGGAGGCGGGCCGAAATTTCATGCCGTCGCGCATGGTGCTCTCGCAGGTGAACATCACCCGCATCATCACCGCCAAAAAGGTCGTGATCACCGAACACCACCAGGTCGTTCAACCGCCTTTGGTTCCCGGCTCCACCAAACCGCGGCCGGAACTTTGCGTGGACGACATCGATCCGGGGCCGTTTGTGAACAAATTGAAATGGCAATTGAAGGATGTGAGCAACGACGGTGATTGCATGGGCTTTTTGGTGGAGACGACCCTGGGGAAAAAAGTCATCCTGGTTTGGCACAAGAAAAAAACGGACCGCTGGGAGAGCCGCGTGTTCGACGCCGGGGACTCGCCCCGGGACGTGAAACTCTGGGGCGAGGACCTTGTCGTTCCAAAGCCGTGACCCGCCTCCGGGGGCCCCGCGCCTGCGGTGCGATCTTTCCGTTTGAAGAAAAAACCAAACCATGCGCCTCCTTTTCAACCGCATATTTCCCCTTCCGGCAGCCCTCCTAATCGCGGGCCTGCTTCCGGCCTGTTCGTCGCCGCCGGCGGTTCCCGTTGCGCCGGCCATTCCCGCGGCGGCGCCCGCGGACAAGGCCAAGCCCGATGCCCGCTTTGTCAAGCAATACCGGGAAGAGGCGGAGCAGGGGAAGGTGGAATCCCAATACTTTTTGGGCGTCCTGCTTGAAGGCGGGATCGGCACGCAGAAGAACGAGGTGGAGGCGGCCCAGTGGCTGCTCAAGGCGGCCGTGCAGGGGCATGCCAAGGCGCAGAACTTCATGGGCGTCCTGTTTTCCAACGGCAACGGCGTGCCCAAGGATGCGGCGCAGGCGGCCAAGTGGTACCGCAAAGCCGCAGAGCAGGGGTATGCCGACGCGCAAAACAACTTGGGGATG
>CAZKVP010000127.1:0-5556 GCA_964556215.1 uncultured Phycisphaeraceae bacterium
GTTTTTCGCGGCGTTGGCGGCGGTGTTGTTGGGGTTGTTGGTGGTGAGGGGGTAGCATGTCCGGGTATGGCAATTCGGCCTATGGATGAAACAATCGAAACTGAAAAGGCAAAAACATGAAAAACATCTTCTTCCCCGTTCTGATTCTGGCCACGACCCTTCCAATGGCTCCCATGGCTCGGGCCGCCGATGCCATTTCATTAAATCAAACAGGCGAAAACAACGGGGTCGATTCATTGGAAAAAATTCGTGCCGAGGCAGCCCAAGGCTCCACATCCGCGCAAAACAAATTGGGGATCATGCTGGCTATCGGAAATGGAGTGGCTAAAAATGAGGCCGAGGCGGTGGCATGGTTTCGTAAGGCCGCAGAGCAAGGGAATGCCGCCGGGCAAAATAATCTTGGATTTATGCTCCATCTTGGGAAAGGGGTGCCTAAAGACTTGGTTGAAGCGGCAAAGTGGTACCGCCAAGCCGCCGAACAGGGGGATGCTCAAGGCCAAAAAAACCTGAGCCTTATGTTGGCATATGGCTTGGGCGTTGCCAAAGACAAAGTCGCCGCAAAAGAATGGCTTCAGAAAGCGGCCGCCTTTTACCGCAAGGCTGCAGAAAAAGGAGAGGCTGAGGCGCAATACAACTTGGGCATGATGCTGGTGGCAGGCGATGGGATAGACCAAAATCTGGTCGAGGCTGCCACATGGTTCCACAAAGCGGCAGAGCAAAGTTACGCTCCGGGACAAAACATGTACGGCGTGATGCTTGCCAATGGCCGTGGTGTTGCGAAGGATGAAGCGGCGGCCGTTATGTGGTATCGCAAGGCGGCGGAACAAGGAGAGTGGTCCGGCCAATTTAATCTGGGAGTTGCGCTTGGCGCGGGCAAGGGAGTGGTTAAAAATGAGCGCGAAGCCAGTCAGTGGATGCGCAAAGGGCGGGCGGGACAGGCAAAGGCCGTCCCCGATGGTATGTCGGGAGGCTGAAAAGGGGCGGTTTGGTTGGTTATCGTGAACGGATCGCTCGTGGTTGGATTGCCATTTACAAAGACGGCTTTGATTGATTGTTGCTTAGAAAGGGAGGGGTGGCATGATTGGTGAAGAAAATGCGAAAAATGACGTGAGTCGTCGGTTTTTACTTCTGTTTTGCGCGCCATTTTTTCTGATCGGTGCTTGTGTTTTTTGCTGGGGCTTGTCGGATGTGTATGAAGGGTGGTCGTCCCAACGATGGGAGAAAGTTGCGGGTGAAGTTGTGCAATCCCAAGTGAAACATTTTCAAGGCGCTGGAAGTCATGAGAACTATTTGCCGAAAATAAAGTACACCTATCATCAAGGTGGCCAATTGTTCGAGGGAGATAGGGTTCAAATCAAGGGACAAATCGTGAACAGAACGAAAGAGGAGGCGTATCAAGTTGTGAAGCAGTATTCCGTTGGTAAAAAAGTGGATGTTTTTGTCAATCCATCGAACCCTCAAGACGCAGTCTTGGAACCGGGCTTGACATGGTCAAGGATGTGGGGGAAGTTGGTCTTTGGATTGATATTCATGGGTGGTATCCTGAAATTGTTTTTTTCTTTTCGATAAGACCGGGAATTCTCCGGCATCCCGGCAGCGATTGCCAGCCTTCTGTTCGCGCTGGCACCCCTGCCGGGGTGCCGTCTTTTTCCCTTCGCATCCGGTGGTGTCGCCTCGCTTGGCTCGGCTTGACCACCGGCTATAAAGCCTGCCAAGCCTCCGGCTTGTCAGATCGTCCACGACCGATTCTCGGCATGGCCGGGTGGGGGCGAATTTCTGCGGGTCGCGGTCCCAATTCAAGGTACATTGCGGCCCCGTTGCCCGTCACCTTTCCTCCCCACCCCATGCCCCTCAACCGCCACTTTTTCGCCCCGACCCAACCCCTGTTGTCGCAGGCGGCGCGCTGGTTATTGGCGCAAATGAAGACGCAGCCGGGCGGGTGGGTGGCGGCGGTGCCTTCGGCGCGGGCCGGGCGGCGGCTGCGCGAATGGTTGGCGCGCGAGGCCGGGGGGGCTTTGGCCGATCCGCCGCAGGTGGTGGTGGCCGGCCATCTGTTGGAGGCTTTGGCGCCCTGTCCAAACAATTGGCTGAGAGCCAAGGGTTGTCGGCGGCCTGGACGGTGGCCGGCCGTTTGCTGCAAACGCTGCAGGCGTTGTGGGGCGGGGGGCTGCGGGCCGCGGTCTTGGTGGAGGAATCTCCACGGCATGCGGCGCTGGCGCAATTGGAGGCGTTGTGCGCGGCGCGCCATCCCCAAACCCGGACTTGCGCCGGTTGGCGCAAGTGCAGGCCGGAAATTCAAAAGGGGGCATTCCTTGGGCTTATTCCCGCATCCAAACCCAAGCGGCGTCTTTTTCCGCCGAACTAAAATATCTCACCTGCGCCCGTGTGAAGGCTTGCAAAAGTTTGGCCGTCCATTTTTCCCAGCGGTGGTCGCCGATCACGGCGATCCGTTCGATGTCCGCGTAATGTTTGAGGCCGAGTTTGAAATCATCCCAGGCCGCCTGCACATCCCAGCCGTGGAAATCTGAAAACTCAACCAGCAGGCGCACCTGGCCCTCTGCCATCACGGCCGCGTCCAGGATGGGGACAAACGTTTGGTAATCCGCATCGTGCAACTGGCCGCTGATCCTGATGGCGAGGATTTTCGGGGAGCCGGATTCAAGTTGAAGAATCATGGGGGTGTCCTCTTGGAAAAGCGTGGTTGGCCGACGCATGGATTGTATGCCGCTGGGCTTGGCCAAGGGAGAGGGGCCGGTGAGGATGCCGCCGGACAGCTGATTGTTGCTGGAGGTCAAGCCGGCCAAGGCGGGTCCCGAGGCGGTGGCCGAAGAGAATGAGGATGAGTGATCCGCCATGGTTTCAGCGGCGGCAGGCCGTTAAGACGGCGCATGGAAAAATGTATTACAGAAGATATTTTGGCAGGGCCGGGGTTGGCGTCCATGCACCGGTCCATGGAGCTCTAGAATCCAACCCATGCCCCACTCTGCCGCCCCCCGTTGGATCGAACGCCTGCCTGCCGCCGATTGCGCCTTGTTGCCCGGGTTTCATCCCCTGGTGGCGCGCTTGTTGGCCAACCGCGGCTTCAAGACGGCGGAAGCAGCGCAGGCCTTTCTCAATCCCAAACTGACCCAATTGGCCGATCCGGCGCAAGTGCCGGGTTGCGCGGCAGCGGCAGACTTGCTGGTTACCGCCGTCAAGGCTGGCAAACCGATCGTCATTTACGGCGACTACGATGTGGATGGCGTCACTGCCAGCGCGGTGTTGTTCCATGCCTTGACATTGGCCGGGGCCACCGTGGCGACTTATGTGCCGGATCGTTTCGCCGAAGGTTACGGATTGAACACCGAGGCACTGTTGGCGATTCATGCCGCCGGCAGTCCGCTGATCATTTCGGTGGACTGCGGCATTTCCGCCATTGAACAAGTCGCCGCCGCCAAAACCGCCGGGGCGCAAATCATCATCACCGACCACCACACTTTGGCCGCCGGCGGTGCGTTGCCCAATGCCGATGCCGTCGTCCACCCCGGCCTGCCCGGCTCGCAAGCCGACGCCCGCCTGTGCGGGGTGGGCGTGGCCTACAAACTGGCGTGGGCCTTTGCCAAAGCCTGGTGCGTCGGCGAAAGGCTGCCGGAAGTCTGGAGCCATCTGCTGGTGGACCTGCTCGCCTATGTGGCGTTGGGCACCATCGCCGATGTGGGTGAAATGCTGGGCGAAAACCGTGTGCTGGTGAGTTTCGGCCTGCGGCGTTTGTCGGCCGCCCCGGCCGGCGTGCCGCACCTGGAGGGCTTGCGTGCGTTGGTGAGCGCCACGCGGTTGGAGAACAAGCAGATTGACGATGTGAAGGTGGGCTTCACCTTGGCCCCGCAGATCAATGCGGTGGGCCGCATGGGCCATGCGCGTGAGGCGGTGGAGTTGTTCACCACGGCCAGGGGCGAACGCGCCACCGAATTGGCCGAAGTATTGGCCGAGCACAACGAAGAACGCAAGGCCGTGCAAAAACGCATCGAAGGCGAAGCGGAGGCGCAAGTGCGGGACAACGGCTGGAACGGGCCGGAACACCGCGCCATCGTGGTGGCCGCGCCGATTTGCGCCGAGGGCGACAACAACACCGGCTGGCACAGCGGGGTGGTCGGCATCGTGGCCAGCAAGTTGGTGGAGAAATTCCACCGGCCGGCGGTGGTGGGCTGCATTCAGCCTGACGGCAGCGTGAAGTTTTCGGCCCGCAGCGTGTCGGGGGTGAATCTGCATGCGGCCCTGGGCGACTGCGGCGAGTTTCTGAACTTCGGCGGGCATGCCATGGCGGCCGGCGGCACCATCCAGGCCGGCGCGTTGGAGGCTTTTCGCGCCGCCTTGTCCAAGCGCGTGGCGCAGGATTTGAAGGCGGAGGATTTGTGCGGCAAACTGACGTACGACATCGAAGCCACGCCATGCGACTGCACGCTGGATGTTTTCACCCAGATCGCGCAATTGGCGCCCTTCGGCATTGGCAACCCAACCCCGCGTTTGCGCCTCAAGGCGCAAGTGCGTGATGTGCGGCCGCTGGGCCAGGGGGGCAAGCATTTGAATTTGCGCCTGGAAGCCGACGGCGCCTGGGTGGCGGTCAAAGCCTGGGGCGCGGCGGAGGCGCTGAGCGGCGCGGTGGTTGGCACCACGCTGGATTTGGTGGGCAAAGCCATCGTCAATGATTTCAACGGGCGGGTGAGCGCGGAGGTGCATTGGGAGGGCGGGGTGGTTTTGTAGGAGGGGCGGACCGCGCGTTTTCAACGCGCAAGGCTTCAAGCCTCCTTATCTGTTCCATCTACAGCCTTGCGCGTTGAAAATGCGCGACCCGCCCCGTGGCGACTGGGCTTGCTACGCTCATCAAAAAGACATGTTGAGATAAGATGCCGGCCGTATGAAAATCAATATCTATCATGTGAACACGCCGGATGGTCCGAAAGACTATGTTGCCTGCCTGTCTCATGAGCAGGTGTTTTTGAAGGGATTGGATCCCAAAGCGATTTTCGGAGTACTGCTTCGGCCCTTAAGCGCGGATGAGAATATCACCCCGTCCGTATTCACCCAAAATTCTGTGTTTGTAAAATTTTTGCATGAGGTGATCGCCCGTCGTGCCCTGGAATCATTGAGTCTTATCGAGGAGGCTCGGCGGCAAGGGGAGGGTTGGGTATATGTCATAGATCAACGAACCCGCAACCCACGCGAGGCCGTTCCGCCTGAAGATGTTGTGGGTGTGTTTGAGGTGCGAGGTGGGTGTATTGTTTTGGGTTCGTATCGTCCCAATCCCGGCCACATGATTTTGTCGGCCAATGGTTTTTTTAGGTTGAGTGCAGAGTTGCAGGCGTGTTTGGTTCAAGAGTTGGGGCTGGTTTAATTGCGCGGTTCTCTTTCACGCCGGAGGCATGGAGAGCTTTATAGCCGGTGGTTAAGCGGAGCTGGAGGCTTGCGACACCACCGGAAGGGATAGGCGAAATCAGCATCCCGGAGGGATGCCAGAAGGCTTGCACCCCTCCGGGGTGCTGTCTTTTCCAAGTCTTCCGGTGGTGTCGCGGGCTGCGC
>CAZKVP010000128.1:0-5067 GCA_964556215.1 uncultured Phycisphaeraceae bacterium
CACATCGCCTCCTACCAGTCCATCGTCACCTGGGACGGTGGAAAAACCTACTATCTCGTCCCCGAACCCGCCTCCTTCGCGCTGCTGGCCTTGGGCAGCCTACTGCTCTTGCGCCGGCCTTCGCGCCGGCGCGAGACACTAACCTAAATGATGCCGCATTCTTCGTAATGCTGCGGCCCGGGGAACGTCCTCTTCTGCTCCCGCAATCCTCCTTGCCCCCTCCACTCATGCGCCCCATCGCCTTGTTGCTTGCCGTCGCCTTCGCCGCCGCCTGCGCCTCCGTCCACCCTTCCGCGCCCGTCGCGGCCGCGCCCAGCTTCATCCCGCTCCCGGCCAAGGCGCAAGTCTCCACCGGCGCACCCGGGTTCGCTTTGAGTGACGCGTTGCCCATCCACGCCTCTGCCGACGCGGCGAAGGAAGTCGCCCTCGCGCTTTCCTTGGGCGGCGTGAAAACCTCCACCACGATGCACGCCAAGGGCGCGCTCACCGCCACCCTGGATCCGTCGAAAAAAGCGGCCTATGGCGATGAAGGCTACGCACTCGGCGTTGCGACCGATGGCATCACGCTCACCGCCGCCACGCCGGCCGGACTGTTCCGCGGCGCCACCACCTTGGCGCAAGCCGTGGTGAAGGACGCCGAGGGCAAGCCGGCCATCCCCGCGCTTTCCATCGCCGACGCGCCCCGCATCGCCTGGCGCGGCTTCATGCTGGACGTGGCGCGCCATTTCTGCGACACCGGCGAAGTCAAGGCCATCCTCGACCAGATGGCTTTGCTCAAGCTCAATGTCCTCCACATGCACCTGACCGACGGCGAAGGCTGGCGCATCGAGATCAAGAAATATCCCAAGCTCACCTCCGTCGGCGCCTGGCGCGGCGTCACCGGCCTTGAAAAAGAGTCGAAGCACGCCGGGCGCGGCCCCAACGGCGAAGCGCGCTACGGCGGCTTCTACACGCAGGACGACATCCGCGAACTGGTGGCCTACGCCGCCGCGCGCCACATCCGGATCATGCCCGAAATCGACATGCCCGGGCACATGGGCGCCGCGGCCGTCGCCTATCCGGAACTTTCTCCGGCCAACGGCTGGACGCCGGTGATCGGGCACGGGCTCCCCGGCGAGCGCTGCGCCGCCCTTTGCGTGGGCCGTCCGCACACCGTTGAATTCTGCAAGGACGTGCTGAGCGAAGTCCTGGAACTTTTTCCCTCGAAGGAAATTCACATCGGCGGCGACGAAGTGTTCTATGAACAGTGGGCACCGTGCCCGGACATGCTGGCGCTGAAGGAAAAACTGGGCGGGCAGAAGGCGTCGTGGGAGGACGTGCAGATCGCCTTCGGCAACGACATCGCCGCATTCCTCGAATCCAAGGGGCGCACGGCGGTCTGTTGGAACAACATCTACAAGCAGACCGTGGACAAGCGCGTCATCAACCATTTCTGGCGCAACATGGCGGACGCCCGCAATTTCGCCAACGGCGGCTACCGCGTGCTGATGTCGCCCTACATCTACTACTTCGACTACCCCAACACGCCGCTTGAAAAGGTCTACAAGTACGACCCGATGGCCATCGGCGTGAAGCCGGAAATCCAGGGCCGCTTGGCCGGCATTGAGGCCTGCATCTGGACCGAACGCGTGCCGACCTATGGCCGGTTGCAGGCGATAATCTTCCCCCGCCTGATCGCCCTGGCGGAAAGCGGCTGGACCCCGCAGGAGAAAAAGGATTGGGCCTCGTTCCAAGTCCGCCTGAAGCAATCGCCGTTGTTCTCGAAATTCGGCGCCGTGGACGCGAAGACGGGGCAGCCGAAAAAGTGATTTTTCCGGGCAACAGTTCCACTCCAGAAATGGCTGATGGAGTTGCCGATCAGCACCACTTCCGGGTTGATTGCCGAGGGTTCGGCCCCTTCGCCAGCTTAATGAAAACCCCCGGTCCAAGGACCGGGGGTTTTCATTAAGCTCATTTTTTCCGCCGGGGCGGCTTACTCTTCGTCTTCGGCGCCGCCCTGCTCGACCACCGGCGCCTTGGCATGCGCGGCCGCCTTCATTTTTTCCGTGGCGGCCTGGACCTGCTCGGAGAATGTTTCCACTTTAGTGAAGAAGGCGTCGTCCAGTTTGAGGGAAGCATTGTTGCCTTCATCCTTGAACACCAGGCTGGCCAACACCTCGTTGGCATTCTTGGTGTCCACGCCGTACTTGGCCATTTGGGCCAGTTGCATGCCCGCCATGCCCTTGCCCATTTCGATCAGGCCGTTGGCGCCGCCGGCGAAGTCCTTGGCGCTCTTGCCTTCACCGAAGTGGGCGGTAAGGTCCACCTTGCGGGTGCCCTTGACGCCGTCGCCGACCATCACCACGGTGTCGAGGTCGGCCAGCGGCGCCAAGACGCCCCCCATCATGCCCATCATCATGCCGCCCTGCTGCGGATTCTTGGCCTGCGCATCCAGCATGGCCTTGAGGTCGGTCTTCATCTTGGGCAGCATGTGGAAGCAGAGCTGGAAGGCGGCCTTGCCGCCCGGTTTGAACGCGCTGTTGAACACGGCGGCATCCTTGGCGGTGCCGTTGAGCGGGGGGAACACCAGTTCTTCGCCGGTCAGGGCGTGCCACTCGGTGCTGGTGCCGTATTTTTCAAGTTTGGCGCCCATGATGGCGGTGCTGGCCTGCGCATTGTCCTTGGCCAATCCGGCCAAACCATGCAGCATGGCTTCAAGTTTGGCGCGGTCGGCGCCGGCCTTGGTCTTGACCAGCACGAAAGGCTCAGGTTTGTCGCCTTCCTTGGCCGGCTGGGCCAGGCCAAACAAGACTCCTTCGCCGCCGCCGGCGACGAATTGGGTGCGGAAATCCACGAAGGCTTTGAGCATCTCGGCCATTTTGGCCTTGTCCTTTTCGCTAAGCCCGCCGCGCGCCTGCATCTTGAGCATCTGGGTGGTCACATCGGTGCTGTCAATGGAGGTGACATCCAACCACACCACCAGCGCGGTGTTTTCGGTGATGGCGGTGGCCGGCACTTCGACCGCCTGCGCGGGCAGGGCGGCGGCCAACGGCAGGGCGGACAGGGCCATGGCGGCGACAAAAGAACGGGCACGGAACGAAGACTTGGCAAACATTGGAATCCTGGAGAAAGGGGGATAAAGAAGACGGAATGGTAAGAAGCCGGGCCAAGAAAGCAACTTTTTCTCAAAACATCGGCAGGGAGCCGCCCGATGCCCGATTTCAAAGCGCTTTTACTTTCCCAGCCACCACGCCTACCCCCAGCCGAGGGGGCCGGTTGCAAAACCGTTTGAAAAATACCAAAGCCCGCAACCGTCCCCGCTTTGCCCGGTAGGCGTTATCGTGCCGCTTGCCATGCCCAAATCATTCCCCGAACTTTCCACCGCCTCCGATGCGGAATTGGCCAAGCAGGTGGCCGCCGGCGACCGCGCGGCGGGTGAGGCTTTGGTGCAGCGGCATGAACGGGTGGTGCGCTCGTTTTTGCGCCGCATCTGTTTTGACGCCTCTTTGGTGGATGATTTGGCCCAGGAAACCTTCCTGCGCCTGCTGCGCTACGCCGACCATTACGACCCGGCCTACCCCATGCGCACTTGGCTGCTCACCATCGCCCGCCGCCTGTCCATCACGGCCGGCCAGAAGAAGCTCCGCCTCTCCACCCCTGAAGCTTGGGCGGAACTCGCCCCGCCATCAGCCCACACCGAACCCGCCCTGGACCGCCAGGATCGCTTGGAGCATGCCAACCGCCTGCTGACCCAAGCCATGCGCCGGCTCTCAGAACCCCAGCGCGTGGCCCTCACCTTGTTCTATCAGCAAAACATGCCGATTGAAGAAATGGGCAAGGTGATGGAAATGCCCGCCAGCACCGTCAAAAGTCATCTGCACCGCGCGCGGGCCGCGCTGCAAACCTCCCTTTCCCCCCATGCCGAGGAGTTCATGCCATGAGGAACACCCACCCCACCCCGCCCCAAGACGGCGATTTGAGCGGCGACTTGAACGGCCATTTGAACTTGGGGCATGACGTCAGGCAGGAGCCTTGGCTCGCCCATTTGGCCTTGCCTCCGGCGGCACGCGATGAAGCATCCGCCCCCGACTTTGTCGCCCGCGTGATGCGGGCGCCGGCCACCCAGGCGCAGGAGCCTTGGCTGGAGTGGCTGGCCGCCGGCCGCGACAAAACCGACACCCAAAATCCGGAAGCTTCCGTCTTTGAAGGCGCCGTGTTTGCCCGCCGCGTGATGCACGCCTTGGCCGCGCAGCAAGACCAATCGCGCCTGAGCCGGCTGCGCCTCAAAGAGTGGGCTTGGCGCAGCGCCGGGGGGTTGGCAGCCTGCCTGGCCTTGGTGGTGGCATTCTGGCCGACAGCCAAAACCACCGCACCCGGCGCACCGGCATCCTTGGCGGTCGGGCAAACTCCGGCCTCGCGCCCCATGGCATCCACCCTCACCATGGCCCTTCAACAAAAAGCCGAAGGCTGGCTCGACCAGCAGGCCGAGCAGGCCTCCGCCACCTTGATTTCGACCAAGAACCAGGTCTCCACCGTGCTGACCGAGTATGCCGTGCCGATCAAATTTTCCTGCTATTTCCTGGGGTTGAACCTGCCCGTGGGGCGCAAACCAACGGATTCAAGCGCCGCCGAACAGCCCCGGCCGCATCCGTTGCATTCCGAATCCCAAGCACCCGCTTTCAATCTGGCATAACGCCGGAATCCGTGTGCTTTGGTCTATCATGCGTCCCCCATGGCGCATGTTTTTCGTTTACTCCCCTGCCTGCTGCTGGCCGGCTGCCTCACCCCCCCCAAGGCCCCCACCGGTTCGCCGGGCGTCGGCCTGCCGGTTTATCCGTGGCAAGGCGCACATGCCGCCCTCATGCACATGACGGCGCGGGATGCCAAACTCACGTCCGTGCGCCTGCGCGGCACGCTGAAGCTGGAGGAATCCGCCGACAAATCCGTCCTGCTGGAAGCCATCCTGGTGATGGAAACCAAGCCCGGCCAATCACCCCAATTGCGCCTGCAGGCCTCAAAATTGGGCCGCACCGCTTTTGACCTCACGCTCAATGACCAAGGCGTGTGGCTGGTGGACGGGCGGGAGAA
>CAZKVP010000129.1:0-5051 GCA_964556215.1 uncultured Phycisphaeraceae bacterium
CTGGAAGTTCAGAAACAGCCTAATTTATGGGAAATCTAACCGGACACTACTGATGCCGCATGCTTCCTTGTTGCGGCTTTGTTACGGCTTTTAGGCCTGCACCAACAGTGCCCTGGCCTGCTTGGCCAATGTCGCAGCTGCTTCCGGCGTTGCCGCCAGGGCCGTGAGGTGACCCATCTTGCGGCCTTTGCGGGCCTGAGTCTTGCCGTACAGGTGGACAGAGACGCCCGGCAGCGCTTCGGCGGCGGCCCAATTGGGGTTTTGGTTGGGGGCTGCTTCCCACACATCGCCGAGCAAGTTGCTCATGGCCGATGGCGAGATGAATTGCGGCGGTTGCGGATCCAATCCACACAGGGTCAGCACTTGCTGGTGAAATTGGCTGCGCTTGAAGGCGTTGAGGGTCAGGTGGCCGGAGTTGTGGGGGCGGGGTGCCATTTCATTGGCCAGCATGCGGCCATCAGCCATGACGAACAGTTCCACGCACAGGACGCCCACCACATCCAAGGCGCTCATGAGTTTTTCGGCCAGGGCCACGGCTTTTGCGGCAGAGGCATCCGACACGCCGGGGGCGGGGTAAATGGACAGGTCTAGAATATGATTGGCGTGGTGATTCAAAATCGGACCATAGCACGCCACTTGGCCGGACAGGCTGCGGGCCGCCACCACCGAGACTTCGGCCACAAAGGGCACGAAGGCTTCCAGGACGCATTCCACCGCGCCCAATTTTTGCCAAGCCAAGCGCAAGTCGGCAATGCCGCCGGCGCGCAAGGTTTGCTGGCCTTTGCCGTCATAGCCGCCGCCGGCGGTTTTCAAAACGGCGGGCAGGCCGCAGGCGGCCAGGGCGGCTTCAAGGTCGGCTTCGGCGCGGATGGGGGCCCATTTGCCGCAGGGGATGCCAGTTTCGACAAAAAACGCTTTTTCGCGCAGGCGGTTCTGGCACACATGCAAAACTTGCGCCCCCGGCCGCACCGGCACATGCTTGAGGCAGGCGGCGGCGGTGGCGGCTGGCACATTTTCAAATTCATACGACACCGCGCCGACGCTTTGGGCAAAGCGCTCTAGCGCGGCGTAGTCGTCGTAGTTTGCAATGGTTTTGGTGTCGGCGACCAGGCAGGCCGGCTCGCCATCGGTTGGCGAAAACACATGCACGCGGTAGCCCAGCTCATGGGCGGCCTCGACGAACATCCGCCCCAGCTGGCCGCCGCCAAGCATGCCAAGCAGGCTGCCGGGGGGGAGAGGTTTGGGAACAGTGCAGCTTGGGGTGGTCATAAGGGCGGCCATTCTAAGGCCGGCTTTCGGGTCGGCTTATTTCGCCGGATGCAGCGCCACCACTTCGGCGTCGCTAAGGGCGACCATGGCTGACTGGTGGGCGCGGAAGGCATCCAAGCGTGCTGCCAGTGCCTCATCCGACAGGGCCAGGATTTGCGCCGCCAAGAGGCCCGCGTTGGTGGCCCCGCCTGCACCGATGCCCACCGTGGCCACCGCCACTCCGCCGGGCATCTGCACAGTGGAGAGCAGGGCGTCAAGCCCGTTGAGGTGGCCGCCCTCGACCGGGATGCCGATCACCGGCAAGGCGGTGTGGCTGGCGGTCATGCCTGCCAGATGGGCGGCGCCGCCGGCCGCCGCAATAATGACCTTGATGCCGTTGGCTTTGGCATTGACGGCAAAATCACGCACGGCGTCTGGCGTACGGTGGGCGGAGGTGACACGGACAGTGACCGGGATGCAAAGTTTGCCCAGTAGATCAATGGCCGGCTGGATCTTGGGGAGGTCATTCTTGCTGCCCATGATGACGGCGACTTTGGCGGTGGTGGACATGGAAGAGGGGAAAGGGGTGAGGGGGCGATTGCTGATAAAATACCCGCCGGTTCATTTTCATGATTTCCCACGGTTTTCCCCCATGTGCCACCGCCTTTTTCTGCTTGCTTCACTTGCCTTGCTGGCGGCATGTGTGGAATCCCCAAACGGCCCCTCCCAAGCGGGCATGCCGCCCCTGGCCGCACCGTTGGCGCAGGGCCGCCACCTGTTCCTCACACGCTGCGCCCGCTGCCACGGCCTGCCCGACCCGGCGCAGTGCTCAGAGCGCGTCATGGATGACATGGCGCCGCAGGCCGGCCTTAAGCCGCAGGAGCGGCGCTTGGTGGATGCGTATCTTGCCAGCGTGCGGAAATGATTTTTGGGCAGGGGATGAGGTGCAGGCTTGGTTTGGGCGGGGCTTTGCCCCGCACCCCCGGTTCGTGCCGCGCGCGCTCCGTGAGCCAGCGGGGTTCCGCTGCGCGGAATCCCGCTTGGCCGCCCACTGTGCAGTCCGCTGGCGGCGCTGCCCGTGTCCAAAGCTCGACTTAAACAGAAAAAACCAGCCAAAAGCCGGTTTTTTCTGTTTAAGTCGAGCTAGCGGGATTTGAACCCACGACCTTCACACCCCCAGTGTGACGCGCTACCAAGCTGCGCTATAGCTCGTTCTTCTCTTTTTGAGAAGGGCGGGGATTCTAGTGCGGAGCGGGCCTTACCGCAAACGCTCGGCTTCAATCTTTTTCGTACCATCCCCGTCCTTATGAAAATCAGCCTGAATTGGGTCAACCGTTACCTGGCCCGCCCGGTTTCCGTGGCGGAATTTTCCGCCATCCTGCCGCCGTCCGGCTTTCCGGTCGAGGGCTGCGACGCGCAGGCCGACGGCGACTTCAAGTTGGAAGTCGAAGTCACCAGCAACCGCCCCGACATGCTCTGCCACACCGGCGTGGCCCGCGAATTGGCCGCCAAGAGCGGCATCGTGCTCCAATTGCCGGCCTTTGACGTGCCCACCGCCGCCGGCGCTCCGGTTGCATCGGTGGCGCAAGTGGCGGTCCAAACCGCCGAATGCGCGCTGTACACCGCCCGCGTCATCAAGGGCGTCAAGGTCGGCCCTTCGCCGGCCTGGCTCAAGACCGCGCTGGAGAACATCGGTTTGCGCAGCATCTCCAATGTGGTGGATGTCACCAACTTCGTGATGTTTGAAATCGGCCAGCCGCTGCACGCCTTTGACCTGGCCAAACTGGCCGGGGCGCAAGTGGTGGTACGCGAAGCCAAGGCCGAGGGTGAAAACTTCCTCGCCATCGACGGCTCCAAGCATCTGCTCAAAGCCCCGATTCTGGTGATTGCCGATGCCGACAAGCCGGTGGCCATTGCCGGCGTGATGGGCGGGCAAGACAGTGAAGTGACCGAAGCTACCTGCGACATTTTGCTGGAATCCGCCTTGTTCGAGCCGTTGTCGGTGCGCCGCACCAGCCGCCAGTTGCGCCTCGGCAGCGATTCCTCCTACCGCTTCGAGCGCTGCCCTGATCCGGCCGGCGTCGAGCGCGCCAGCCGGCGCGCGTGCGAGTTGATTCTGCAGGTGGCCGGCGGTGCGCTGTGCGAGAGTGTCATCCGCGTCGGTGCGGAGGATCCGGCGGACAAGACGGTGAATTTGCGCCCGCAAAAGACCCGTGACCTGCTCGGGCTGGAAGTGTCCGACGCCGAACAAAAACAGGTGCTTGAATCGCTCGGTCTGACGGTGCTGGTGTCCGCCAACCTGCTCAAAGTCGCCGTGCCCAGTCGCCGCGCCGACCTGCACCGCGAGGTGGATTTGATCGAAGAAGTGACCCGCTTGGTCGGCATGGACCGCATCCCCAAACTTGCCACTTTGCCCATCCATGTACGTGCCACCCAGCCCAAGGTCGAAGCCCGCCGCCTGATCGGCGCGGTGTTGGCCGCCCACGGCTTCCATGAAACCATCACACCGTCGCTGGTGCCGGAAAAGGCCAGCAAGGCCTTCTCCGGAAAAGTCGCCTCGCTGTACGGCGACAAAGGCGCCCGCAAAGAGGGCGGCCAGTTGCGCGCCAGTGTGTTGGCCGGTCTGATGGCCTGCCGCAAGTTGAACGCCGATGCCGGCAACAGCGGCGTCAAGCTGTTTGAGTTGGCCGCTTGCTGGGAGCAATCAGGTGCGGGTGTGTCCGAGCGCCGCAGCCTGGCCTTGCTGGCCGACGCCGGCCCCGATGTGCAGCTGGCCCTGCGCGAGTTGCGCGGCGTGCTGGAGGAATTGGTGGAAGCCTTGGCCGGTGCGCCGGCCTGCGGCCGCCTGCAAGTCAAGCCGCTGGCCGGCGACCTGCAAGCCCCGCAGGCGCAACTGGTGCTTGACGGCGCGTTGCTGGGCATCTTCGGCGTGGCGTCGCCGGCGACCCGCAAAGCCTTCGACCTGCCCGATGCCCTGCTGTTCGCCGATCTGCACGCAGAGGCCTTGCTTGCGCTGTATCCGCCCAAGCGCGCCAGCGGTACCTTGCCGCGCTTCCCCGCCATCGACCGCGATTTGTCGGTGGTCTGCGCCGAAGACTTGCGCTTCGAGGTCATCACTTCTGCCGTGCATGAGGCCAATCCGGCGCTGTTGGAAGAAGTCTCCTTCATCACCACCTACCGCAACGCCAAGGCTGGCGCCTTCCCCGGCCCGGGCAAAAAGAGCGTGTCATTCCGCATGCTCTTCCGCGACCCCGAGCGCACGCTGCGCCGCGAGGAGGTGGACGGCCAGGTGGCGCATGTGGTGGAGAAATTGAAGGCGGCGGGGGCGGAGCTGCGGGGGTGATGCGGGGCGGACCGCGAGCATTCCTGCTCGCAAGGCTGTGGATGGAACAGATGATGAGGCTGGCTTTGTTTGCGAGTTAAAAACTCGCGGTCCGCCCCGCAGGGTAGGGCATTGCCTTGAAGTCAGTGGCATCATGCAGGGGTGGAGGGGATGGTTTCGGTGGTGTTGGGGTGAAAAAAGTTGCAGGAATCGCGTCTTGTGCAATACTGGCACCCATGGGGAATCGGTTTATGCGGCCGATGATGGAGGCTGATGGTGTGCTTTATCCCCATGCGCCGACACTTGGTAAGGGAATACCCCCAATCCGCTCCAATCCACCCTTTTCCAGAATTTTGACTTTCAGGGTTTGACAAGGCAATTAACCCGCCCTACAATGCCCCTCCCCGGTGTGGAAACGCGCTAGGAATCAGGTCTTTGACAAGTGAACAGTTGGAGAGTGCGAGAATGTGCCTCTACCGAT
>CAZKVP010000130.1:0-4962 GCA_964556215.1 uncultured Phycisphaeraceae bacterium
ACGGCCAGCGGCTGGCCGTCGCCGCCCAAGAAGCGGAACTCGGCGGCGCTGGCATTGTTCTTGTCGCCGGTGATTTCAGTTTGGGCGACGAAACGGAAGGCGCGGGCCGTCACGGGTTTTTCCAGGGTCACGGTCTTGGCCGCCAAATTGCGCCCGGGGTACTCAAAGGCACCAGCTGCCACTTGGCGCCAAGTGTTGCCATCGTCACTGGCCTGCAAGACCCAGTCCTTCACCATGCCGGTGCGCCAGTTTTGGCGCGGGGTGTAGGTGAAGCCGGTGATGGCGGTGGGGGTGCCGGCATTCCATTGCAAGTGATGCGGCAGGGGCGTGGACTGGTGCCAATTGGTGTGCCAGAGGGAATCCGCGCGGCCATCGAGGGCGTTGGCCATCGGTTCGGTTTCATCTTCGCTGTCGCTTGACCAGCCGGCGCCGCCGGTTTGCTTTTGCCGCGTGGCAACTTGCGCCTTGCCCAGCAGGGCGCCGACCTCGTCGAACACCTCCAGCGTGCAGGCGGCCTCCCCGTCGCCTTGCGTGCCGGAAAGGTCCAAGGCGATCACGCCGAAGCGGTCGGTGAAGCGCGCCTCATGGGGCGGCAGGGGCGGCACGGCGATGACGCTTTCCACCACGGTCCCCGGCGGCAGCGCCAAGGCCGATCCGCTGCGTAGGCCGGTGCTTTTGCCAAAGGCCGCGGCGGGCGTGCCGGTGACGGTTTTCCAATTCGCCGGTTGGGTCAGTGACAACGGATAACTTTGGGATTGCGAACCATCCGAAGGCAGGGCCACGCGGTCGGCGCGGGCGGAAGCGGCCAAGGCCAAAGCCCCGGCCAGGCACAGCGCGGTGGTGAAGGGGGGGATGGCGGGCATGGCGAAGGAAGGGGAGGGGAGGGAAAAACCCGCGCTTTGGCGCGCGGGTTTTTACGGGGGAGGGTTATTTGGCGGCCGGAATGTTCACCGGCTCGCAGACCAGGCGGAAGCCGACGCTGCCGCAGTCGTGGTACCACCAGACGCTGACCGGATCGTTGGGATAATTTTTATTCCAACTGCCGTCCTCATTGCGCCGGCTGTCGGATTCCTGGCGGTGTTTGCCGGTCAGGTCCTTGAGTGGGGTGGTGTAATCACCGCCGCGCACAAAGGTGTTTTTGCCGTCGGCATCCGCCGCGCCGGGGGTTTTGACCCATTCGGCCACGTTGCCCAGCATGTCGTACAGGCCAAGCGCATTGGGCTTTTTGCTTTTGATCAGTGAGGGGCAGGGGTCGAAAGATTCCGGCGTTTCCCCGGCGTTTTCCTTGCACACGGCATAATCCAATTTGTTGGCCGGGTCGCCGCCGCCCAATTGATAGGCCAGATCCCATTCGGCCTCGGTGGGCAGGCGGTATTTGCGGCCGGTCTTCTTTGACAGCAGGGCGCAGAATGCTTCGGCATTCAGGCGGCTCATGCCAAGGGCGGGGTAGCCGTCGTAGCGCTTGTCGTTGTGGCTGGTGTCGCCATAGGAGTCGGCGTTGGAGGGGCGCAGCCCTTTTTCAAGTTCGGGGGCGCCGTCCACGGGGGTGGTGTCATACCAGTGCGACCATGGCTTGAACATGTCCCACGTCACCTCGGTCTCGCCGATGTAAAAAGGCGCAATGCCTTTGGCGGGATCGCCGGCCACCAGGATCATTTTGAAGGGGGCCTTCATGCCGGAATAGGAGCGGTGCTCGGACTTCTTGGTCTTGGGGTCGATGTAGTCCTTTTCCAGCGGGGGCAATATCAATGCGTCTTCAAACGATTTCGGCAATGTGGCCGGATCCACGGCCACCGCCGGCACGGCGGCGGATGTGCCGGCATGGGCCAACTTTTCATCCATTTCGGATTTCAGCAGAATCAGCTTGTTGGAAAGATCTTTGAGGGCCTTGGTCTGGGCTTCCTGCAGGTTGTGCAGCTCGGTTTGCTGGGCCTGAATTTGGGCACCCTGTTCGGCGACCAAGGTTGCGATGTCGGGCGAAGCCACGATGCGGGTGGAGAGGTTGACGTTTTCATCAATGACATACATGGCTCCCGCCGCGGAGGCCAGGCCGGTTTTGCGCGAATCGACCTTGAAGGCGGCCCGGCTGATGGGGAAGTCGGCCTCAATGCGTGCCGATTCATTGCCGAAGGTGATTTTGGCGGGAATCGTCAGTTCTTGGGTGATGCCGTTGAGGGTGAACGAGCCCTTGATCAGGTGGGTCCAATCCTTGACGGCCTTGAGTTTGCCGTCGGCCACGGCTTTTTCGGTTTCGGCGGATTTGGGCAGGAAGGTGGCGGCGGAGAATTTCGCCTCCGGGAAATGCTCGGTGTCGAACCATTGCTGGTCGCTGATCACCGTGTTGGTCAGGGTGTTGTTGTCGGACTGGAAGGAGTCGGTGGCGAACACCACCTCCAGCCCCAGGATTTGGCCGGCCTTGGCGTTGTAGGCCACCGCGCCGGAAAGTTTGTCCCAATGGCCGATGTGTTCCTCGGCGCGCGCGCCGCTGAGGTTGTTTTTTCCGCAGGCCCAATCAAAGGCCGCATTGCCGCCCTTGGCCGCCGATGCCAGCGCCACCACCCGGTCGCCTTTTTTGGCATCGGGCTTGACCCCCGCCACCGTGGCCAGGTCGGGCGCTTTGATTTCATGGGTGGATTCCTTGACCGGCCGGTTCATGTACGCCAGCATCAGGGCGCCGGTTGACAGGCCCAGTGCCGCAAGGATGGAGGTCGAAAGGGCAATGGTCTTGAGTTTGCTCATGGGAATATGCGGATAAAGAGGGACCGACCCACTTAGACGCCGGGGTGGGGGGAGGCATTACAGAGGTTGGGACAAGCCGGCTATTTCGGCGTTATTTCGGCGCCTTGGCCTTTTTTCCGTCCAGCACCAGATGCTTGGGCATCTCGCCGACCAAGGGGCGGATGTATTTCATGAAGGCGGGGGTCACATCCATGCCGTCTTTGGCGATGAATGGTGCCGGCACCGGCTTTTCGCGGCTGTGGCCGTGGTCGATGTTGGCCACTTCTTCCAGCGAAATGGTGCCGAAGTCGGGGGCGTACTTGGCGCCCTTTTTGCGCAGCAAGGTGATCATCACGCCGCCTTTGCCGGTGAGCGCTTGCGCCACGGCTTTGGCGCCGCACAGGGCGGCTTCTTTGCGGTCGAGTTCCACCGCGCGGTCCTGGCCGCACATCTGCAGGGATTCCAAAATCTGGAATTCGCCGCGCCAGCCAAATTTGTCGGCGATCAACTTGTGCAGGGCCACGGCCGCGCTGGTGCCGCCCATGGCGCCGAACTCGGTGTTGCCGAATTTGTCCTTGGTCTGGCTGGCGGAAATGGCGCTGCCGTCGGCGCGGCACACGCCTTCGCCGGTGACGATGGAGACGAAGCCGTATTTTTTGTGGGTGGCTTCGACCTTGGCCAAAAAGGCCGCTTCGTCAAAGGCGCGCTCGGGCATCAGGATGATGTGCGGGGCGTCGCCGGCCTTGCTGCGGGCGGCGGCGCCGGCGGCCGGCAGCCAACCACTGGAGCGGCCGACGGTCTGCAACACGGTGAACTGGTCCACCTTCTGCATGTCGGAGTTCAAACGGCCGCCCTGGTGCAGCGAGAGAGCCACGAAGCGGGCGGCGGAGGCGTAGCCGGGGGTGTGGTCGGTGCCGAACAGGTCGTTGTCCACGGTCTTGGGGCAGCCGACGCCGACCATCTCGTAGCCTTGTGCGTTGGCGTAATTGACCACGCGGCGGATGGTGTCCATCGAGTCGTTGCCGCCGATCATGAACAGGTAGCGGATGTTGAACTTCTTGAGGTTGGCCAGGATCGGCGGCAGCAATTCGTCCTTCAACTTCAGGCGCGAGGAGCCGAGGGCCGAGCCGGGGGTTTGCGCCAACAGCGCGCGGTCTTTGGCGTTGAGTTTGGAAAGTTCCAAAAAGTGGCCGTCCAAAGTGCCCTGAATGGCGTAGCGCATGCCGTAGACATTTTTGATGTTCTTGGCTTTGAGGCAGGCTTCAAGGATGCCAACCAGAGAGGCGTTGATGACGGCGGTGGGGCCGCCGGATTGGCCGATGAGTGCGTTGCCGATGAGGGGTTTGTTGGCCATGAATGGAGGGTCGGCTTTAGCCGGCCAGTAAATGGGGCGGATGAAAGGGCGGGGAAAGAAGGCGGAATTGTAGGAAAGCGGGCGCGGGGAGATGTCTTACACCATCACATGATTGCCGTGGACTTTTTGGACATCTTCATTGTCTTCCAACAAATCAATCAGTTTGGCCAATTTGTCAGCCGCTTCGCCGGCCACTTCGATGGTGTTTTGCGGGTGCATGACAATGCCGGCCGAGGCCAATTCGATGCCGGCTTTTTCCAGCGCGGTTTTGACGGCCAGGAAACTTGCGCCATCGGTGAGCACCTGCCAGCCGTCGTCGTCGTCGCCTTGGATGTCTTGCGCGCCGGCTTCGAGGGCGATTTCCATCAATTTGTCCTCGGTCACCAAACCGCCTTCGATCAGGATTTCGCCGCGCCGATCGAATTGAAAAGACACCGAGCCGGTGTTGGCCAGCGCGCCGCCGTTTTTATCCAGGATGGTGCGGATTTCCGGTGCGGTGCGGTTGCGGTTGTTGGTCAGGGCTTCAATGATCAGGGCAATGCCGCCTGGCGCGTAGGCTTCGTAAACCAAATGGTCGAAGTGGGTGCTGTCGTCGCCGGTGCCGGAGCCTTTTTCAATCGCCTTTTGGATGTTGTCGCGCGGGACATTGTGAATTTTTGCCTCATCGATGGCCAAGCGCAGTCCCATGTTGGTGTCCGGGTCGGGGCCGCCTTTGGCCGCCACCATGATGGCGCGCGAGCACTTGCTCCAGGCGCGGCAGCGGCTGGCATCGGTCTTGGTTTTTTTGGTCAGGCGTTTGGCCCAGGCGCGTCCCATGGGGGTCTCCAATGTAGCGGCGACATCTTGTCGCCGATGGGGGATAAAAAGAAGGGTAAGGATACGGAAAACCG
>CAZKVP010000131.1:0-4846 GCA_964556215.1 uncultured Phycisphaeraceae bacterium
GGAGTGCGGCGGCACGACGCCGCACTCCATATCAAGCCATGTCCAACAAACCCCCCTCGCCCTTCCCCCTTCTGCTCCTCGTGTGGCTGCTGGCCATGCTCGGCATCACCTTCGGCGTGGCGCAATTGGCATGGGGTTTGTCCGGCCAAAATGAAAAATTCTGGCTCAATTTTGGCGCGGTGGTGGTCATGGAATTTTTCATCGCGCTGTCGTGGCTGTTCATGGGCTGGCGCAAGCAAAGCCGCATGATCGCCGTGGACTTCGCCTTTGCCGGCATCGCCGGCCTGTATCTGCTGGCCACCCTCGCCATTGTTTTGATCGGCTTGCTGGATGTGTCCGCCAAGACTTTGGGGATGTTGCATCTGCTCGCCGCCGCCGGCTTCATCACCCTTGGCATGCTCTTCGCCATGGGCCGCTCGGCGGCCAAAGCCTCTTGGGAGGGGATGGATGCCCGCGAGCAGCCCCTTGAAAAAATGCGCGCCGACGTGCGCCGCTTGGCCGACAAAATACCGGCCAATGCGCCATCTGAGGTTCAAGCCGAATGGGCGCAAGTGCTTGATGCCCTGAAATACGCCACCCATGAAAGTTTCCCCGGCGCCGAGCCCCAAGACGCCGTGCTGGCGACCCGCTTGGCGGAGTTGAACGGTGCGGTGGAAGGGCTGTCCGGCGGCACCAACCCCTTCTTCACCGCCACCCGCCGCTTCAAGCAAGCGGTCGACGAGCGCGAAACGGTGATGAAGCAACTGCGTGGCAAAGCGTGAACGCAGGTGAAAAGGTTCAACTCCGCGTTCTCAAGCGTCAAACACCACCCCCTGCGCCAGTGGCAATGCCGAGCCTTCGTTGATGGTTTGGGTCGAGCGGCGCATATAGGCCTTCCACGCGTCCGAACCGCTTTCGCGGCCGCCGCCGGTGGTTTTTTCGCCGCCGAAAGCGCCGCCGATTTCCGCGCCGCTGGTGCCGGCATTGACATTGGCCAAACCGCAATCGCTGCCGGCCGGCCCGCAAAAACGGCCGGCTTCGCGCAGATCCCGGGTGAAGATGGCGCTGGACAAACCCTGCGGCACGGCGTTATGGAGGGCGATGGCTTCGTCCACTTCGCCGCCGTAGGGCAGCACATACAAAATCGGCGCAAAGGTTTCGCGTTGCACCAAGGGATGGTCGGGCGGCAAACCTTCCATGATGGCGGGCGCTACCCAATTGCCACCCAGCGGCTCGCCGCCGAACACTTGCGCACCGGCGGCGCGGGCTTCTGCCAAGGCGGCCATGTGAGCTTGCACGGCGCGGGCATCAATCAACGGCCCGACCAGCACGCCGGCTTGGCGCGGGTCGCCGACCTTCAATGAGGCATAGGCTTTTTTGACGGCGTCAAGCAACGGCGCGCGCACCGACTCATGCACGATCAAACGACGCAGCGAGGTGCAACGCTGGCCGGCGGTGCCCACCGCCGCAAACACGATGGCGCGGCTGGCCAGATTCAAATCGGCACTGGGGCAGACGATCAGGCCGTTGTTGCCACCCAGTTCCAACAGCGTTCTGGCGAAGCGGCCCGCGCAGGCCACGCCCACGGCTTTGCCCATCGCCTCCGAGCCGGTGGCACTGATCAACGGCAGGCGCAAGTCATCCACCAGCGCCCGGCCGGTTTTTGCCCCACCCAGCACCAGCGCAAACAAGCCCTCCGGCGCACCGCAAGCCTGCGCGGCTTCGCAGGCGATGCGGTGGCAGGCCAAGGCGGTGAGCGAGGTTTTTTCACTTGGCTTCCACACCACCGGATCACCGCAGACGATGGCCAAGGCCGCGTTCCAACCCCAGACGGCGGCGGGGAAATTAAAGGCCGTCAAACAACCGATCGGCCCCAGCGGATGCCAGCGCTCATCGAGCCGGTGCTGCGGCCGTTCACTGGCGATGGTCAGGCCGTGCAACTGGCGCGACAGGCCGACGGCAAAGTCGCAGATGTCCATAATCTCCTGCGCCTCGCCCGCCGCTTCGGCCGGAATTTTGCCGGCTTCCTCGGTGATCAGGGTGGCGATGGCGTCTTGGTGGCGGCGAAAGCCCTCGCCCATCAATCGCACCAAGGTGCCGCGTTTGGGGGCCGGCACTTCGCGCCACATTGCAAAGGCCGCCTTTGCCGAGGCGCAAGCGCGCGCCACTTGCGCTTCGGAAGCCGCCTGAAAATCCACCAACGGCGCGCCATCCAGCGGCGAGGTGCGCGCAAAAGAGTCGCCTTGGCCGGCTTCCCACTGCGAACCGATGGCCAACCCTGGCAAGGTCTTGGGCAACTCCAACGCGGCACGGGCTTGGGTCAGGGTCAGCATCGGAACTCCTGCGTTGGGGAAAAACGGCGGCGACCCTATTCTAAAGACGGGTTGGCCGAAATTGAACTTCCTTCTTTGGACAGGAATCCCCATGCACATCCCTCCCCATCTGCTGCGCGCCCGCTTCGCCCTGTCATTGGCCCGCATGTACGGCCGCGAGGTGCCGGCCTATGACCTGTTGGTGGAAGAAACCCGCGCCGTGAACGCTGCCGTGGCCGGGGCTGATCCCGCCTACGCCGACAGCCTGGGCAGCTTGGACCGCATCAGCGCCGAGCGTCACGGCGCCATCCGCGTGGGCTCGCCGCAGGAATTGGCCTGGATCGCGCGCCTGTTCGCCTTGCTTGGCATGCACCCGGTGGGGTTTTACGACCTGCGCGAAGCGGCCGCCAGCAGCGCGGTGCCGATGATCGCCACCGCTTTCCGGCCGGTGGCGGCCGATGAGTTGGCGCGCAATCCGTTTCGGGTGTTCACCTCGATGCTGGTGACCGATGACCGCCGCTTTTTCCATGATCAAACCCTGCGCCAACAGGTGGAAGCCGCCATCGCCTCGCGTCAAATGTTCAAGCCCGAATTGCGCCTGCTGATCGCGCGCTCCGAGCAAGCGGGCGGGGTGGACGGCGCCCTGATGGACGCATTTCTGACCGCCGCCACCGAGGCCTTTGCCCTGCCCGCCCATGCGGTGGACCAAGCCTTGTACGACGCCGTGTTCAAAGTCAGCCCGGTGGCCGCCGACATTTATTTCGGCCTCAACATCAACCACCTGACCCCGCGCGTGCTCGACATTGACGCCGCCGCCAAGGGCATGGAAGCGCGCAACATCCGCATGAAGGATCAGGTCGAAGGCCCGCCCAAGCGCGCCGGGGTGGAAGTTTTGCTGCGCCAGACCAGTTTCAGAAGTTTGCCTGAGCCCATCCGTTTTCGCCGCCCAAACGGCGAGGTGGTGGAAGGCACCCGCAAAGTCCGCTTCGGCGAAATCGAGCAGCGCGGCGTGGCCCTCACCCCGGCCGGGCGCAAAATTTACGATGATGCGTTGGATGCTTTTGAAGCGCAGTGGGCCGCCGACTCCACTGGCGACTATCAACAGAAGTGGCGCACCCTGTTTGATGCCGTGATGCCGGCGACTTACGCCGAATTGGCCGAGCAAAACCTGGCTTACTTCACCTATCACACCACACCCCAAGGGGTGGCCCTTGGCGTGCGGGTCGCCGGCAAAACCCGGCATGAATTGGTGCGCTTGGGTTATCTCACCCGCCGCCCCATCGTCTACGAAGACTTCCTGCCCAAGAGCGCCGCCGGCATTTTCATCAGCAATCTGGGTGACGATCACGGCACCCGTCACGCCGAAGAAAAAGGTTCGGATGCCGGCATCCATACCCTGGCCGGGGCCATGGGACGGGCTCCCTTGGATCCTTACAACTTGTACGGTGCAAACGAACAAGCATCGTGGGTGTCGGCTATGGCGGAGTTGGGGCTGGCTACAAGTTAAAAAATTCTACCTTGACAAGACCCAAACACCCGATACACTTCACATCCGAAACTAACCCAAACTCTTTTTCCCTGACGCAAAGGATCCCAGACATGGCCAAAACGACTTCCGCCCCCGACGCTTCCACCAAAAAAATCGCTGCCGCCGGCAATTCCCAGACTGCCGACATGGTGGATCCCGCCAAGAAAAAGGCCTTGGAATTGGCCCTGCAGCAGATCGAGCGCGCCTTTGGCAAGGGCTCGATCATGAAGATGGACGACAACCCGGACCTCAAAATCCCCGGTATTTCCACCGGCGCCCTGTCGCTGGACCTGGCCCTTGGGGGCCAAGGCATCCCGGCCGGCCGCGTGGTCGAGGTGTTCGGGCCGGAGTCCAGCGGCAAAACCACCCTGTGTCTGCACTGCATCGCCGAAGTGCAGCGCAAGGGCGGCGTGGCCGCCTTCATCGACGCCGAGCATGCGCTTGACCCGGTGTGGGCCAAAAAGTTGGGCGTCAACCTCGACTCCTTGCTGGTCTCCCAGCCCGACACCGGCGAACAGGCGCTGGAAATTTGCGAAACTCTGGTGCGTTCCAGCGCGGTGGACATCATCGTGGTCGACTCGGTGGCCGCGCTGATCCCGCGCGCCGAAATCGAAGGCGAAATGGGCGACAGCCATGTGGGCCTGCAAGCCCGCCTGATGAGCCAGGCCATGCGCAAGTTGACCGGCGCCATGAGCAAGAGCGGCTGCACCATCATCTTCATCAACCAGATCCGCGAGAAGATCGGCGTCATGTTCGGCAGCCCGGAAACCACCCCCGGCGGCCGCGCCCTCAAGTTCTATTCCTCGGTGCGCATCGACATCCGCCGCATCACCTCGATCAAAGAGGGCGAAGCGGTGGTGGGCAACCGCACCCGCGCCAAGGTGGTCAAAAACAAAGTGGCCCCGCCCTTCCGCCAAGCCGAGTTCGACATCATGTTCAACGAGGGCATTTCGACCTCGGGCGACATCCTGGACCTTGGGGTGGAGGCCGGCATCGTCAACAAGAGCGGCTCCTGGTTCTCCTACGG
>CAZKVP010000132.1:0-4835 GCA_964556215.1 uncultured Phycisphaeraceae bacterium
CCGGGGTCGGCGTGTCGTAGGTGACGCCCAGGGCGAACACGATGCGGCGCTCCTGCATGCGCTTGTAGTTGCTGATGCGGCTGGTGAGCAGGTCGGTGTTGGAGCAGACGATCTGCTCGCCGCCAAGCGAGCGCAGGCGGGTGGTTTTGAGGCCCACATGTTCGACCGTGCCCATGAGTTCGCCGGTGATGATGAAGTCGCCGATGACGAAGGGCTTGTCGAGGGCGATGGTCAGCGAGGCGAACAGGTCGCCCAGAATGTTCTGCACCGCCAGGGCCACCGCGATGCCGCCCACGCCAAGGCCGGTGACCAGGGTGGTGACATTGAAGTTCATGTTTTCCAGCGCCATCAGCAGGCACAAACTCCAGACCGTCAGCCGGACGATGAAGGTCAGGATGCTGGCGCCGGCGGAAAGATTCTCCTCCCCTTTGTGGGCGCGCACCTGCTGGGCATGGCACCAGAGTTTGGTGCCGCCATTGCCCCACAGGCCGATTTGCAGCCAGAAAGCCGCGATGATGGCATAGTGAAAGAAAGTGTGGACGGCCGGGTCGAGGGTGAGGAAATGCAGGCCAAGCCACAGTGACACCGTCACCATGATCATCCAGTGGGTGTGGGCCACCACGCCGACGAAAAAATCGTCCCAGACGGTTTCGGTGCGCTGCGCAAAATGCTTGAGCCAAATCAGCACGCGGCACTTGGTGAACCACAGGGCGGCCAGGCAGCCGCCGGCAGTGCCCAGGGCTTGGAGCCAGGCGGTGAGGGTGTTGTTGAGCAGGGTGGTGTGAGTCAGATCCATGGCGAAAAGGGGAAAGGGGGAAAACGGGGAAGCTCTGCCGACGGCGGCAGGAAGGACACCTGGGGCATGGGGGATGCGACGCAAAACACGGGCGCAGCCCGGTCGGCTACGGCACGGCCTTGGCGTGGTTGGGGAAAAGTTGCGCCATCGCCCGGCGCATCCAGCCGAAGTTTTGCAGCGGGATCAGTGCCGAAGAGAGCACCAAGGACATGAGGATGGTGGGGAACACGATGGCGGGAATGGCCGCCGCCCCGGGAATGCCCTGCTGCAGCGGCATCAGGGCCACCACCGCCGAGACCAACCCCTTGGGCGCCAGCGAGGCGGCGATGCCGGCCTCTTCGCTGGTGCAGGTGCGCGGCAGGAAGCAGCGCACCAGGGGCACGCGCAAAAGGCCGATGCCGGCGACCAGCAGCAGGCCGGGCAGGAAATCCGCCAGGTTGCCGATGCGGATGGAAAGGCCAAGGTAAATGAAGAAGAACACCTTGACCAAAAAAGCCACTTCAGAGAACAGTGTGGTCTTGGATTCCGTCACGCGCGAGATCGGCGCCCAAGCCGGGCGGAAGCGCTCAAGCCAATGGACCGGCAGGTTGGCGATGGAAAGCGAACAGATCAGGACGGCCGCCGGACCGCTGCCGCCCAGGCATTCGCAGACGCCGTACAGCACGAACACGAAGGCGAATTCGGCCAGCATGGCGTGCGGGATGCGCTCGACGAAGCCCATGACCAAACGCCACAGGAGCCCGGCGGTCAGGCCCAGGATGGCCGAAATGCCGATGTGACCGCCCAAGTCCAAGGCGATGGTTGCGGCCGAGCAGCTCTGGCCGGACATCGCTCCCAGCACCGCCAGCGCGCCGACGATGCACAGGATGTCGGTGATGGCCGATTCGGCCGCCAGCGTGGTGGTCACTTGCGCTCCCATGTTAAGCGAGCGCAACACCGGCAGGATCACCGTCGTGGAGGTGTTGGACAAGGCGAAGCCAACAAACAGGGAAAACAGCCAGGAGCCGGTCAAGGGATAGGCCACCAATGTGCCCAGGATGATGGTGATGATGAAGGTGCCAAGGGCCAGCGCCAAGGTGCCGCCCAGTCCTTTGCGCATGGCTGCCAGCGGCAGGTGGAAGCCGCCGTCGAACAGGATGACGATCAGGGCCAAGGCGGTGAACACCGGCCCTACCTTGCCCATGTCTTCCACCCGCACACATCCCAGGCCGTGGAGGCCAAGAACCATGCCGAACAAGGTCAGCGCCAGCACATCGGGGATGCGGGTTTTGCGGAACACCCCTGCCAAAAGATAGCCCAGGAACACGATGGCTCCGAATCCCAGAACCGCATAGGAAATGTCATGGTGGTCCAAGGGGCAACCTCCTGAAACCAAGATGAGACAGTGGCCCGCCTGCCCCGAAACCTCCAAACCGCGCGGCTTGGACCCTTTGATGAAGTGAGGCCGGTGGCCAAAAGACCCCGGACATTTTCAGCCGTCAAGTATACCGGGATGCGCCGGCGGGCCTTTTTCCCCTACATCACCCCGCCGGTGGCTTGCGCGCCTTCGCTGAAGGTCAGCGCGCAGTCAATCACCGCCAGATGGCTGTAGGCCTGCGGGAAATTCCCCAAGAGGCGCTTGTTCTTGAAGTCAATGTCCTCCGACAGCAGCCCCTTGTCGTTGGCGCAGGCCAGCACGCGCTCGAACAGGGCGCGGGCTTCCGTCTGGTCGCCGATCAGCCACAGAGCCTTGGCCATCCACAGCGAGCAGATGGTGAACGAGCTCGACGGCTCGCCGAAATCGTCCTTGTCGCGGTAGCGGAACATCAGGCCGCTTTTCATCAGTTTCTTTTTGAGCACCCGCACGGTGGAGACGAAGCGCGGGTCGTCCGGCGCGGCGAAGCCGTAGTCGCCCATCAGCAGCACCGAGGCGTCCAGGGTTTCCGAGCCGTAGGACTGGGTGTAGGCCTGCTGCGACTCCGACCAGCCGTGGCTGAGGATGGATTTGCGGATGGCCGCCGCCAGGGGCTCGCGGCGCTTGGCCCAGTCGTCGCGGCCGATGTGGCGGGCAATGCGCTTGGCGCGGTCGATGGCCACCCAGCACAGCAGTTTGGAGTGGACGAAACTGCGCTTGGCGCCGCGGAACTCCCAGATGCCGCTGTCGGGTTTCTGCCAGGTGCGTTCCACGGTGTTGGCCATCGCCCGCACCCGGGTCCAGACGCCTTCCAACTCTTCGTCCTGCCAGAGTTGCTCCTGGATGCCGTGCCAGATGGCGTCCATCAGCACGCCGTAGATGTCGTGCTGGCGCTGGCGGAAGGCCGCGTTGCCGATGCGCACCGGGCGCGAATTTTCATAGCCGGCCAGGTGGTCCAGGCTGACTTCCTTGAGCATCCGCTCGCCGCGCAGGCCGTACATGATCTGCAGGGCGTCGTCCTTGCCCGGGGCGACATGCAGCAGCCAGTGGATGAAGCGCTTGGCGCTGACCCGGTGGCCCAGGCGGCGCATGACCGCCACCGTCATCGAGGCGTCGCGGATCCAGCAGAAGCGGTAATCCCAGTTGCGCTCTTCGCCCACGGTTTCCGGCAGCGAGGTGGTGATGGCCGCCACCAAGGCGCCGGTGGATTCGTACTGCATCAGTTTGAGCACCATGGCGCTGCGCGCGACGGCCTCCCGGTAGGGGCCTTCGGGGATGCGGCCGCTGTCGCAAAAATTCAGCCAATAGGCCTGGGTGCGCGCCAGCGCCAACTCGGCCCGCGCCTGCGTGGGCTTCTCGAGTTTGTCGTGGTAGGAGCACCACAGGAACGCGTCGCCACAGAGGGCCACGGGCTTGCCGGCCACGATGGCGGCGCTGTCCAGATTGCTGTAAAGGTAGACGGATTCGTATTGGTCGGGCCGCGAGACGGCGCCCTGCGCATAGGTGTGGATGACCCCGGGGGCCACCACCCGCTGCACCGGCTCGAACTTGCCGTACAGGGGACGCGGGTTGTAATCCACGCGCACCCGCGGCTTGCCGGCGACCGGGCGCAGCAGGCGCACCATGCCCGAGAGCGCCGTGCAGCGCCCGTCGGCGTGCCCCGACTTCCAGCGCGGCATGAAGTCCACGCACTCAAAGACGCCCTCCGCCGACTCAAAGCGCGTCACCAGGATGTTGGTGTTGGGCAGGTATTTCTGCCCCACGGCCGAGCCCCCCTCGATGGACAGGCCGAAATGGCCGCCGACTTTTTTGTCGAGCAGTGCGGCGAACACGAAGGGGCTGTCAAAATCGGGCAGGCACAAAAATTCCACCGTGCCGTTGGGGGCGATCAGGGCGGCCGAGCGGCCGTTGCCGATGACCCCGTGCGGATAGGTTTTGGGCCGGCGCGACGGCAGGCCTGAAAAAATGCCGGAAGCGGCCGGATCGGGGGAAATGGACGGCAGGTCGGCTGGCTTCATCCCGGCATGCTAGCACGGGGGGAGGAATTTCCCCCTTTAAGGAGTCCGCCATGCCCATCATCCGCGACGCCGGCCAACGGGCGTTTGAAGGTTTTTTGAAGGGAAACAAAAAGTGATCGGGGATGGGCTCTTATTGCGGTGCATCCGGAATTTCAGGTTCCACCAGATGCGCCAATTGCATCAGTGATTCCTGCCAACCCAGATAACAAAACTCCACCGGAATGGCTGCCGGAATCCCCGCCTGTTCGATGGAAAGTTCAGTGCCGCAGGCCACCGTCCGCAAACCAACCGTCACCTGCATTTCGCCCGGCAGGGAGGGGTCCTCAAATTTGTCGTTGTAGCGGAGCCGTTCGTTGGGCACCAGTTCAAGATAAGTGCCCCCGAAGGAATGGCTCTTGCCGGAACCAAAGTTGGTGAACGACATGCGGAAGCTGCCACCCACGCGCGGCTCAAAGTGGTGCACCTGACAGGTGAATCCATAAGGCGAGATCCACTTGGCCATGGCGGCGGCATACCAGAAAAGCGCGATAGACCCGCTCAGCCGGCGCGCGCAGCACGCGGTGGAGGCGGACAGTGTGGGCGGGGGTGGGTTGCGACATGGGGTGCTCCGGGGTGGGGGTGGGAGGGG
>CAZKVP010000133.1:0-4730 GCA_964556215.1 uncultured Phycisphaeraceae bacterium
ATCGGTAGAGGCACATTCTCGCACTCTCCAACTGTTCACTTGTCAAAGACCTGATCTCTTTTCAGCCGTTGCCGGCCTAGTGAGGGGCGGGAATTGTATCGGGTGAAAATCCCTTGTCAACCACGCCCGACACTTATCTGGAAATTTGTTGAAAACTTGACGAGAGCCCTTTAATCCACAGGAGTTCACTCTCCTGGGATATAGCCGACCACGCCTTCCCACGGGCTGCTGGCCGTGGCGTACAACTTACGCGGAATACGTCCGGCCAAAAAGGACAGCCGCCCAGCCAACGTGGCGTACTTCATCGCATGGGCCATTTGCACGGCATGTTTGGCATGGGCAATGGCGCTGTTCATGAGCACCGCATCAGCTCCCAACTCCATGGCCAGGGCGGTGTCGCTGGCACAGCCCACGCCGGCATCCACAATGACCGGATAGGTCGGGTCCCCGGACTTGAGCAATTCCAAAATGATGCGGATGGCATTGGGATTGAGCACCCCTTGTCCCGAACCGATGGGTGAGCCCGCCGGCATGACTGAGGTGGCGCCGGCGTCCTTGAGGCGCACCGCCATAATGGGATCGTCGCTGCTGTAGCACAGGACCTTGAAGCCGTCTTTGACCAAAATGCGACAGGCGTCCAACGTGCCCACCGGGTCGGGCAGCAGGGTTTTTTTATCGCCAAGCACCTCCAGCTTGACCCAATCTTTACCCGGATTTTCCAACTGATCGAGCAACTCGCGACCCAGACGCGCCACGCGCACCGCATCTGCCGCGTCAAAGCAGCCGGCCGTATTGGGGAGAATGGTGTAACGCTTGGTGTCCAAATGCTCAAGCAGGCTGCGCCCTTTCGCATCCACCAGCCGTTCGCGGCGCACAGCCACCGTCACGATTTCCGCGCCGGATGCCTCCAGCGCGGCGTTCATGGTTTCATAATCTTGGTATTTGCCGGTGCCCACAATCAGGCGCGAAGCCCACGCATGGCTGGCCAGTTGCAGGGGGGAATCCAGATGATTGGCTTGATTTTGCATGTTTTTCCTATCGAAAATTAAACTTGGCTTAGCCGCCGCCAACCAAGGTGGCGAGCTCGAACACATCGCCCGTGACCACGGGAATTTCCCCATGCAAACGCCTGGGTACCACCTCGCCATTGCGTTCCACGGCCACCGGCTTGCCGTTCAGGCGTAATTCCACCAACAGTGCCGCCACGGTGGCGGCCTGGGTGTCCTTGGGCTTGCCGTTGATTTGAATGGTTTTCATGGGATGCAAAGTGTAGCGAGCAGCTCCCCTGCTTTGGTGAAAACGCATCGCGGGATCTAAAGCGACACTTCCCGGTTAAAACGAAATTCCGCCTGCGGATGATTTCCAAGCCAGACCAAACCCTTGGCATGCGCGCCGGCACCGGGTACGGCTTGGTGCATGTCGGAGCCGATAAAGTCAATCATCCCTTCCTGCCATATGCGCTGCGCGGACTTGCGGATAGCGGGTCCATACGCCCCAATGCAGGACGACGCATTGAGTTGCAGCAAGGCTCCCAACCCTTTCCAATCCAGCAACCGGTCAAACCCAACCGGTCCGGCTGCATAGGCATAACGCTCCACATGGGCCAACACCATGCGTTTTTGGCAACGGCGGCAGTGATCCAGCGCCTGGCCCAACGCCACAGGTTCCCCGCGCACGGGAAGTTCCACCAGAATCAATTCCTGCCCAGGGCCAAAGCACAGCAATTCGGGATCATCCCGCAACAATCGCTCCAAAAAAACTTCCCCAAACATGTATTCGGCCCCCAACTGCAGAGAAAAGCCCGGCAATTCTGCGCCCACAAGTTT
The DNA here is from genome assembly GCA_964556215.1 of uncultured Phycisphaeraceae bacterium. Lineage (GTDB taxonomy): Bacteria > Planctomycetota > Phycisphaerae > Phycisphaerales > Phycisphaeraceae > CANIYR01. The sequence continues at coordinate 1,827 of CAZKVP010000133.1, forward strand.
GCCAAAGACTGCGAAGCGCGCCGCCAGGTCCGTTTCCCTATTGTCAAACAACCCGGGATACACATGGGGCGTGGCCACGGCCCCTTGGTAACCCATGGCCGCCAAGGCCCGCAACATGGCCAAGCCCTCGGCTTCGTTTGGGGCGCCATCGTCCACTCCGGGTAGCCAATGGGCATGCATATCCCAAGCCAAGGCCAAGGGGGGCGCCGCCGGTTTGAACCATTTGCTCAGCCACATAAGTTAACTTCTTTCCGCCACAAAACGAATCACAATTGGGAGCCATCGGTGGACGCCTGCTTTTGAGCTTCGGCCTGTTGTTGTTTTTCCTCGCTACCGTAGCCCTTGCCGTAACCATAGCCATATCCGTAGCCGTAGCCGTCCTGACCGCTGCCCAGACGACCGGCGGAGGGCGAGTTGAACACCTGCCCGATATGGGCACCGTGGCGGGCCAAATGGGTGACATGGCGCAGGTAGAGCCCGCGTGCCGTACGACCGATACGGCATACGGTCAACACGCGGTCCACATGCTCGGACAGCGAACCGGCCACCGACACCAACGGATACGGCGGCGTGTCCAGCACGGTGAAAGTATGCCGTTCACGGGCATAGGCCATCAAATCCTGCATAGCCTGGGTTTCAACCAAATCACTTGGCACCGGCGGAATGGGGCCGGCGGGGATAAAGGAAAGTGTGCGTCCTTCGCTCCCAGGAATACTGACTTGGTGCACCACCTGTTCGATGGTGGCCGTACCGTTCAAATAATCGGAAAGGCCTGGACTTTGAGGCACCCCAAACACACCGTGCAGGCTGGGCCGATGCATGTCGGCATCGATCAACAGCACAGATTTGATGCGCGCGGATTGCGCCAAGCTGGCAGCCAAATTGGCCGCCACCGTACTCTTGCCGTCGCCGGGCTGAGCACCGGAAATCATCACCACCATGGCGGGTTTGCCTGCCATGGCTTGCAGTAAATTGGTACGCAAGAGGCGCATGGACTCGGCCCAGCGACTGTTCGGGTCTTCGACCAATATCTTGCGCTCGCCGCGGCGCGAACGCTGGCCGGTCGAAGGCAACACGCCAAACACCGGCTGGCGGACCGCCTTCATGGCTTCTTCCGCCGTCTCAAACCAGCGGATGCGCAGACCCGGCAACATCACCAAGAGCGCCGCCAGGAAGAACGACAGACCCGCCGAAGAGGAAAGTGCCTGAGCCACCGTCGGCGCGCTGGGGGCAAGAGCAGGGCTGGCGTGGTCCTGAATGGAATAATTCGAACTGGTCGTTTCACGCGCAATATCCGACCTGGTTTGCTCGGTCAGCAACGAGTCGTAATTGGCCTGCAGCACCTGCACATCGCGCAGCAGTCCCACCATCACGCGCTGGCTCTCGGGCAAATCATTGAAGGCCGCCTGGTCTTTTTTCAATTCCTCCTCCGTATGCTTGCGCTCGGTCTCCGCATCGGAAACCTGCGTCTGCACGATGGCATCCAACCCGCCCCATGATTTGGCCACCTCGGACCGGGCCCGGGTCAGCAGCGGATGCCCTTCCGCAAAGGTGCGCCCATACTGCTGCAAGCTGCGCTGGGTCTGGCGGTATTCGTCGATGGCGGCGCGCACCGCAGGGCTCCCCATGTCCACCAGATCGACCAAGGCGCCGGCATCCCCCACCAGTGGATCCGCATTCTTGATTTTTTCCGCGGCCGCCTTCAAGCGCGGCAACATCCGCTTGATCTCAAACAACTGGGCCTCCGTTTTGACCACACTGGCCACCTGCCTGGCCACCAACGGATCCAGGGTGAAAGCCCCGATGCGCTTCTGCTCATCCTGCAGCAACTGCGTCTTGATTTTCAATTTGTCGCCCACCGTCTGCATGAGTTTGGTCACGCGCTCATAAATGTCATTGGCATTCTGCCGGGCATCCTGGCGCGATTGCTTGAGGTAGATGCTCATCACCGACTCTGTCACCTGCTTGGCCACGGCGGGCGAATCACTGACATAACTGATCTGAATCAGGTTGGATGTCTGCTGCATGTTGCCCATCGGCTGCACGCCCAGCGACCCAAGAAAACTGCCCACATAGGCAAAGTCCGGCCCGATGCTGATATGGACCACATCGCCCTTGTCCATCACGCAGCCACCGGAAGTCTCCAATGTGAACACCGCCGCTGCCGTGCGCACCTGTTCGTTCAAACGCCCGGTGGAGGCTTCCATCTGATTGCCGTTTTTGACTTGAAAACTTTGGCTGTCCACAAATTCCACGGTATAGGACACCCATTGGTACACATTGGGATTGGTGTTGCTGTTCTTGACCAGCAACCCCGAGTCATAGTTTTCGATCTTGGCTTGGTTGTTCTGCTTCGCCCACTCCCACTGCCAAAATTTCGGCCGGTAGGCGATTTTTTCCTGCACCTTGGGATCGGGCGCGCTCAGCGCGGCATTGAGCCCATTGGTGCGGATCACTTCGCGCGCCAGATCTTTGCTGCGCAGGATCAACTGCTGGGTATACAGGTTGACGGAACCTCCGCCCATCAGCCCTGCAGCCGCCGAAGAGCCGCGGCCTTGGTCCTCCCCCAGGCTGAGCATGCCACCACTCTGGAAAGTCAGAGGTTTTTGCGATTCATTCAGCAGATTGAGCGAGGCGAACAGCGCCCACAAAACCAGCAGGATGAACCAATGGCGGTACAGCCGCTTGAGCAGGCGCCCGATGTCAAAATCCGAACCCCCGCCCGTTTGGCCAGGCTGCTGCGGCATGCCCGCCCCCGCCCCATCCGCCGGATAGGCGCCATAGCCGGCAACCGGCGGAACATAGCCTGCACCATAGGCGGAAGAACCGGCGTCACCACTTGCGTAATAGTTGTTTTTCATAAGCGTGCGGAAGTATAGCGACTGCCTGAAATCATCCAATCAG
>CAZKVP010000134.1:0-4702 GCA_964556215.1 uncultured Phycisphaeraceae bacterium
GGCTGGGCGGCGGATGTTCCCGCTTTGAAAGGCTTGCTGCCCGGCCTGGTCAGCATGAAGGCCAACACCGCGCTGGGCTTCGTGCTCGCCGGCGCCGCGACTTGGCTGCTGGGGCGGGCCTCGGCCCGCGCCCGCGCCGGGGTGATGGTGGTCGCAGCGGCCCTGGCGCTGCTCGGCGGCCTGACGATGGGCGAATACGCCGCCGGCGCCAATTGGCACATCGACCAACTGCTGTTCAAGGAAACCGGCGCCGCCGCCCTCGCCCCCTTGCCCGGGCGCATGTCGCTGATCACGGCGGTCAATTTCACCCTGGTCGGCATCACGCTGCTGGGCTCGGGCACCCGCTTCATCCGCAGTTTCCAGGTGTGCGTGCTGGCGGTCGGCGCGATGGGGTTGGTCGGCCTCTTGGGTTATGTCTACCGCATCGATTATTTCCGCTCCGCCGCCGCCGCCTCCACCGAGATGACGCTGCACACCGCGCTGGGCTTCCTGCTGACCTGCCTTGGCATCCTGTTCGCCTTCCCCCGCCAGGGCTGGATGGTGGTGGTCACCAACATCTGCACCGCCGGCGTGGTGGCCCGGCGGCTGCTGCCGGCGGCCTTTTCGGTGCCCATCCTGGCCGACTGGCTGATCTGGCGCGGCCAGTACGCCGATTGGTTTGACGCCAGGCAGGGGCTGGTGCTGATCACCGCCGCCAACGCGCTGTTCTTCACCGGCTTGGTGCTGGGCACCGCCTTTTTGCTGCGGAAAATGGACGCCAACCGGCGCGAGGCCGAGGCCGAGCGCGACCGCTTTTTCAACCTGTCGCTGGACATGCTGTGCATCGCCAAAGGCGACGGCTATTTCAAGCGACTCAGCCCCGCCTTCACCCGCACCCTGGGCTGGAGCGTGGAGGAAATGCTGGCCCGGCCCTTCCTCGACTTCGTCCACCCCGACGACCACGCCGCCACCTTGCGCGAGGTGGAGCGGCAGGTGGCGGCCGGCCAGCCGGTGCTGCATTTCGAGAACCGCTACCGGCACCAGGACGGCTCCTACCGCCTGTTGGCCTGGCGCTCGATGCCGCAGGCCGACGGCCTGATGTACGCCACCGCCCGCGACGTCACCGAGCAGCACGGCGCCGAACAGGAATTGATCGCGGCCAAAGAGGTGGCCGAGGCGGCCAACCGCGCCAAGAGCGGGTTCCTGGCCAACATGAGCCACGAAATCCGCACCCCGATGAACGGCGTCTTGGGCATGGTGGACCTGACGCTGGACACCGACTTGACCGCCGAGCAGCGCCAGCACCTGGAACTGGCCAAAACCTCGGCCGATTACCTGCTGGTGGTGATCAACGACATCCTGGACTTCTCCAAAATCGAAGCCGGCAAGTTGGATCTGGATCCGGTGGAATGTTCGCTGCGCGACCAGTTGGAGGAATTGGTCGCCATGCTGGCGGTGCGCGCCGCCGACAAAGGGCTGGAACTGGCCTGCCATGTGCTGGCCGAGGTCCCCGACGCGGTGGTGTGCGACACCATCCGCCTGCGGCAGGTTCTGATCAACCTTTTGGGCAACGCCATCAAATTCACCGAGCAAGGCGAGGTGGTGCTGCGGGTGTCGCAACTGTCCCGCGATGAGAACCAAACCTGCCTCAAATTCTCGGTGTCGGACACCGGCATCGGCATCCCGGCGGACAAGTTGGACCGCCTGTTCAAAACCTTTTCGCAGGTGGACGGCTCGACCACCCGCAAATATGGCGGCACCGGCCTGGGGCTGGCCATCTCGGCGCAATTGGCCCGCATGATGGGCGGCCGCGTGTGGGTGGAAAGCGAAGAGGGCCGCGGCAGCACCTTCCATTGCGAGGTGTGCCTGCCGGTGTCCCAAGACGCCGTGATGCCGCAGCTGCCGCTGGAATTGACGCGGGTGCGGGGCATCCGGGCGCTGGTGGTGGATGACAACGCCACCAACCGGTGCATCTTGAGCGAAACCCTGGGCCAATGGGCCATGCGCACCACCGTGGTGGCCGGCGGCAACGGCGCGCTGGCCGCCCTCCGGCGTGCCACCGAAGAGCATGATCCCTACACCCTCATCGTGCTCGACCAGGTGATGCCGGAGATGGATGGCTTCACGTTGGCGGAGGAAATCCGCCGCCATCCGGCCTGGAGCGGCATCACGCTGATGATGCTCTCCTCCGCCGACCAGCGCGGCAACATCGCGCAATGCGGAGAACTGGGCATCGCCGCTTATCTGGTCAAACCGGTGCGGCGCATGGACCTTTTGCGGGCCATCATCGGCGCGCTGGACGCCGCACCGGACAAAATCCGCCACGCCCACAGCCCGGCATCCGCCGCCCCCGCGGCGCAGACGGCCATCCGCCAGGGGCTTGACATCCTGCTGGCCGAAGACAACGCCATCAACCAGCAGGTGGCCATCCGCCTGCTGGAAAAACGCGGCCACCGGGTGCAGGTCGCCGACGACGGCAAACAGGCGGTGGCAGCCGCGGCCGCCAAGCGCTTCGACGCCATTTTGATGGACATGCAGATGCCCGAAATGGACGGGCTGGAGGCCACCGCCCTCATCCGCGCCAGGGAACGCGCCACCGGCGCGCATGTGCCGATCATCGCGATGACCGCCAACGCCATGAAAGGCGACCGCGAACGCTGCCTGGAGGCGGGCATGGACGGCTACATCTCCAAGCCGTTTTCACAGGCGGTGCTGCTGGAGACGCTGGAGCGGTTGACGGGGAGGGTGGCGCGTTAGGAGGGAGGAAAATGCTAACTTATTTCCTCCCCCGCCCCCGCCACCTGCTTAAGAATCATGTCCATCGCCCACTCCGGCGGCGCCTTGGCACCGGTTTCCCACGCTTGCAGCAGCTTGGTGGAAAGCAAGGGCGAGATGGCGGCCACCACTTGCGCTTGGGATAGACCGCGCTCGGTGCGCGCGTTGCGCAGCCGATGATGGAAAGGCTCGGCCTGGCGCAATTGCGCCTGGGCTTCGATCATGACCAGCACTTCCGGCGGGCAGGGGAATTCGCCGGCCTCCCAACGGGTGATGGTGCGCGGGTTGACGCCGGTGAGGGTGGCCACGGCGCAGGTGCCGCCGGCGGCGCGGATGAGGGCCTGCAAGGCGGGCGAAGGGGTTGGCTTGGCGCTCATGCGCGACCCTCCAACCACTTGGCTTTTTCTTCAGCGGGCAAGGCATCGATGGCCGCGCGCAGCATGGCCAGCGGCATTTGCGCGGCGTGGTGCTTGAGGAACACCCTTAGGCAGTCCGCGCCCACCTGCTTGCCGACTTCGCGCAACATCCAGCCGGTCGCCTTGTGGATCAGTTCATGGCCGTCACCCAGCAGCAACTGCGCCAGGGCGAACGTGTCTTTGGATTCGCCCAATTTGATGAAGGCATGGGTGGCGGTGATGGCGATGCGCCGCTCCCACAGGTTCTTGGATTTGGCCAGGTCATAAAGCGCGGCGCGCTCTTTGTCCGCCAGCCAGGCACCCACAATGGGGGCGGCAGTGGCATCGGTCAAATCCCAATTGTTGACGCAACGCAAATTCTTCATGTAAAACGCATAGACCTCTTGATGCGCTTTGGCACCACCGGTGCCCACCCGATTGACCAAAATCAACAAAGCGGCCAGTCGCTCTTCATGGATTTTGGAATTGAGCAAGGCCTGGATTTCGGTCAGCGGCATGCGCACATTGTCTTTCACCACCTTGCGCAAATCGGCATTGGCCACGCCGATGAATTGGTCGTGTGCCGCGTATTCGCCCGGCCCGACTTTGAAAAAGCCCCGGGTGATTTGGGCCTGCTCCGGCGTGGCAAGCGCCCGCAACTGGGCCCGCAACGCAAAGGCCGTGGGCGCCGGCGGGGCGACAAATGCCGATTTTTTGACGGGTTTTTTGGCTGGGGCGGGCATGCGGGGCATCATAGGGGGTGCCGCGGATTCGGCCCCTCTTGAAAAAGATTATGACACTAATCATTCGTAGGCTATAGTTATCCCATGGCCACCCTCCACCCCCACCTGCGCGCTCTTTTCATCCTGCCCCTGCTGCTGGCCAATCCGGCCTCGGCCGACGATTGCGGCTGCCATGACAGTTCATGGAACGACCGCGACACCGCCGCCGCCGAGGGTGTGGCGGTGGCTGCCGCCGTGGGCGTGGTGGCCCTGACCAGCCCCCTGTGGCTCGACGGCGGCCACCCCTATGTGGAAGGCGGCGCCAGCTCCGTCATCGGGCGCGGCAGCTTCAAACCCTCGGACGAAGCGCTCGAAGCCGCGCCGCCCCCGGCCAACGCCATCATCATGGGCGGGGCCGGCGGCTATTTGTCGGCCGGGGTCAGCCGCCTGACCAAAGAAGACGTCGACGGGCTTGACATCCGCGGCGAGGTGACGGCCTGGCACAACCAATTCCAGCTGCGCGGCAACGCGCCGGTGCCGGCGCCGCAGAATTTCAACGCCTCGGTGCTGGCCCTTGGCGCGCATGTGGACGGCCACCTCAAGGGCGTCCCGGCGGTCCTCTCGCTGGGCGGACGTTTGGGCGGGGCCTACCTGTACTCGCCCGACGCCGACCAGGGCGCGCTGGCCTGGGATCTTGAGGCGGTGGCCGGCGTCGGGGTCGAACTCGACAAGCATTGGATGCTCACCGGCCAGGTGCGCGCGGTGACGCTGCTGCCGGGCAGCAACGATTTCACCGTCGGCAACGGGCATGCGGTGATCGCGGATGTGGGG
>CAZKVP010000135.1:0-4683 GCA_964556215.1 uncultured Phycisphaeraceae bacterium
ACCGACCATCCATCAACCGCAACCCCAAGAAATTATTCAACTCCGCAATCCCCTTGATCTTGCGCGCCGTGGTGTGCACGTCGTATTCAATGCGCACGAATTCCACTTTTTCATCGTCGGCGATGGCATACGCCGCGCGCGGGTCGCGGTCGCGGGGCTGGCCGACCGAGCCGGGGTTGACGATGCACTTTTTGCCGGACTTCCACGAGTACGAACCGCCCAACTCCGCCGGCGGATAGAAATCCGGCTCGTCGGTGAAAATGCCCTGCATGTGGGTGTGGCCGACGAAGCAGCGGGTTTCGATGCAGTCGAAAATGCTCTTCATCTTGTTGGTCGCGTGGTGCACATCGTCGGGAAAGATGTACTCGTTGATCGGCTTGCGCGGCGAGGCGTGCACATACAGCACATCGCCCTCCCAGCGGCGCACCGCCAACTTGCCCAGAAAATCGATGCGGGCCTTGCGCCGGGCATCATCGGGATCGAATTCAAACTGGCGCCGGGTCCAGAATGAGGCCTGCTCGGCCGCCACGTTGAAGTTGGTCGGCTCGTACAGGGCGGCGAAGTCGTGGTTGCCCAAAATGGCGTACTCGCAGCGCGACATCACCAAATCAATGCACTCGCGCGGGTTGGGGCCGTAGCCGATCATGTCGCCAAGGCACACAATGCGGTCAACCTTGCGCTTGTCGATGTCAGCCAGCACCGTTTGCAAAGCTTCAAGGTTGCCGTGAATGTCGGAAATAAGGGCGGTGCGCATCGTGCGGGTAGGACTATGAGTAAGGATCAAAAGCAAAAATATTGAAAAATCCGCCGGCCGGCAATCCGCCGGGGGTGGCCATGGTAGCGGATGATCTTGGGCTTGAACAGGGTCTTTTTCAGAGATTTTGAGAATCATCAACCTCTTTGCCGTCCTGCAAATAAGCCGCCGCCCACTTGGCCAGTGCCAACGCACCGTCGCCGGGCGGGTGGGCAAACAGGGCCCGGCGCATTTGGGCCACCACATCGGGGCGGGTGAGCAAAGGCACCAGGGTCTCCTCCAACTGGCGGGCATTGGCGGCGGTTTCCTTCAGGTCGGTCAGGGTGATGGCCCCGCCCGCTTTGACCAACGGCACCGCGTTGAGTTTTTGATGCTGGTCCTTGTGCCAGGGATAGGGCATGAACACGCACGGCACCCCGGCGGCCCAAGCCTCGCCCACACTGCCGGCCCCGGCCCGGCACAGGGCCACGCTGGCACCGGCCCATGCATCGGACAGGCCGTTCAAAAACGGTTCGACCCGGGCCACCATGCCGGTGGCCTTGGCACAGCCGGCCCAGGCTTCCTGACTGGCGGCGAAGTCGGCCTCGCCGGTCAGGTGCAAAACCTGCCAGTCTTTGAGTGCATCGCGGGTCTGCTGGCGGCGGGCCAGTTCGGCCATCGCCTGGTTGACGGTGCCCCCGCCCTGCGAGCCGCCAAACACCAGCAGCAAGGGCTTGTGCGGATCCATGCCCAGCGCCTGGCGGGCATCCTCCGGCTTTTTGCGTGAGACGACGCCCCGGCGCAGCAGCGGCCCGACTTCCTGCGCCTTGCCGCCGGGAACCGGATAGGCCGAGAAATGCCGCGTCACAAACGGCGCCGCCAGTTTGTTGGCCTTGCCCGGCACCGCATCCAGCGACACCAGTGCCACCGGAATGCCGGCCTGGCGGGCCGCCAGCACCACCGGGGCGGACACGAATCCGCCGGTGGCCACCACCGCCTTGGCGTGGGTTTGGCGCATCACGGCCAACGCCTGCGCACGGGCGCCGCCAAGGATGTTTTTGGCGAAGGCGGCGAACTTTTGCGGCTGCAGCGACAGCGGCTGGGCCGGCAACTGGGTGAAGGCGATGCCGGGATGGCCGCCCATCACCTTGGCGTCAATGGCGCGGCTGGAGACCAAAAAATGCGGGGTGAAGGCCACGCCCATTTCCCGCAGGCGGTCCACCACGGCGAAGTTGGGCACGATGTGGCCGCCGGTGCCGCCGCCGGCGAACAAGAGGGTGGGTGAATCAGGCATAAATCGGTTGCTCAAATCGGTTGCTCGGGAATGGGCATGGCGGCGGGCGCCCCGGCATCGTCCGCATCCTGCGCGTCCGCCGCTTTGCGCAAATAATTGTCATGGTCAATGGCCGCCACCAGCCCCAGGGCGAAGGCCGACACCACCCACCCCGTGCCCCCGCTGGAAAGGAAGGGCAAAGCGATGCCCTTGGTGGGCATCATCACGGTCACCACCGCCAGATTCATGCAGGCCTGCGCGCACAGGGTGAACACCGCGCCGAATGCCAGCAAACGGGCGAACGGGTCCCTGCTCTTGCGCGCGATGGACACGCCGCTCCAAAGGATGGCGATGAACAGCAGCACCACCAGGGCACAACCGACGAAGCCCAATTCTTCAGCCAGCACGGGGAAAATAAAGTCGGAGGTTTGCTCGGGCAGGATGTATTTCTGCACGCTGCCGCCAAGGCCGCGCCCCACCACCCCGCCATGGGCGAAGGCCAGCATGGATTGGATGGGGTGAAAGCCGGTGCCCAAGGGATCGCTGAACGGGTCCAGGAACACCATGAACCGTTTGACGCGAAAAGGCTCCATGATCACCGCGCCGGCAAACGCCACCAGGCCGCCGGCCCCCATCACGCCAAGCTGCCAGCCGCGCATGCCCCCGACATACAGCACCATCAGGGCGGAAACGCCCATCAGGGCCGAAGTACCCAGGTCCTTTTGCGCCAGCACCACCGCGCAAGCCGCCAAGGCCATCACCAGGGCCGGCCCGAAACCCTCTTTCATCCGGTGCATCACGCCGCCATGGCGGGCGCACCACCAGGCCAGGGTCGGGATCAAAACCCATTTGAGCAGTTCGCTGGGCTGGATGGAGCAGACGCCGAAATTGAGCCAGCGCCGGGCGCCCAGCACCGACATGCCGAAACCGGGCACATACACCGCCAAACACAGCGCCATGGAAGCCAGCGTCGCCCACACCAGCGGATTTTTCATCCCGCGGATGGCCATCAAGGCGCGCACATTGATGCGGCTGGCCACGGCCATGCCAAGCAGGGCCAGCACGCCGAACAGGGTGGTCTTGTCCCAAAACATGACCGCCAGCGAGCGGTCCGGCAGAATCCCCGACAAACTTTCCGGGGGCGGCACCTGGTCCGGCGTGATCTGCCAAGCCACCGCCGGCACGCCTTCCCCGGGCTGCAGCCCGGCGGAATGCACCATGAGAATGCCGATCCCGATCAGGGTGGCGACGGAAGCCATGAGAATATGACCGGAACGCAGGGTCGGCAGCATCGGGGGATTATCGGATGATGGGGGTGTTGGGGTGCAAAAGCGGGATGGGCGGCAAAAAAGGTGCGTCCCTATCGCTTGGGGGGTGAAAAAACCGCCTGAAAGGCGGTTGGGCGGTTGGGGGATTGGCAGATTGGAAGTTGTTTTTAGTGATGGAGTTGTTTTATACTGGGGGTCTGGCACGGGGTTGGCCGGCACCGGGTTGGTCTGGGGACTCAAAGATGACCCCATTCCGCCACTATCAACGACCCCACTCGATTACAGGAGCGCGGACGCCATCGTCCGCATCACGGCTGATCGGCTCAATGCCGCGAAAGCCGTCGGAGTCGAAGCGCAAGTTTGAAGGTTTGGATGGGCTCATGTCCTTGCCCCAAACCAAATCGCCCGTTGGCGTCGAGCCAACGGGCGATGGTGCGGAGGAGGGCCTCCGCGCTCCTGGGATGGCGAGACTGGATGGGAGTGGCGAGGAACTTACACGTCGTCGGCGGACGGTTTGTGGGGTTTTGAAGGGCTTCACTTATTGAGTTTTTCAAGAAACGCAATCATGGTTTCCGGCGTGCCCCACCACACTGAATAAAAATCCATGGAGTCTTGGGTGGCTTTGTAAAACGCCATGGCTTTGTCGGTTCCGCCATACCCTTTGTTGGGGACGCCGACGCCCAGTTGGGCGCCAACCAGGCAGTTGGGGTTCAATTTGCGGGCCCCCACGGCGAAGTTGCGCATGAAGCGCGCCCTCTTCGCATCCAGATTTTTTTGGCACTCGAAAATAATGCCGTCCACGCACGGCACATAGCTCATCAATTTGTCTTGCTCATCGGTGATGACGCCAAACTTCCAGCCGCGCTTGGCGCACATCGCGTGGAGTTCCTTCATCGCTTTGATGGCGTTGTTTCTCTCGGCTTGGGGCCAGCCTTCTTCGATGTTGTACCAAAGCCATTGGACGGTTTTGTCGGTTTCGTCGGCGGTGCGCGCATAGTCTTTGAGTTTTTTGGGGGAGATGGACATCCACGCATGCGTGCCAACCTTGACTTTGGCGATTTCACCGCGGTTGTCTTCCCCGGGACACGAACACACGAAATCGGTGGGGCGGCCCAATCCGGCATCCCATGCCGCAAGCACGGCGGCCCTTTGCTTCCGGATAGAAATATTGATGTAAATAATCGGTTTATGGCCATTGGCCGCAGCGGCGGGCTTGACAGTTTCCTTGGCGGTCTCTTTGGCAACCTCGGGAGCCGGCTGCGCTGGAAGGTTGTCCTGCGCGGATGCCATGGGGGGTGCGAGGGCCAAGGCGACGCACAGTGAAGTTAGGGCAATGGCGAGACGGTTCATGGGTTTTGCCTGTGCTTTTGAAAGGGTCTGGCCCGAATGCCATTGATTTAAGCCGCTAG
>CAZKVP010000136.1:0-4444 GCA_964556215.1 uncultured Phycisphaeraceae bacterium
CTGCCAAGGCCAGCATCAGGCAGGATGCGAGGGGAAGCAGCTTTTTCATGGGAAGGAATTCAAGTGAACAAGAAAACGGGGAGCGGGAGGAAGCCGTCGGAAACAAACGGACGCGTTGTCCAGTGGAAAGCGGGAGAATCGGTTCATTGTTTTCCGTCGAAGACAAACCACTCCATATCGAACAGGCTCGGAAACTTGGGATCGGGGGTGGTGGCCACGAATTTCATCACCAGCGCATGGACGCCGGTCACCGGCTGGATGGCGGTGGTGTGGATGGCGGACTCCGCCTCCGGCGGACTGGCTGCGATTTCGCATGTGCCGATCAGCGGGCCGTCGGCTTTGTCGAGGTGGATCTCGATCTTGCCGGCCAGGTTTTTTCCCAGCGTTTTGCAGGTGAAGCGGGTGACGTTCTTGCCCGTGAAATCGAAGTAGCGCCATGTCGCGGTGTCGCCGGGTTTGATTTTCGCGAGATACTCGTAAAGCACTTTCGAAGGCGAACGGGCGTACATCACGCGGACGCGGCCGGACATCAGGCATGCGCGGGCGGCGTCCATGCGTTCGCACGGGTTGATCGGCCCGCCGATTCCCTGCGTGGTCATTTCCACTTCCGGGATCGTGCCGTCGGCGTTGAATTTGATCGGTTCCACGCACGTCTTGCGCATGCTCGCGGAACCATGCGTGGGGCGGTGGTAGAACACGTACCACTGGCCCTTGATTTCGGCGATGCAGCCGTGGTTGTTGACCAGGTTCGGGCCGCTGCCGAAATTGTCGACGATGACGCCCTGGTAGGTGAACGGCCCCAGCGGCGATTTGCTGGTCGCGTAGGCCAGGCAGGCGCAATGGGCGCGCCCGTGCCGGCCGCCTTGGGCGTAGACGAAGTAATAGATGCCGTTGCGTTTGCGGATGGAACTGCCTTCGTTGAACCAGAAATCATCCGTCTTCGCGTTCGCACGGACCGCCGGATCATCGCTGTATTTGCTGTTGCGGTGGTAGAGGAGTTTCTCCTTGATCGAACCGGGCACGATCTGGGTCATGTCCTGGGTGAGTTTGGCGCCATAGGCGCCGCGCCCGCCCTGACCCCAATAGATATAGGCCTGGCCATCATCGTCCACGAACACCGAGGGGTCGATTCCGCGCATGCCTTCCATTTTTCCGGCGTCCACGAATGGTCCGGACGGCGATTTCGAGGTCGCCACCCCTTCGTCATCGCCCCCGCCCGCCAGGCAGTAATACAGGTAATACGTCCCGTTGCGGTGGATGCAATCGGGCGCATAGAGGGTCTGCGGGTGGGTGAAGCTCTTGGGGTGGAGCTTCCAATTCACGAGATCGGGCGTCGACATGACGTCGTATATGCGCGAACAGTAGTCGCTGGGCGTCAGGTCGCGCGAGCCGTACAGGTACACCAGGCCATCGGGCATCACGCGTACCTCGGGGTCGGCGATGAACACGCCGGGCGGGGAAATCGGATTGAGAGGTTGGGCGAACGCAGCCAGGGATGGCGCCAGGCAAAGTGCCAAAGGAAGGATTTTTTTCATGGGAAGGTGGAGGTGGAGGGGACGCGGAAGTGGGGGCAATCGACATTTTTTGGATTACTTACCGAGCGTCTGGGTGTTTTCCCGCACATGGATGGTCCAGATGCCCGAGCCGCTGTCGGTCCGCGACGAGCCCGTGGTCTTCAACAGGAACTTGCCGTCGCCCGCAGGGAGCATGGGGGCGTTCTTCATCGGGATTTCGGTCCGCTTGCGGGCCGCGTCGACCAGGTGGACCTTGCCATCCCTGCAGACGATGGTTTCGCTGCTGCTGAACTTCCGGTCCAGCGCCAGCACGGTGCCGTCGGGCAAGGTCATGGTCAGCCCCTCGACGCTGACGGGCTTGCTGTGGGGTTCGGCCAGTTTGAACACGAAATCCAGCGGTTGGGCGGCTCCCGTGTTTTTGAACGGGTTCGCCTGGTTTTCCTTGTCGTTCGTCTTGGCCCCGATGGATGTCTGCTTGATTTCGGAAAGGGCGAAGGTGGATTCCCCGGTCTGTTCCAGGTGGAACTTGACGGCCGGATCGCGCAGGCGTTCCTTTTGTCCCTCGGTGAACGCGTTGGCCGCGCGGGCGGCGTTCCAGGCCCGGTACGCCTTGGAAATGGCCTCCCACTCGGCGGTGGCTTCGGCCCCCGCCTGGCTGAGTTTCAGGTTGTAGGTCGCGTTCCAACCGACGGCTTTGGCTTGGATGACCTGCGCGTCGTACAGATTCCAGCCGGCGTTCCAATCCTGGATGCCGAAGGTGCCCGGGAAATAGTTGTTGGTGAACGCCCGGCAGATGTCCTTGCCTTCGATGCCCAGCATGCCGGTGCGCGGATCGAACATGTGGGTGCTCTCGCCGATGTCGCAGACGTTCATGTATTCCCAGGCGCCGGCGAACATGTTGGAGCCGGTGATCAGGGGCCACTTGCCGCCGCTCAGCTTGTGGTAGGTCTCGAACAGGCGGCGGTTGAACGCCCGCATGGCGTAGTAGCCGTGGTTGGTGTACATCAGGCACTCGTAGCCGTCGAAATTGATGGTGTCCATGCCGTTGCGCCACATGAGGTCGGCGTAGTAGTCGGCGTAGCCGAGCATCAGCGTCATGTCGGGGACGAAGCCGTGGTAGCAGTTCTGCATGAGTTTGGCGAGTTCGTCGCCGGCCTTGTGCTCCACCGCCTTGGTGCGCTTGACGCCCTTGAGCGTCCAGGGCGGCGTCTCGCTGATGCCGCTGAAGGTGATCGTCTCGGTGCCGATGCGGGCGTAGTTGTTGTACCAGCTCGGCCAGGTGCCGAATTCGTCGAGGAACGATTTGTCGTCCACCACGATCTCGGTGCCGCCCACGGGAACATCCTTGGCGAGTTTCACCCGGCAGACGGTCTGCGGTTTGTCGGGCACCCCCTGCAGGAACAGGCACAGGGTGTGGAGTCCCCCGTGAATCACGCCCTGCTTGTTGCATTCCTCGCCGAATTCCTTGTAAGTCAGCGTCTTGCCGTCGGCCAACCCGACCTTGCCCACCCATTTGTTGTCAAGCGAAGGGTAGAAGGCGCCCGTGTCGCGCGAAATGCTCTTGAATCCGAGGGCCTTGGTGTATTCGATGGCCTTGTCCACCGGACCGAGCCAGAACACGGACGGCATGGGGGCGCCGGGATCGCGGACCCACTTGCCGTCGCGGTTGGTGATATAGGGCAGGCCTTCGGCCTTGAAGATCTTTTCGAGCGTGGCCACCGCCCGGGAATCCGGGCAGGCGTAGAGGGCGATGCCCGAACCGAGGAAGTCCACGCCCGGCACCGGATCGCTCACCATGTGGCGGGGGCGGGCATCCTTGAAGCCCGGCAGCAGGGAATAGAAGTGGACATAGGACTTGCGCCGGTCGCGGGCGTGGTGGACCACGGTGGAGCCGAATTCGGGGCGCAACTTCGCGCCGCTGCCGGACACCCAATTGAAATATTCCTCCGGATGGGAGAAGAAGGCGGTGTCACTGACGCCGTCGCCACCGATGTTGAACCACTGGCCTTCCTTGAGATGCGGCGGCAGCGGATGTTTCTTGGGATCGGGCGAATGGATGTAGTAGCCCATGCCGAAGCAGTCGCCGTCCTCCACTGGACCGGGAATGGTGTTGTCGTCGAGGCCCTGCATGCCGATCGCGAAATCCGGGTCGCGCACCACGCCGATGGTGTCGCCGATCTTGCCGGAAATGGTGGTGTTGACCGGGCCCCAGACGACCACGTCCACTTTGCCGCGCGGGGTCAGCGAGACGAGTTGGAAACGGAAGTAGGTGTCTTTGGCTTCGGCCTTGACCACGGCCACGGCGCCGTTGGGGTAGGTCAACGTGATCTCGTTTTTCTTCGCGTCAAAGGCCGCAAAGACCGGCGCCTGGAGCGTTTCACCGGGCTGGCCGTTCTCGTGCAGGCTCAGGATCGGCGAAGGGTGGGCGGCCGGGCTGTATTCCTTCTTGGATGCGGTGGCTTGGATCGAGGTGACGAAGCCCTTGGCATCCACGCGCAAGGTGGCGTATTGGGTGGTGAAAAGCGCGGTGTTCTGGCTTAAAACGAACGGTTGTTGATTGGCCGGGGTGGCGGCGTCGCTTGCGCTTGGCGTGGCGTTGGCACCGACGGCCAAAGCAAGGGTGGCGCAAAGCAGGAGTGGGCAGGTTGGGCGTCGGATGGGCATGAGCGGTATTTTCCTGGGTTTGAGCGCGGAAAGTGGATTAAGAGAATAGCCAAGGACGATGATATGACGTAATATCATTCATCCCATTACACCAAGGGGATGCTTTCGGGCACCATCCCAGGCCGCCGAAATGAGGGTGGCCCCTGGGGAGGGAGGGAAAAAGCCGTCTTAAGGCTGGTTTTCCTGTTTTTTCTCGGGCGCGTACGCCCGCACCCAAGCCTCCACCGTGGCGCCGGCCTTCACCTCCACCTTGGGCCACGCGATGA
>CAZKVP010000137.1:0-4426 GCA_964556215.1 uncultured Phycisphaeraceae bacterium
GTTTCGCGCAGTGCGCCAAGGCGCAACTTGCGCCCTGCTTCGCCGCGCGCCAGCAAGCGGCCGCCGCCATGCGCGCAGGAATTGAGGCCGAGCACCTCTCCACGCCCGAGCACATGGAAGGTGGCCGTCCCCATGGAGCCGGGAATCACTTGCGCCCGTCCAGCCTCCGCGCGCGAAGCGCCCTTGCGGTGAACCCATAGCCACTCGCCGCCGATGCGCTCGCGCGCCACATGGTTGTGGTCGCTGTGGCGCAAGGTGGACAGGTCGGGGCGCAATCCGCACAGCCGGAATACTTCGCGCAAAACGGTCTGCGCCATGCGCGTGCGGTTGAGGCGCGCGAAAGCCCGCGCCAAGTGGTGGTCATGCAGAAAGGCCTTTCCTTCCGGCGTGTCGGCCCGTAAAAAAGAGAGCCCTTCACTTGCGCCATGCGCGCGGCCCAGATGATGAGCGAAGAACGCCTGCCCCAGCACACGCGAACCGGAATGAACCAGCAACCAGCAACGGCCGTCATGCGCATCGCGTTGCAACTCGATGAAGTGATTGCCGCGCCCCAAAGTGCCCAATTCCAACAGGCCCTCGCGCTTGAGTACGCGGTCAAGCGCGGGGTCGGATGCATGCGGCAGGCGCAAGTGTTCCGCCAGCGGCCGGGGATGGCGCAGGATCGGCACGCTTCGACCGATGGCCTCCAATAGCGCCTCGCCGCTTCGGGCCAACGCGTCGGCGGATCCGTCAAGGGCGATCCAAAGATAACCACAGCCCATGTCGCTTCCCACGGCCTGCGGGTAAAGCAAAACGCGGGTGGCCAGCGCCACACCGTTGCAGGTGAGCGCGCCGGCATGGGCATCGGGCATCACGGCCAGTTGCGCGGCATCCTGGAGCCGGCGCAATTGCGCCGCTTGGTCGCGGGCATCGTCGTCCGGCAGGGGATGGCACCAGGAGTGAAAAGAAACGGGTGGAGCATCATTCCTCATCATGGCCTCCTTTCTCTTCCGGATGGAATTGGAATTGCAGGCGCGGCACCTGCTTGCTGGGAACCAGCCGCGCCAAATCGGCGCGCAGACGGCCCGTGCATGCTTCAAAAGCAAGCATAGCCTCGGGCCATTCGTCGCAAGGCCCGCGCACCGACACCAGCAGCGCGCCGCCGGGTTCAAGCGCCACTTCATGGATATGGAAACAGCGAAGCCGCGGATCGGTGCAATCCGCCAAGGAC
The DNA here is from genome assembly GCA_964556215.1 of uncultured Phycisphaeraceae bacterium. Classification (GTDB taxonomy): domain Bacteria; phylum Planctomycetota; class Phycisphaerae; order Phycisphaerales; family Phycisphaeraceae; genus CANIYR01. The sequence goes on from CAZKVP010000137.1 coordinate 1,211, forward strand.
AGGGACAGCGCCCGCCGCGCTTGGCCGGCAAAGCGTTGCAAATGGCGGTTCACTGATTTTTGATTGCCGCCTCGAGAGGCGGCCTCTTTGCGAAAAGCGTCAAGGCCATCGCCTTCACGCAGGCCGGCGCACAGGCCGGACCAGGAATGGTTGGATTTCATGTTTGGGAAAAAGAGGTGCAAAACAACACGCGCTGGCGGTGGACGCCAAAGCGGACGCGGGAAGACCCGGGCCAAACCTCATGATAAAAAGGCTCGGTCCGGGTTAGCGGACCAAGAAGGCGGATGAAAGCAGGGGGGTGTTGTGTTGCATGGGGAACCTCGTTGTTGCGGGAATGGTAAGGGAGAGCAGAACGCCGGGCAATCAATCCTCCGCCTTCTCCCCCTCCTCCGCCATCTTCACCAATTTCGGATCAAACCTGGCCAGCGTCTCCACCAGGTCCGCCTGCGCCGCCATCACCTCTTCAATGTCCTTGTAGACGAACGGGTTTTCGTCCACGCCGGCCGACAGCACTTCGACGCCGCGTTTTTCCAACTCGGGTTTGATGTGGCCCCAGCGGTAGGTCTCGCGGGCCTTGGTGCGGCTCATGCGCCGGCCCGCACCGTGGCTGGCGGAGGCCAGCGACTGCGCGCCGTTTTTGCCGCGCACCACGAAGCCCGGCGTGGCCATCGAACCGGGGATGATGCCCAGCGCGCCTTCGCCGGCGGGCGTCGCGCCCTTGCGGTGCACCACCACTTCGGTCGGCGTTCCGGTGACGGGATCGGGGTGGGTTTCCTTCCATGCGAAGTTGTGATGGTTCTCGATGGAGGAGAGCACTTGCGCCTTGAGGTTTTTGGCGATTGCGCGGTGGATGCACGCGTGGTTGGCCGCGGCGAAGCGGCCCATCAGTTCCATCGCAGCCCAGTATTCGCGGCCGTCGTCGGAGGCGAGATCCAGCCAGGCCAAATGGCGCAATTCCGGCGGCAACTGCGGATGCAGCGCCGAGGCCAGGCGCGCATAGTGGTCGCACACCGCCGCACCCGGGCCGCGCGAGCCGGAGTGCGAGAGCAGCGCGATGTATTCGCCGCCTTCGGCCAGACCCAGCGCGGCCGCGTGTTCGGCGGGAGCGGTCAGCAGGCCGAACTCCACGAAATGGTTGCCCGAGCCGCTGGTGCCGAGTTGGTCGGCAGCCTTCTCGCGGTTCTTGCGGGTGATGGGGGAGACCGACCAATCCTCGTCCAGCACTTCGTGGGAGCGCAAGTGGGCGCCGGCGTTTTTCCCGCCGCCTTTGGCGCGGAACGAGGCCCCCATGCCGAAGCGCGTTTCCGCTTCCAACGCGCGGCGCAAAAGATCGCGGCGGCCGCCGCGGTCATCGAGCCAATGCGCGGGCAGGTCGAGGATGGAAAGTTTCATGCGGCAGGCGATGTCCACGCCGACGGCGTAGGGGATGACCGCGTTGCGGGTCGCCAGCACGCCGCCAATCGGCAGGCCGTAGCCCACATGGGCATCGGGCATCAGCGCGCCGGCAAAGGCCACCGGCAACCGGCAGGCGCGTTCCATTTGCGCTTTTGCTTCGGCTTCGATGTCGTCGCCCCAATGGCGGAAGGGCACCGGCGCCAGAATCGGCGCAGCCTCGATGCGCGCGGCGGCGCCGAGTTTTTCGCGCAGGGCCATCTCGCGGGCGATGTCGCCGAAATGCGGATCCTCCGCCAGCTCGGCGGGGGTGGAGAGCAGTTTTTCAAAACAGGCGGCGACATGCAGGCGGTCGCGGCCGGCTTCGCGCGCGGCGGCGGCCGCCCACTTGGCCGGCTTGGCCAGGTCATGGGGGATGCCGAGGTTTTCGATTTGGCGGGCTTTCATGACGGGAACTCAAAAGGGAAGCGATGGGAAAAGGGGAAGTCTGCCGCGCGCGTTTCCGCGCGCGGCAAAGAAGGGGAAAGGAATCAATCCAAGAACGCCACATGGCGCATGGCCTTGGCCTGGCTTTCGGTGTTCATGAACACGCGGTGCCAGCCTTGCAGGGTGAGGGTGGCGTGATCCAGGTGGCGCACGCGGCCGCGCACGAAGACCGTGGGGTTGCGGCGCATGACCCGCCACTGCACGTCGCGGCGGTCGGGGTTGGCCCGCTGCCAGGCCACATGCTCGCTCACCGAGAAGCCGGCTGGCGCGACCTGGTCGTGCACATACACCGTCTCGCCGCCCAGGCGGACCAGTTCGTCCACGGTGTGCGGCTTGCCGCCGGGGCGGGCCATGGGCTCGGCGCGCAGAATGAGGTCGGCATCGGGCGCGAACGCGGGCGCGGGCACGAAGAACCATTCGCCCTGGCGGCGGAAGGCCCCGTTGCGGCGGCGCAGGCGATGTTTGCCATCCACGCCGGCGCGGGCCACGGCCTCGCGCACTTCGGCGGGCATCAGCGCCTCCATCGCGGCCTTCACGCCTTGGGCGCTGGCCGCCTCGGGCACTGCGGCGACGAACCAGTGGCGTTCGTCGTGGCCGCAGAGAAACTTGGATTTGCCGCCTTCGTCCGGCGGCGGGAGTTCGCGCGGAATGCTCCGTTGCAGCCACGCGGGCCGCATGTCCACCGAGGGCGGACCGGGCAGGAAGTCGGCCAACAGCAGCAGGTGCCGCATGTCGGGCCGCGCATCCACCGCGTCGAGGCGGCGCAGGCGGCGGGGATTGAGGCGCAGACTGAAGAACTCGCCGTGGCGGTCGCGGCCGATGTCAAGGGAGACCGGCCGCGCCTGCGGACGGGCGTCCTCCGACACGCGGGCGCGCGCGCCGATGCGGTCAAACTGACGCAGAAGAATGGAAGTGTCCATGGGAAAAACTCAAAAGGGGGTCGGGTTGAAAAACAGGAAAACGGTGGCGGTGACGGGGAAAGCGGTGCGGCATGAAAGCGCCCTTGAAAAGAGGAGATGAAAAAAACGGATGATGAAAAACAAACTCCGCGCCCTTCGTCACGCGGACGAAAAAGAGGCGGCAAAGCGCGTCGCGGATGCGGAACAAACCGCAGGGCGCGAACAAAGTGTCGGATTGGAGAAACGGTTGCTTTTGACTCTTTCGGCCCGGAAAAACGGGGCGAAACCTGTACGGCGCGGTGGGGGGTTTAATGTGGCGTGGGTCGCAGTGTAAGGGCGCGGATGCAAAAATTCAAAAACAATTTTTTGTTTTTCCGTCCTACGATCCCTCCATGCCCTCCCTAGCCTCCACCGGCCACGCCACGATCCCCGCCGTCTT
>CAZKVP010000138.1:0-4154 GCA_964556215.1 uncultured Phycisphaeraceae bacterium
AAAAAACCCGCCGTTTGGCGGGTTCTTTATGGGCGGTACTGGACTCGAACCAGTGACCTCATCGATGTCAACGATGCGCTCTAGCCAACTGAGCTAACTGCCCGGTTTGCCTCCGCAGGGAGGGGTGGGGATTGTAGGCAAGGCCGGCTTTTGGGGCAAATGGGGCGGGCTACCCCCGCAAGGTGGCCAACCGTTGCCATTGGGCTTCAAAGGCGGCGGCGCTTAGGCCCAATGCGGCCAACAGGGTTGCCACCGTACCGTCCCATCCCGGTGTCACCGGTGCCAACGCCCGCCCCGGCGCACCCACCGGCAGATGTGGCCAAGCCTTGGCCTGACCCACCAGCGCATCAAGCAGTTTGAGGTATTTGCGCAGCGAGAACCACGGCAGATTGAACTCGCCGCTCCACAGCGCGCCTGCCAGCGCGGGGCTGCCGCCGCCGGTGATTTCAGGCATGGGTATGGGCGTAGCAGGCGGCATCATCACCGGTGGCGGTGACATCAGATTCATGCCCATGCCGTCCATCGGGGGGTTTATGTAGCCCGGCATCTCCGGCAACCCGCCTGGCACCGGGACCGCGCCGGAGAGTGGATCGGTCATCGTCACCGGATCGCCATTTGGCGGCGGATTTTCCGGCATTTCCGCCACTTCTTCCACGCGCAGCTCCGCCGTGACTTCCGCCGGCAAAAACTTCATATCGCCATCGGGCGTGCCGAGTGGGCCGTAGGGCGGCAGACCAAGCGCACCCTTGAAATTCGCCACCCGGGCATGCAAGCCGGTGAAGGGCATTTCCTCCGGCCGCGTGCCGGCGCTCACCACGACTTGGCGCAAATCGACGAAGGCCATCGCGCCCGCCACCGCGCCTGCGTCCGCCAGCGGAGCCAAGTGAAACCGCTCGCCCCAGATCGAACCGTGACGCCCTTTCTCGCGGTTTATTTTCTGCGCCAGCATCTGCTTGAACTGCTTCATGAACATCGACAAACTGCCCAATTTCAAGCGGATTTCGCGCGGGGTGGGAACTCTGGGCCCGCCCGCTGTGGGCGCTTGGTTTGGGTCTGTGAATTCCTTTTGCGGATGCACCAACAACCACCGCCGCTTGGCCTCTTCATCGCTCCACAGACCAACCTCCGCCGGCGTCCACTGCACCACCAAGTGGAACTCATCCGCCTCCAACGCAAATGCCTGCACCTTGACCGCGTAGTTTTGCGTCAGCCGCTTCAGCAATTTTTGCGCGTAGATTTTCAACTCCTCACCACCGAGCAACGCCAAGTCCGGCGCCATCCGACTCCACAGGTGGAAGCAGCGCAGCGGCGGGGCGGCAGCCAGTTGGCTTTGGCGGGATGAACGCATGGTGAGTGATGGATTAAAAAGGGGTTAGATGTCAACTAAATTATAGGGACAGACCTAGTTTTGGACAACCCCAAATGTAGACGCGGCGGCTCGCCGCGTCCATTGGCAATGCGGAATCAACATGGGCTCACCCCGTGCACCGGAAATCCAGCGGCCGGAGTTTGTTCCAAGGGTTCCCGAACGCGGCGGGCCGCCGCGTCTACTTTGTTCCAGCCTCAAGCCTTACCCCGTATCCGCGCTTCTATCCCCCGGCCCCGAACCGGCAAGCCCCGTAAAATCCGCCCCCTTATTCCTTGTTTTGGCAGTGCTCCTTTTTTTACGCCCCCCTCCCCCATGCTCATCACGCTCCCCGACGGCAAAACGCTCGACCTTCCCGCCGGCTCCTCGGCTTTCACGGTGGCCTCGTCCATCGGCGCCGGCCTGGCCAAGGCTTCGATCGGCGCGCGGGTGACCGCCGCCGGCGCGAAGGAAGCGCAACTCTACGACCTGCACCGCCCCCTGCCGGGCGACTGCACGCTGGGCATCGTCACTTTGCCCAAGATCGGCAAGGACGGCACCACCACCTACCGCGATGACAAGCACAAGGCCGATGCGCTGTTCCTGCTGCGCCACACTTGCGCCCATGTGATGGCCGAGGCGATTCTGCGTTTGCATCCGACGGCGCAACTGGCTTACGGCCCGGCGCTGGAAAATAATTTCTATTACGACATGGCGTTGGAGACGCCGATCTCGTCGGATGACTTCGGCAAGATCGAAGAAGAGATGAAGAAGATCGTGGCACAGAATCGGCCGCTCACTCGTTTTGAAAAGAATGTGACCGATGGTTTGGCGCGCCTGGCCACCGAGAACAACAAATACAAGATGGACAATGCGCAGCGCGCCATCTCCGGCGGTGCGACCGTGCTCTCGTGGTACGCCACCGGCACGCCGGAGCAGAACTTCGAAGACCTCTGCCAAGGCCCGCACCTCCCCGCCACCGGCCTGATCGGCGGCCTCAAGGTGATGTCGGTCGCCTCTTCGCACTGGCATGGCGATGTGACCAGCGACCGCTTCCAGCGCGTGTACGGCACGGCCTTCTTCACCCAGGCCGAGCTCGATGCGTATTTGAAGATGCAGGAAGAAGCCCGCGCCCGCGACCACCGCGTGCTCGGCCGTCAGCACGGCCTGTTCTGCATCGACGAGCGCGTGGGCCAGGGCCTGATTTTGTGGAAGCCCAAGGGCGCCGCGTTGCGTTTGGAATTGCAGAAATTCATCAGCGAACACCTGGAGCGCCAGGGCTACCACCATGTGTTCACCCCGCACATCGGCAAGTTGGAGCTGTACCGCACCAGCGGCCACTTCCCCTATTACAAAGACAGCCAGTTCCCCCCCATCATCGATCCGTCCGACATGGAGAAGTTGGCGCACGAAGGCTGCTCGTGCTCGGACATCGCCAACCGGCTCGACAACGGCCAGTTGGATGGCTACCTCTTGAAGCCGATGAACTGCCCGCACCACATCAGCATCTACGCCAGCGACAAGCGCTCGTACCGCGACCTGCCGCTGCGCCTGGCCGAATTCGGCACGGTGTACCGCTTTGAGCAGTCCGGCGAATTGGGCGGCATGACCCGCGTGCGCGGCTTCACCCAGGACGACGCGCATTTGTTCGTCACGCCCGAGACTTTGGGCGCCGAAGTGCAGGGCTGCCTTGACCTGGTCAAGATCGTGTTCAACACGCTGGGCATGAGCGATTACCGCGTGCGCGTGGGCCTGCGCGATCCCGACTCCACCAAATTCGTCGGCGACGTGGCACAGTGGGACGCGGCGGAAAAAGCCTGTTTGGACGCAGCCAAATCGCTGGGCGTTCCCTACAGCGCCGAGCCGGGCGAGGCGGCCTTCTACGGCCCCAAGATCGACTTTGTGGTCAAGGACTGCGTCGGCCGCGAGTGGCAGTTGGGCACCGTGCAGGTGGACTACCAGCTGCCCCGCCGCTTCAAGTTGGAATATACCGGTGCCGACAACACCGCCCATGTGCCGATCATGGTGCACCGTGCGCCCTTCGGTTCGATGGAGCGTTTCGTCGGCGTGCTCATCGAGCACTTCGCCGCCGCCTTCCCGCTGTGGCTCTCGCCCGAGCAGGTGCGCATCCTGCCGATCTCTGAAAAATTCATCGGCTACGCCAAGGAAGTGGAGGCGGCCCTCAAGGCGCGCCACTTCCGCGTGACGCTGGACGAAAGCAACGACCGCATCGGCGGCAAGATCAAGGTGGCCCAGGATGAAAAGGTGCCCTACATGCTGGTGGTCGGCGGCAAGGATGCCGAAGCCCGCACCGTGAGCGTGCGCCACAGGAGCGGCGGTGAGCTCGGCGCCATTGCGCTGGACGCATTCCTTGAAAGCGTGACCGCCGAGCGCGATGGTCGGGCGTTGGGCAGTGCGCTGGTGAAATAACTGGGAGTCACTGGGAGGGCGGACTTTAGTCTGCCTTCATTGCTGCGGGCTCGATGCCCGCAGCAATGAAAGGTTGGCGCCAAGACATTGCCTTATTCCATTTCTATTAAAAATCGCGGCGTTGAGCCGCGATTTTGTTTGGCAGACTAAAGTCCGCCCTCCCAGTGCTGAAGCCTGCCCTCCCGGTAAACTGGCCCCATGATTTTCACTTCCTGTGAAGCATTGTTGGCCGCGCACCAGTGGGAACTGGGCACCATTCATCGCCGCGCTGCGGGACGCCTGCCGCATTGGGAATTATCGGGCGCCACCTATGCCGTCACTTTTCGTTTGGCAGACAGCCTGCCGCAGGAAAAATTGGATGCGTGGGATCAGGAGCGCG
>CAZKVP010000139.1:0-3988 GCA_964556215.1 uncultured Phycisphaeraceae bacterium
ACGAAATAGGTGGTGTGGCCGGGCGAAGGCACGCGCTTGGCTGCGTCGGGATAGGGGGTTCCGGCGACCTGGGCCAGTTGCGCCTGCCCCGCGGCGGAAAGACCGGAGGCGCAGGCGGCCAGAAGAAGGAGGATGGCGGGGAGAAAGATGGGCTTCATGGGGAAATTCTGGAAAAAGGAAGGGGCAGGGGGGCAGTCTTATTCAAAGGACACCGACCAACCCACGTCTCCGGTGGTTTCGGGCGTGAAAGCGACGCGCGCCAGCGCTCCTTCCGTCTTCACCTGTGCGGCGCGGCCGGCAAAAGTTGCCCCGCGGCAGGTAAACCCATCCGGCGCATGGACCGCCAATTCGTAGCGGTCGCCTTGCACGACCCGACTGCGGCCGGAAAGCACGCGGCCCTTCCAATTGATCTCGATCAAATCCGCGCCACCTTGCGACAAATGGCGGTTGGTCGAGACGATCTGTGGATGATTTTCCAACGGACGCAGCGCGTAGGAGCGCAATTCCTTTGCCGCGGCGGCGGGCAATTCCAGCGTGCCGCGCTTGACGCCAAGGAAGGTCCCGGTCCAGAACTCGTAAACGAGGTAGTCGCGATCGGATTCCAAGCCGATGTCGGTGAAGGATACCTTGATCGCCGGCGACGGGCCGCCCCAATTCACGCGGTGCAGGACATTCCAATGGCCGACGCCCCTGATGTTGAATTCATTGAGCCACCACGGGCACACTGCGCCACCCTGGTCGGCGTCGCAGGGGGCCGGGCTCGCGCCGGATGTGATGCTTTCGCGCGCCGTCGTGGCGACGGTGGCCGAATGCCGCGCGTCGAAATCGTAGAGTTGCCCCGGCACGCTGAACAAGACGGGCGAGGAGCGCCTGGCCCCTTCGATGTTGCGGTCGTCGCGGTAGACCACCGGCCGGTCGGACAGCATCAGCATGCTGCCGGAAATCGAGGCGAGGGCGGGGCGGATGATGGTGTCGTTGTCGGTGGGCACCACCTTTTCGGTTTTGGTGACATTTCCAGTTTCAGCCGGCCGGAAATGGGGGGACACATCGCAATGGTCCGGGTCGTTGCGCCACACGATGCCGTTCCACGAGTTGTATTGCTGCATCGAAGCGGGGCCGTAGCCATCGCTGCCGATGCGGCAGGCGTCGGCCAGGCCGACCGATTCGGGAAGAACGCCCCAGCATGAAAGGATGAAGGTGTCCGGGCCGGCTTCTTCGCGCACGGCCGACAGGTACTTGCGGTACATCTGGCCCGGCGTCACCCCGCGGCTTTTGCAGAATTCAACGTTGTGGTTGAGCAAGTCGTAGAGGTAATGGCGCATCACATCGAGTTTGATGTAGGAAAAGCCGGCTTGGCGGGCGCCGCGGAAGGTCGGCCGCACCAGCGCGTCCATCGCCTCCTTGTTGGTGGCGTCGACGCCGCAGGAGGCCCAGGGCGCCGCGAAAGGGTTGCCCTTGGCATCTTGGATGAACCAGTCGGGATGCTTTCCGATGACCTCGCCGGTGAAATAATTGCCGATCCAGATGCCCGGCTCGAAGCCCGCCCCCTTGCAGGCGGCCACAAACCGCTCTTTGCCGCCGGGGAAGGTGTCTTTGCGCCAGTCAAGCCAGGTTTCCGGGCCGCGGCAGTGGTAGACGGAGGATTTGGCCACCGTCGCGGGATACTGCGGGTACTTCGCCCCCGGGCGCAAGTCGTCCTGGTAGCAGTCGTCGATCTGGATGAAGCGGTAGCCGTAGTCGGCCATGTGCTTCTCCTTCCAGACCGCCAGCAGGGCGTCGCAATCCTTCTGTGAAAAGCCGCGCATGAAGGCCCACCAGGAATTCCAACCGGTGATGGAGTCCTCCCGCACCCGGTAGGTCCACGGCTCGAAGAAGGCGATGCCCTTGTGCTTCTGGTAGAAGCGCGGGCGGAATGCCAGTTCGATGGTGTCGCCGGAAACGATGAAGGAAAAATCGCGGGCCGCGTCGGTTTCATTTTCCGGCGCGATGCGGGCGGCCCCGGCCTCGGCGGCGAGTTCCCAATCCCATTTTCGGTCGTAGACGGCGTTGTTGCGCAGGTTGGCGCTCATGCCGTGGCTGGTGCGCACCATCGGGAATTTTTTTTGCGCCCTGCCGCTGGTTTCGGCGGCCAGCATCTGCCCGCTGCCGTGCGCGGAGGCCGAAAGGGTGAGGTTCTTGCCGGAAAAAATCAGCCGCTGATCAATATCCCTGCGCCCCGTTTGGGCGGTGTCCACCAATCGCGCCGGGCGGCGTTTGGGATCCAGGGTGTTCACCAGTTGCGCAGGGCCCCCCGTGATTTGGCCTTGAAAGATGACACGGCCCCGGTAGGTCAAGCGCAGGTTGCCGGAGGCGGCATCCCACTCGACCCGTGCCGGACGGTTGGGCGGCGTACCGGTGGCATCGGCCTCCGCCGGGAGCGGCTGGGAGGATTGGGCGGGAATTTCAACATAGGGCGTGGCATCGGCCCTGGAGCCAAATCCGGCGCAAGCGGCAAGAAGAAGGACGATGGCCGGAAGAAGGATGCGTTTCATGGGGAAATTCTGGTCAGAGGCGGGGAAAGACGTTTCATGGTTTGTTCTGGAATGGGGGGATTTCCACCCAAGCGAACCGAAGGCCGAAAAAAGCCAAGGAGTGGAGACGGGCTGCACAGACTGCGGTCATTCCTGCGCCACCAGGTCATTGTCTTCCACCTTCACCTCCGTGCAGGAAGGGCCGATGTTCAGCCCCACCTTGCCGCCGGGCGAGCAGTTGTTGATGATGGTCAGACCTTTGACATTGTTGGCACCCACCCCGCCGCCGTTGAAGAAATTGCCTTCGATGCGGATGTTTTCATGCACCGGCTCCTCCGGCTTGCGTGAATGCGTCTGCGGGTCGATTGAAATGCCGCAACCGACGAAGTTGTTGTTGCGGATGGTCATGTCGCGCACCGGACCGGACTCGAACCAGCCTTCGGCGTCGTCCTCAAGCAGGATGCCGGGCATGGCGCAGCGCCAAAAGGTGTTGTTATCCACCAGCACCTTGCCGCGGGTGGTGAGCAGGAAGCCGCGCACCGGATCCATGCTGACATGATTGTGGGTCGCGGTGAGGTTGGGATACCAGGTGATGTTGTCCACCACATCGTTGGCGTTGAAGGTCGGCGCCGGACCGTCGAGGGTGATGCGCCATTCCCGGCCTTCCTTGTCCGTCTGGGTGCAGTCCGTCACCTTGCGCCGCAGGTTGCCGTCGTATTCGCGCAGATTGGCGTGGTTGATGACGGCGATTTCGTCGCCGGCGATGTACGGCTGGAAGCCGTAGGTCTGCGGCTGCATGTAGCGCAATTGCAGTTGGTTGTCCGCCGGCTTGCCGATGATGCGCAGGTGGGTGCCGTGGCAGTTGATGGCGTCGTCCTGCATGCCCGACAGGCGGCAGGAATCCACCAGGATGTCGCCCTTGCAATTGGAGAACTGGAAGATGTCGCCCCAGGCCGGGCAGGTGCGCAATGTCCCCTTGGGCGGGGCGACATTCACCCGCCGATAGGCGATGTTTTCGGTGAATTGGCTGACGAAGCCCATGTTGGTCAGGGCGTAGAAGTCGCAATCCCGGAACACGATGTCCTTGCTGCGGGCGTTGTGGATGCCGACGCTGTCGCGCCGGATGCAGCGGAATTGGAATTGCTCCCCGGTCTGGAGGCGGTAGTTGTTCTTGAAATTGAGTTTGAATTTTCCGCCGCCCAAATCCTCCACGGATTGCGCAATGGTGAAGGGATTCCAGTTGATCCCAAGGCGCCAGCAACGGCCTTGCTCCGGAATCGCCTGTTGGACCATGAACGCACCGGTGCCGATATCGCCCGTCCAGGCGAATTTGCCGTCCTTAAAGGAATAGGTGGAGCCTTCGACGATTTGGATGAGATTCCATCCCGGCGCGCCGTCCAACACGCGGAACTCCGAAACGGTTGGCCGTTTGAGGTCGAAGACCAACCCGGAATACGCGATGTCCTGGGCCTGCATGT
>CAZKVP010000140.1:0-3949 GCA_964556215.1 uncultured Phycisphaeraceae bacterium
GAGGACGGCCTGAATGCCGGCGTGTTGGTGGTGCCGGTGGCTGCTTGGCGACGAGAGGGGGTCACGGCGCAATTGGTGGCGGTATTCATGGACCACAAGCGGCGTGGGGTACCGGTGCCGTTTTATGACCAAGGGTTGCTCAATAGCGTGTTCGCGGGCCGGTGGATGAAAATTCCCCTGGCATGGAATGCCCAGGCCTTTGTGGGGGGAGCCGGCGGCATTGTGCCCGTTTCCATCTGGGCTTCGCCGGAATTGGCGCAGCCCAAGTTGTTTCATTATGCGGGCACCACCAAGCCATGGGGCACCCCCAACAGTTGGATGGCCTTCCCCAAGCCGGCGGCGCTGGCGTATGCCAAGGCGTTGGCCGGGGTGGAGGCCTGGGCGGACCGCGAGCATTCCTGCTCGCAAGGCTGTGGATGCTGGAATGGATTGCGAGCAAGAATGCTCGCGGTCCGCCCCGCGATTTTAATCTTGGCTTACCGCCTGTTGGCGGTTGGGCGATTGGAATTGGCCCAAGGTTCCTTTCGCCTGCGGTTCATGCACCGGTTGGCGGAGGTGGTGTTTGCCCGGGAGTCGCCTCTTGTGGTACTGCGTTGGCTTGGCGGCGCATTCTCAAGGAGAATGCGCTGATGGATCCCCGTTTATTCACTCCCGAAGAAGCCGCCGCCCGCCGTGCCGAAGCCGCACGGTTGACTTCTTTGCTGGAAGCGCATCCGGGCTTTTCTTATTTGCGCTTTGGCGATGGCGAGTTGGCTTGGGCGCTGTTGGCGCAGGAAGACAATCTGGACCAATGGCGCAAGTTTTCGTATGCCGAAGACCCCAAAGCCTTGCGCCAAGCTTATTGCGTGGCCGGATTGCGGCCGGATCAGTTCGGCCGGATGATGCAATCATTCAGTGCTTGCGGTTATCTGGACAAATATGACCGGCAGGATTATTGCCGGGAAAACCTGCCGAAGTTGCGCGACTTGAAGCGGGCGGATGCGGCAGAAGGCAATCCGACGGCGCAAGTTTCCATGATTTTCTACGAGTGGGTGGCCTATGAGATGCCGGCCTATGTCACCCGCCACAAATGCCTGTTTGTTGGCGCTGAAGCGCCGCTTTTGGCGGAATTGTGGGAGCAGCCCGGCTACCGCAAGGCGGCGGAACGGTTCTTCCCGCCCGGCAGCGAGCCGGTGTTCATCGGCGTGCGTGAAGGCGGGCGAAACTACGCTGAAAATCTGGACCTGATCTTGGCCGACATCCGGCGCCAAGCGCAAGAGCATGGTGCACACACGGTATTCATTGCCCTGGCCACCGGTGCCAAAATCATTTGCCAAGAATTGGCGGCGCAGACGGGCCTGCGCACCTTTGATTTTGGCAGCATGCTGCGGGCGTTGACTTACTCCGGCACCCCGGGGCATCAGGCGCACCCTTCTTCGCATTGCCCTTACTTTTTCACGGTGCCATTGGCAGATTACATGCAAGCGTGGGAGCGTACCGCGCCACAGGCCAGTGCGCTGGAGCGTGTGCGCAAGATGCACGGCCAGTTGGGCTTTGACCTGCTCTCTAAAGTGCCGATGGGCAGTTTTGCGACGGATTGGGCGACGCCGGGGTCGCTAGACCTTTCCGCAGAAAACTTGCGCCTATTCAAGGTGGATTTTTCGGAATACAAGCGGCGGTTGGCGGGGCTGCTCAAAAAAGTAGACGCGGCGGCCCGCCGCGTGGAAGTAAAAGCCGATCATCAGCGCTTTATGCAGGCGCTGCATTGGGTGGGCGCGACGCGCTGGGGGCGGTTCAAGCGGCGGATGAAAAAAATATTGAAAGGCGGTCGCGGATGACCTTGCCCCGCATTTCCATCGTCACTCCATCCTTCAACCAAGCGCAATTCATCGAGCAGACGATCTGTTCGGTGCTGGACCAAGGCTATCCCAACCTTGAATACTTTGTAATGGATGGCGGCTCGACCGATGGCACGGTGGAGATTTTGAAGAAGTACGAAAAGCACTTGACCGGTTGGGCGAGCGAAAAGGATCGCGGGCAGACCCATGCCATCAACAAAGGATTTGCCCGTGCCACGGGTGATGTTTACGCCTACCTCAACAGCGATGACTGGTATTTGCCCGGTAGCTTGCAGGCGGTGGGCGAGCATTTCGCGGCGCATCCAGAAACGGGTCTGTTGCATGGCCGCTGTGTGCGGACGGAAGAAGACGGCATCCGGCGCGATGTGCAGTTTGGCAATATCCAAACGGTGGCGGAGATTCTCGACCTGTGGGGCGTATGGTGGCAGCAGCGGCAGTTCGTCCAGCCGGAGGTGTTTTGGTCGCGTGCCTTGGCGCAAAAGGTCGGCCCGTTTAACGAGTCGTTGCATCTGGTGATGGATTACGAATATTGGCTGCGCGCCATTCTGGCCGGGGCGAAGGTGGTCCCGCTGGATCTTGAAGTGGTGTGTTTCCGCTTCCACGCCGCGCAAAAGTCCGGCATGTCGCAGAAGGCGGCGGACGAATTGCGGGCCGTGGTGCGCCCCTTTCTGTGGGATGCCGCCGTGCCACTTGCGCCTGCCGATCGGCGGCGCTTGCAGGCCATGTGGCTGTACGACGGCCCGTTTCGGGAGTTGGCGGACCAATCGGTGGCGGCGGGAGAGGGACGGATCAGGCGTTGGCTGCGGTTGGCGGCGTTTGTGGTGGGACATCCCAATGTGTTGGGGGCACAGGGTATGCGCGGCCGACTTCTATAGCGGCGGACTTTTGGGATAATGACGGACGCATCTTTTTACTCCATTCTTATGCTTCTTTTCGTCATTGCCCTGCAAAGTCCCCAAGCCTCCAAAGATTGGAGTTTGGTGTCGCGTTTGTGGGAGCGCACATTACGCTCCATTTGCGCCCAGACTGGCGATGCATTCAGGGTTTTCTTGGTGTGCAATGAGCGGCCTAAAATTGCCTTTGATCACCCAAATCTAACGGTGATTGAAGAGGACTTCCCATTGCCGGAAGCCAATACGCCATCGCGGATGCGCGACAAATGGGCCAAAATCCGGCGTGGGTTGGTCGCGGCACGAGAGTATGCCCCGGCACATGTGATGGTGATGGATGCCGATGATTGCGTGCATCGCGGATTGGCTGAATTTGCGGCGGCTCATCCGCATGAGAACGGTTGGTTGTTTGAATCAGGGTATGTGCGCGATGAGGGGCGGTCCTGGGTTTACGCCAGAAAGCAATTTGACCGGGTGTGCGGCACTTCGGCCATCGTGCGGCTGGAGGAACACGATTTTCCGTCGGACATGTATTCCGGCGGTTCATACTTCATTTTGGAAAATGGCCACGGTGTGATCGGTGATTTTTGCCGCACACACGGGAGGCCGCTTGCGCCCCTGCCCTTTGTGGGGGCGGTCTACAATGTGGGGACCGGCGAGAATGACAGCGGTTTTTCCCTTCGCGGTTGGCACAGCAAGAAAGTCTTTTTGAAGAAAATCATCCATGCCAAATGGTTGACCAAGCAGCGGCGGGAGGCGTATGGGTTGTACGATTTAACCCCTTAATTTTTTTATGTCCCTCCCTGGCCGCCTGCTCCTGAAATTCAACCAATACCGCACCCTCGGCCTTAGGGCCGCGTGGTACCGGGATGTGGTGCGCCCGCGCATTTTGCGCTCGCCGCCCTGCGTGGGTTTGACCGACATGCGGGCGGAAATCCATGTGATGACCTCCGCCGGAGACTGGCTGAACCTGATGTGGGCGCTCAAGAGTTTTTATGCAGCATCCAAACGCAAGTACGCGCTTTGCGTGCATGATGATGGCACCTTGCCGGCGGATGCTTTGGCGCAACTTCGCCATCATTTTCAACCGGTGCGCATCATTGGCCGGGCCGAAGCGGACGCGCGGATGGAAAAGGATTTGGCGGCCTTCCCGAAACTCCTGCAATTCCGCCGCACCAATGTGCTGGCGCCCAAGGTGACGGATTTTGTGGCGTATTTGCA
>CAZKVP010000141.1:0-3880 GCA_964556215.1 uncultured Phycisphaeraceae bacterium
CCCTGTAGTGGCCAAGCCCATGACATCCCCTCCCAGCCCATCTAAGGGCGACACAAAAAAACAATCCAACCCCTGACTACTCCCATCTCAAAACCATCGCACCCGCCATTTTGTCGGGGCATGACTTTGATTCTGCCGGTTCTTGACCCAAGCTCTTTGACAAAAAAATACCTTCAAGCCGCGATCCGAACCTCCGCATGAATGACCGGGCAGCAGACCAGCCTGCCGAGGTCATGTCGCGATAGCCGGATCTCCGGCTGGTGGTAATCGTTGGCCCGATAGGAGATCGCTTGGGGCAGATTCACCCCGCGCCAAGCCTCGTCTGGCGTCAAGTTCCCCAGCGCCTGATGCGGACGCTCGCCGTTGTACCACGCGCGCCAAGCATCGAGTTGCTCTTGCAGCTTTGCGTATTCGTGCGGGAACCAGACCAGCCGGTTGCGGAATGCGAACTTCAGCGTCCTGAACATCCGCTCCAACTTCCCGTTGAACTGCGGTCGCCGCAGGCGGCCAAGGAAGTGGTCGATCCCGAGGTCGAGCAACCCCTGAGAAAATGACGTTTGGAACTGCCCGCCCCGGTCAGTGAGTACCATGCCGGGCTTCCCGTGTTTGTTCGCCGTCGCCTCGACCATCGCCAACAGTTCTTCGGTTCCCGGCACGGCGGCGAACAGGTCGAGCGCCAGGCATTTGCGCGTCTTGCCGTCCATCAGGGCCGCGACCGTGAACCTCGCCCAAAAGATGCGGATCGTGGTCAGGTCCAAATGCCACACTTCATTTTTTGCCTCCGGAGCAAGCGGCCCATAGGGCTTGATTGGCTGGGGGGCCTTCTGTTCGATCGGTTTTTCTTGTGGTGCTTTGGGTTCGTCCGGTGGTGCAAGCGGCGGTGGCGGGGGTTCGCGGAGTATCTGCTGAATGGCCGCCCGGGAGATTTCGATCCCGTGTCGGACAAGGAATTTTCTCAGCGTCCGGGAGCCAATGTCCGTCTCGGGGCACAGGTGGCGAAGGGCATGAACGGCACCCCGCACCGAGTCGGACAACTTGTTTGGCGGGGCCGATGAGCCACCGGTCGCCGCCCTCTCTCCCCGCTTCCAGCGCTGGATGGTGCTCTTGGCAACGCCGATCTGCCGGGAAAACCGCTCGATCCCCTCGCCGCGCAACCGCATGAGTTCCAGCGCCGATTTCCGAAGCCATTCCGGCCAGGGAAGCGAACGATGCGGGGAAATGGAATCCAGAAGATGGCGGAACAGCGTGTTTTCCTTTTCGAGAAGCACGTTTTCCGCGCGAAGGCGGCGGAGTTCATCCGCTTCCGTCAGTTGGACGGCACCGATCGAAACAGCGCGGGAAAGTTCTTTCAAAACGGCGGGTGGGGGAATCAGCATGAGATGACTTGGGAAGCAGGGGCATGGTCTATGGCGACATGTCAAAGCGGAAATACGGCGTGCAACAGCCTCCGGTAAGCCGCCCAAGTTGTCAATGTTTTCCAAAAAAATCACCCCCACCACTGGCCATTTGCGCCCCCGCGCCTAAACTCCCCCCATGCCCCGTCCTCTGCTTCCGCTCCTGCTCTCCTTCGCCGTCCTGACCGCCTGTCAGCCAGCCTCCCACGTCGCCCCCGAGGGCAAGGTGAAGCGGGACTGGTCTGTCACCCTTGCCCGTTCCGGCGTCATCAATTGGTCGGGTGCCACAATCACCCCCGGCGATGTGTATTTGGTTTCCACCGGGCCGGACCAGGAGCGCCGAGCCTGGGAGGCCGGTCAGTCTTTCGTCCCTGGTGCATGGCTTGCCCATCTGTCACCCGCCAGCCGGACGGCGGGCCAGTGGACGCGGCCCCCGCATAACTTCACTTTCAGCGTCGAGACCAGCCAAGACCTTGGCTTGCCGACGCGGGCTTTGCCCGTGGCGCTGGGATTGACCGGTATGCAAGAGGGGACAGGCTCCTTGACCGTGCGCGATGCCCAGGTGACAGAGGTTCCTCTGGCCGAGACTCTGTCCGCCCTCGACCACTGGGCGAAGGCGAACCAACCCATGCTCGGGCAGCGGGTGGCGCAGGGTGGTGGCCTGCGCGTGCGCGTGGTGACCCGGGTGGTGGGAGCCAAGCAGATACTGATCGCCCTGCGTTCCTTCGAGCCATCGACCCGTGAACAGTGGGCGCGCTACGATAATTCCCGGGCTTTGGCGATGGATCCGATCTCTTCGCCGGTTGAACTTGACTACCGCATCCGCACCCTGAACGACGCGTTGAAGATGGCCATGACCGACGGCGGCAAGGTGGCGTCCGATGCTTCCCTGCGGGTGGTGGCAATGTCGGGCAGAGATCTGACATTGGCGGAGGATTGGTCTTCGCCGCTGGTTATTGGCTATGTCGCGTGGGAGGCACCCGTTGCGGCGGACGGTTCCTTGGGCCGCCTGCGCCCGACTTTGGCTATTCTCGACGGGCGGCCGGCATTTGATGAGGCGCAAGCCCGGTGACTCGAACTGCCGCCTACCCTTGCGCCCGCATGCGTCGCCTTGCCGTGCTTTTTGCCCTTGCGTTCCTGCCCGCCGGTTGCATGGTCGGTCCGGACTACCAGGCACCCACCCCGGTTACCGCGGCGGATTTTTTCGCCGACAAGCAGAAGGCTGCCGCGGACGCCGCCTGCACGGTCGGGTGGTGGAATGAATTTCACGATGAGGCGATGAGCAAGCGCATCCTGCGGGCGCTGGAAAAGAGCCCGGACATCCGGCAGGCGGCGGCCAAAGTCAAGGAGGCGCGCGCCCTGGCCCATGCGTCCGGTGCGGCGCTCTGGCCAACGGTGGATGCCAAGACTTCCTACACCTACCAGTCCGAGAGCCCAGCCGTCACCCGGTTGCCGAGGAATTCATCACAGGTCTACCGCGCCAGTCTCGACGCCTCGTGGGAACTCGATTTCTGGGGCGGCAACCAGCGCGGGGTCGAAGCCGCGGTGGCCGACGCCCATGCCGCCGAGATGCGGGCGGCGGCGGTGCGCGTATCGCTCGCGGCGGAGACGGCCCGCCAGGAAATCCTCGCCCGCGGTCTGGCCGCACGCCTGCGGGTGATCCGCGACAACTTGGCCGCCCAGAACGAGACCCTTCAACTCGCCATTCACCGCAAGGATGCGGGCCTGACGACCGAGGCGCCGGTCGCCCAGGCCGAGGCGCAATTGGCGGGCATCGAGGCGCGGGTGCCCCCGCTGCGGGAGTCCTTGGCCGGGGCCGAGAACCGGCTGGCTGTGCTGATGGGGGAGGTGCCGGGCACGGTCCATGTGACTGAGAAGGCGGACGGCTTTTTCCTGGCCCCCGAGGTGCCAAGCGCGCCCGAGCCGCCGCCGGGCCTGCCGGCCGACGTGCTGCGCCGCCGGCCCGATCTGTTCGCGGCCGAGCAGGCCCTGCATGCGGCGACCGCCCGCATCGGCGTCGCCGAGGCCGAGTTGTACCCCAAGTTCTCGCTCACCGGTTCCGTCGGCACCGCGGGGCCCCAGCCGGGGGACCTGTTCCAGTGGGCGAACCACTATTTTTCGGTCGGGCCGACGGTGCAATGGCGGGTTTTCGACCGCCGCCGCATCAAGGCCCAGATCGCCGTCGCCGGCGCCAAGGCCGAGGGCGCCCTGGCCGACTACGACAAGACGGTGCTGACCGCGCTGGAGGAGGTCGAGAACGCCCTGACCGCCATGGACACCAACATGGCACGGATGGCGGCGCTGAAAAAAGCGGTCACCTCCTCCGAACGCAGCGTGGCATTGGCCAAGCAGCAGTACACCGATGGTCTGGGCGACTTCCTGTCCGTTTTGGTCGAGCAGCAACGCCTGTTCGACGCGCGCGAGCAATACGAGGACGCGAAAACCCAGCAGGCGCTCAATGTGGTGATGCTTTACAAGGTGCTGGG
>CAZKVP010000142.1:0-3831 GCA_964556215.1 uncultured Phycisphaeraceae bacterium
ATGTACCAACTCCTCCTCATCTCCCACTACCTGCGCCGCCGCATGATCCCGCTGTTTGCGGCGATGGCGGTGACGCTGTGCACCGCCATGGTCATCATCGTGATGAGCGTGATGGGCGGGTTTTTGGGCCTGATGAAAAACAGCGCCCACAAACTGACCGGCGATGTGGTGATCGGCAATGTGGATGACGACCAGCCTTCCAACGGCTTCTCCCACTATGGCGAACTGGTGGAATTGCTGGAAAAAGACCCGGCCGTGGCGCGGGCCACGCCGGTGATCCAGTGTTTCGCCAAATTGGCGATGCCCGGCAAAACCGCCTTCATCCAGGTGGTCGGGGTGGACGGCGAAACCGTCGGCCAGGTGCTGAAATTCGAGCCGATGTGGTCCTCCAAGGACATCGCCGCCGTGCACCCCGATGAAGCGATGGCCTGGAACGCCTTTGATTTGAAAAAATCCAGCCAGCTTTTGCAACTGCCGGACTTCGCCCCGGATGGCGGCAAAACCACCCAGCCGGCCGCCGTGCTTGGCGTGGAAGTCAACCCGCGCCACCAATACGGCGGACGCGACGAACACGGCCAATACGACCCGGCCAACGCCGCCGTGGGGCGCCTCATCAAACTGGCTTTCTCCGACCCGGCTGGCCACTACGAACCCAAGACCTGCACCCTGCCGGTGGCCAATGAACTCAAAACCGGCTTCTATGACGCCGACAAGAGCCGGGTCTACGTGCCGTTCGCCTGGTTGCAGGAAAAGCTCGAGATGACGGCGCGGGAAACCCGCGCCGATTTCAACCCCATCACCGGCGAGGGCGGCGACAAATCCCTCAAGCCGGCCCGCTGCACCCAGGTGCTGATCGCCGGCAAACCCGGCATCCCGCTGAAAGAACTGACCGCCGCCGCGGAGGCCGCCGCCGCCACGCTGTGCGACCGCCACCCGGAATGCGGCCTGCAAACCTCGCGGTTTTTCAGCCGGGATGTCACGCCTTGGGATCAAATCCCGCGGATCTGGGGCCTGCTGCAGGCGGTGGAAAACGAGAAAAACATGATGACCTTTTTGTTCGGGGTCATCGGGGTGGTGGCGGTGATGATGGTGGCCATCACCTTCTACATGATCGTGCTGGAAAAAACCCGCGACATCGGCATCTTGCGCGCCATCGGTGCCTCGCGCCACGGCGTCCTGTCGCTGTTTGTGCGCTACGGCCTGGTCATCGGCGTTTTGGGCTCGGCGATGGGGCTGGGATTGGCCGTGTTCGTGGTCACCCATCTCAACAACCTGCAGCGGGCGCTGGGCTACCACCTGGTGTCGCTGATCGCCGGCGCCGTGGCGCTGCTGGCGCTGGTGGTGGTCACCACCGCCCTGGCCGCGCGGGCCGGCCGGCGCACCGGGGCGGGCTTTGAGCGCGGGTTGGCGGCGTTCTTCCTCACGTTGGTCGGCGGCGGCATCACCCTGTTCTACGCCTTCGCCCCCCTGTGCAATCTGCGCCCCGAATGGTTGGCGGACTTGGAAGGAAAATACTTTTTCAAAATGTGGAACCCCAAGTACTACTACTTTGATTCCATCCCCGACCAAATCAACTGGCATGAAGCCCTGACCGTCGCCAGTTGCGCCATCGTGGCCAGCGTGGTGGGCGCGCTGATCCCGGCCTTCATCGCCGCCACCCTTGATCCCGTGGAGTCCCTGCGCCATGAATGATGCCGCCCCCCTGCTGCACGTCACCGGCCTTAACCGGCAGTTCCAGGAAGGCGACCGCGTCCTGCACATCCTGCGCGGCGTCGACATGACGGTTTCCAAAGGCGAATGGGTGTCGATCCTTGGCCGCTCCGGCTCGGGCAAAAGCACGCTGATGCACCTGATCGCCGGCATTGACCGGCCTTCTTCGGGTGAAATCACCTTCGACAACTTGCGCCTGACCCAACTCTCCGGCGCCGAACTGGACCGTTACCGCAACCAAAAAATGGGGCTGGTGTTCCAGTCCTACCACCTCTTGCCGGAACTGTCAGCGCTGGACAATGTGATGGTGGCGGCGATGATCGGCAGTTCGATCGCGGATTGGCTGGGCAAGCGCCAGGCCTTGCGCGCCCGTGCCGAGGCCCTGCTCACCCGCGTGGGCCTTGGCGCCCGCATGCACCACAAGCCGGCCAAACTCTCCGGCGGCGAGCGCCAGCGCGTGGCCATCGCCCGCGCCCTGGTCAACAACCCGGCGCTGATCCTGGCCGACGAGCCCACCGGCAACCTGGATGCGCAAACGGCGGAGGAAATCCTGGTGCTGTTCGGCGAATTGCAAAAGGAAGGCCACACTCTGATTCTGGTGACGCACGACGACAAAGTGGCGGCCAAGGGGAATCGGGTGGTGACGCTTAAAGAAGGTCAGGTGGTGTGAAGGAAGGTCGGCGGGCGGGCGGAACTTTAGAGTAGTTTTAGAAAAGCGCTACAACTCTCTACAATTCACCCATGAGCCCAACCGTATTCCGCGATTCCGGCTTTCGCTTTTTTTTCTTCTCCCGCGAAGAACCCCGCAGCCATGTGCATGTTTCCCATGCGGATGGCGAAGCGAAGTACTGGATGGAGCCGCGCATTGAACTTGCCCGTTCGCATGGCCTCACGACAGGCCAACTCTCCAAAGTACTTACCCTTATTCAGGAGCACCAAGATGAAATCCGCAACACTTGGGCCACCCACTTCGGCCAGCGCTGAAGTCACCAACATTTCCAAGCATGGCTTTTGGATGCTGCTCGACGAGCGGGAGTTATTTTTGTCATTCCATGATTTTCCGTGGTTTGAACAAGCATCCATCCATGCCATCACCACCGTGGAGCGCCCGCAACCCGGGCACTTGCATTGGCCTGAATTGGATGTGGATTTGGCCGTGGCATCTATCGAGCGGCCGGGAGACTATCCGTTGATGTGGCAGGCTGGGGCTTGAACTGATTTTGGTCTGGGCGAAGGCTAGGAAACATGCCGCGGCTTTATATCCACTCCTTGACGAAACGCCCAAACAAACAGGCCGGTCATCAATCCCAACATGGTTAAGGCACAAGAACCCATGACAAAGGGGGCGAGTTGCCACTCCAAATCCTTCCACCATGGAGATTCATACGCCCCAAAAACGCAAACCGTTGCAAGAACACTGCGCGACTCGGCAATGGGTGCAGCGGCAGGCGCCGCTTCATTGATTACAGGTGGCACTTCCTTTCCTTCGCTTCCCATTGTTGACATTGTTGTGGACTGCTGCCGACAGCTCTCAGAGCCGCTTGTCATGTGCACCAGCACCCCCACAGTGATCAAGATCGCCCCCAAGACCCACGGGATGACAATGGGGCACCAAAACCATCCAGATCGCACCCGACGCCGATGCGCGGCCTCTTTCATCATGGCCGCATACTGCGCCACATCCAAGGGCGGGCGCACAGACTCCGGCTTGGCGCGCATCTTGACCTTACGTTTGGCCTTTGCGACGCATGCAACAAACAACCCCGCCGCCAAACATCCAACGCCTGCCACCCAATAGTTCCCAAAAATCAATTGACGAACCATGGCATCATGAGCCAAGTCATTGGGATCAAAAACCGCGGTGTAACCTTGCGAATCAAACCACCAAAAATCCAGCGCCACGCACGCGCCGGCAAAGACTGCACACAGGATGAACCAATGGATTTTTTTCATGGGAATGCCTCGAAGCAATTTTAGGCGCGGGCGACTGAAAAATGAAAGAGAAGATAGATGTTTTGCATGAAAAACCCCGCGCTCACGCGCGGGGTTTGGTTCTTTGAAAATTCACCGACCATCCATCAACCGCAACCCCAAGAAATTATTCAACTCCGCAATCCCCTT
>CAZKVP010000143.1:0-3815 GCA_964556215.1 uncultured Phycisphaeraceae bacterium
TGCGCGACCTGAACCGGCCGGTGGAGGCGGTGGAGGCGCTCCATCGCGCCGTCTTGCTGGAGCCCTCCGCCCCAAGGTTGCAGTGGCTGGGCAAAACGCTGACCCTGCTTGGGCATCATGCGGATGCCGCCTTGGTGCTGGAGGAGGCCTGCCGGCTCTCGCCCCGTGACGCAGCGCTGCAGGCGGATTTTGGGGAGGCGCTGCTTGGCGGGGAGAAAATCTTCGAGGCCAAGGCCGCCTGCGAGCGCGCCATCGCGCTGGATCCGGCCTTGGCCATTGCCCATGCCCGGTTGGGGTTGATTCATGCGCGCAACTTCGGGGAGATGGCGCAGTCCGTCGCTTTGTTCCGGCGGTCGCTGGCCCTCAATCCCAACGATGAGACTGTGCACAGCCGGTTGCTGTTGACGCTTCATTACGGTGATTTGCCGCCGGAGGCCTTGTTTGCCGAGCACCAAGCGTGGGAGGCGCGCCATGGTCGCGTGGCGCGGGTGTGCTCGCCCCGTCGGCCGCTGGCGGGGCGCAAACTCAGGGTGGGGTATGTGTCGGCGGATTTCAAGACCCACCCGGTGGCGGACTTTTGGGAGGCCATTGCCCGCCATCATGACCGCTCCAAGGTGGAGGTCTTTTGTTATGCGGATGTGCCGTTGCCGGACGCCCGGACGCAGCAGCTCTGTGCCTTGGCAGACCGCTGGCAATCCATCGCCGGCATGCCCGATGACCAGGTTGCCCGCATGATTGATGCGGATGGGGTGGATGTGCTGGTGGATTTGGGCGGCCATGCCGGCGGCCGGCTGAAAGTATTCGCCGCCAAACCCGCACCGGTGCAGGTGACCTACCTTGGCTATCCCAACACCACCGGCCTTACCACCATGGACTTTCGGCTGGTGGATGCGGTGACGGATCCGGTCGGCATGACGGAGCATTTGCACACCGAGCAATTGGTGCGGCTGCCCGGGTGCTTTTTGTGCTACACGCCGCCCGCTTGCGCCCCGGAGGTGGGGCCGCCGCCGTGTGAAAAGTCAGGGTTTGTCACCTTTGCCAGTTTCAACCAGTATGCCAAACTTGACGAGGCGTGGTTCGCCCGCGCGGCCGCCATCCTCAGGGGGGTGCCGCAATCCAAACTGATGCTCAAGGCCGGCGGTTTTTTTGACGGGGCCGAAGCCAGGCGGCGGGTGGAGGCACGTTTTGCCGTGCACGGCATCGGTCCGGAGCGTCTGCGGGTGTTGGAGCGCGAAACAACCATGGCCGCCCATTTGTCGCGCTATCACGAGGCGGACATTGCGTTGGATGCCTTCCCTTACAACGGCACCACCACCACCTGCGAAGCCTTGTGGATGGGAGTGCCGGTGGTGTCGCTGGCCGGGGAAACCCATGTTTCGCGGGTGGGGGCCAGCCTGATGGCGGCGGCGGGGCTGCCGGAGTTGGTGGCAACCAACCCGGAAAAATGGGTGGAGGTTGCGGTGGCATTGGCCAAACAACCCCAAAAACTGCGGGAATGGCGCCAAAGCATGCGTGCACGCATGCGCCCGCTCACCAATGGCGCGGCTTTTACGCGCCAATTGGAGGCGGCCTACCTGCGTATGGCAAGCAACACATAGATAATTAACCATATGTATATCATGCCATTACAAAAAAAACGCAAAAAAGTGAAAAAAAAGTTTTGACAGGAAGTGGCGGTGGCCTACAGTGCATCGGTCAAAGTTTCACGCTCCCATAGGGCTTTGAACTCAGACTCACGAAATCGACTCATCGTTTTCCTGATCCCATTCCCCCATCCCCAATGCCCCGCCGGATGTTCCGGCTTGGCGCCCCCGGTCAGACTCCCCCTCGCCCCAAAACTGTTCTTTTTCATCCTTATTCCGGGGATTCCCGGAGCCAGCAGGGTGAAGGGAAGCGAGACCGGTTTCAACCAAGTCCAAGCGCAAGCTTGGCACACACAAGGAGAGACACCATGTCTCAGCAATCCAAGAAGTCCGGTTTCACGCTCATCGAACTGTTGGTGGTCATTTCGATCATCGCCCTCCTGCTTGGCATTTTGGTGCCGGTGCTGGGCGTGGCCAAGAAGAATGCCAGCATTCTCAAGGAGTCGGTCAACCTGCGCAACATCCACGCAGCCTTGGCCACTTACGGCACGTCCAACAAGGACTGGTTCGCCGGTTACACCGCCGCCGGCAAGATCGCCGGGTTCGACATCCCGACCAGCGCTTCGGTTAATTTCCTTGGCAAATATTATGCCGCAGTGACCAATTCCGACGGCAGCACCTCCGGCACCGTCTCGACCAGCATCGCAGACACCACCGCCTATGCCCAGGCCATCCTGTTGGATGAGGCCAGCACCACCCCTGCCCAGTGGGTTTCCCCCGGCGAGACCAACGTCACCGGCGGCAACAAGGCCGTGACCCACGAGAGCGGCACCGTGCTTGAGGCTGTTGCCACCAAGGCCACCCAAACCGTCACGACTGCTGCCACCAACACATCCACCACCGGCATGGTGTCGGTGTTCAACAGCTCCTTCGCTGTGTTGGCCTATGGCTCTGGTACTTTGAAGCCGGAATGGAAGTCGAACCAGAACAATCAGGCCATCGTGGCCGGCAGCCGTGTGATCGGCGATACCGATACCGCATTTGACACTAATGCCAGCAACTCTTTCAACACGGTGTGGACCGACGACAACAGCGGCGCCTACAAGGGCTCGCTGGTCCGTGGCGACACCTCCACCGTGACCGAAAACTTCAAGCGCAACGACCCTTCCTCCACCTTTGGCACTTTGAAGTACGGCTCGGTGACCGGCACCCCTCCGACTGCCCTCCCCGACGTCACTGTCGGCCCTTACGCCCATGTGACAGTCATCACTGGCGCCGCCACTTATGGCACCTCCACCACGGATGTGGGTGCGCATTCCACCACAGGTGTGTTTGACACCGCCGGGTTCATTGCTTCCGGCTTGAACTAAGCAAAGTACGGATTAACCCGATCGAAACCACCCCATGCAAATGGGGTGGTTTTGTCATAGGAGGTAGACAAGGGGTCTATTTTTGCTAGAATCAGGCGGCGATATGGGGATGTGTTTTTATGCGTTTCCGTGCCAAGTCCCTGATTTTCCCCTTGTTCAAATCAAGTGCGCCAATGGATACCTCCCCCCAAAAATCGGCCTTCACTTTGATCGAATTGCTGGTGGTCATTTCGATCATCGCGTTGTTGCTCGGCATTTTGGTGCCGGTATTGGGGTCGGCCAAAAAGAAAGCCAGCATTCTCAAGGAATCCGTCAATTTACGCAGCATTCACATGGCTCTGGTGACCTATGGCGGCACCAACAAGGACTGGTTTGCCGGCTTGGATGCCAAGGGTCAATACCAGGGCTATGACGCGGCCACCACCGCCGCCACCCCTTTCATTGGCAAGTATTACGCGGCGTACACCAATGGCACGGCGGTGGAAGCCGCTGCTTTTGCCGGGGTGGGCGGCCAAACTGAGGGAGGCACCACGCCATATGCCCAAGCCGCCTTGATGGATGAAGGCATGTCAACCCCCGCCCACTGGATATCGCCGGGAGAAGTCAATTTGACTGGTGGCGGTGTGCCCACGGCGGTGGAGATGCTGCAGGCTGCGGCCACCAAGGATACCTCGGCTTCAACCTCTGCCGCCAGCACCGGTTTGGTCAATGTGTTCAACAACTCTTTTGCCGTGTTGGGCTACGGATCAGCCACCCTTAAGCCTGAGTGGCAATCCAACCAGAATCAAAAAGCGGTGGTGTTGGGCACCCGCATGATCGGCGCGTCAGTTGGCGCTTTTGATGTGGATGCGCAGCATTCGTT
>CAZKVP010000144.1:0-3805 GCA_964556215.1 uncultured Phycisphaeraceae bacterium
CTGACCAACATGGGCTTCGTCAGCCAGTTCACCGAGAACATCACCTACCAGCGCGTGAACGTCGCCCCGCCCAAGGGGACGCTCCGCACCTGCGCGGCCTGGGGCGACATCTTCCAGTTCTCCAACTGCAAGGGCGAGATCCTGGTGGATTCCTGCCGCGAATCGGGCATGCAGGACGACGCCATCAACTGCCACGGCACCCACCTGCGCATCGTCGGCAAGCCGGCGGACAACCAGTTGCTGCTGCGCTTCATGCATCCGCAGACCTACGGCTTCGCCGCCTACCAGGCCGGCGACGAGATCGCCGTCATCAACCACGCCAACCTGCGCGAATACGCGGACAACCCGCGGCGCAAAGTGACGGATGTCGTTCCCGCTCCCGGCGACACGACCGGCAAGGATTGGCTCGTGACTCTGGACGGACCGGCGCCGGTCTTCAACGCCAACGACGTGGTGGACAACATCACCTGGTACCCCAACCTCACTGTCCGCGGCGGGCATATCGACATGGATCCGGTGCGCGGCTTTCTGATCACCACGCGCGGCAAGGTGCTGATCGAAAACAACACCTTCCACCACTGCGCCATGCCCGCCATCTTGCTCGAGGACGACGCCGAAGGCTGGTTCGAATCCGGCCCGGTGCGGGACATGACCATCCGCAACAACCGCTTCATCGGCTGCAGCATCTCCATCAGCCCGCAGACCCACTCGCGCAAGCCGGAGGAATGGGTGCATGAAAACATCCGCATCGAAAACAACTTCTTCGACGGCGCCGGGGTGGGCGCGCAAAACGTCAAGGGGCTGACGATTACCGGCAACCGCTCGCCGGGGGGCGGCATCGGGCTGAACATCGGGGCCTCCTGTTCGGATGTGAACATGGAAAACAACGCGATCAAGGCGGCGGAATAAACCCACCCCATTCCCGTCCACTCGTTTGATCCTCCGGTTTCCCGCTGCAGGACGGCTTCCCCACACCGCCCTTTCCCATGAAAAACCCCCTCCTCCCCTGCACTTTCGCCCTGCTGGCTGCCTGCGCTTCCGCCGCCCCGGTGGCCGAGCGCGCCGCGCCCGACCCCACCCACGCCCTCACCTTGCGCCAACCGGCCAAGCACTGGGCATCCGAGGCGTTGCCCATCGGCAACGGACGCATGGGCGCCATGCTCATGGGCGGCGTGGAGCAGGAGCGCATCCAGTTCAACGAACAGAGCCTCTGGAGCGGCGACAACAACTGGGACGGCGGCTACGACTGCGGCGACCACGGATTTGGCGCCTACCGCAACTTCGGCGACATCCTCATCAGCTGGGGCGCTTCCGGCGCGCCGGAGGTGACCTCGCCCAGCGGCCACGAGGCCGGCAACGGCCAGCGCATCGAGAACACGCTCGACGGCAAGGCCGACACCAAGTGGTGCGTGGAAGGGCCGGGTGCATCGGTGTCGTGGCAGGCCTTCTTCCCCAAGGCGCAAACGGTCAAGTCCTACACGATCACCAGCGCCGCCGATGTGCCCGCCCGCGACCCGCAGACCTGGGTGCTGGAAGGCTCGATGGACGGCGCCACGTGGAAGAAACTCGACCGCCAAGCCCTGGGCAAGCCGTTTGAAACGCGCGGGCAGGCCAAGACCTTTGCCATCGCCGCGCCGGCGCCCTGCAAGTTCCATCGCTTCACCTTCGCCACCGCGGGCCTGAGCCATTTCCAAGTGGCCGACATCGCGCTGGCCGGCGCCGATTTCGCGCCCGCCGAAGAAAAGACCGTGCCCGCCGACTATGTCCGCAGACTCGACCTTCGCACCGGCATCCACACCACGACCTTCACCCAGGGCGGCGTGCGCTTCACCCGCGAGGCCTTCGCCAGCCACCCTGACCAAGTGATGGTCTTCCGCTACAGCGCCGACAAAAAGGGCGCGCTCACCGGCCGTATCAACCTGAAGTCGGCGCAAAAAGCCGCCACGAATGCCACCGGGGAGCAACTGTCCTTCGCCGGCGAAATGCCCAACAAACTCAAGCACGCCGCCGTTGTGCGCGTGCTGCACACCGGCGGCAAAACCGCCGGGGCCGACGGCGCCCTGTCGTTTGAAAACTGCGACAGCCTGACCCTGCTGGTGGACGCCCGCACCAACTACAAGCCGGATTTCGCCGCCGGCTGGCGCGGCGAAGACCCGCTGCCGATCATTGAAAAAGAATTGGCGGCGGCGCAAGTGAAGTCCTACGACGCGCTGCGCACCACGCACGCCAAGGATGTGGCCGCGCTGATGGGGCGCGTCACGTTGGATGTGGGCGCCACCGATCCAGCCGTGCTGGCGCTGCCCACCGATGTCCGCCTGCACCGCTATGTGGACGACGGCAAGCCCGACCCCGACCTGGAAGAGTCGCTGTTCCAGGCGGGCCGCTACTTCCTGGTCGGCTCCTCGCGCGCCGGCGGCCTGCCCGCCAACCTGCAGGGCCTGTGGAACGACAGCAACACCCCGATGTGGGCCAGCGACTACCACAGCAACATCAACCTGCAGATGAATTACTGGTCGGCGGAAAACACCAACCTGTCGGAATGCCACGAGCCCTTGATCGACTACATCGCGGCCCAAGCCCCCGCCTACCGCCTGGCCACCCGCAAAGCCTACGGCGAGAAGACGCGCGGCTGGACCGTGCGCACCAGCCAGAGCATCTTCGGCGGCCAGGCATGGGAGATGAACATCCCCTCCGGCGCGTGGTACGCCACCCACGCCTTCGAGCACTTCGCCTTCACCCAGGACAAGGATTATCTCCGGCGCGTCGGCTACCCGATGCTCAAGGAATCCTGCGAATTCTGGGAAGACCGCCTCAAGCGGATGCCAGATGGCACCCTGATGGCGCCCCAAGGCTGGTCGCCCGAACACGGCCCGCGCGAAGACGGTGTGACCCACGACCAGCAGATCATCTGGGAACTGTTCGATGACTACCTCCAAGCGGCCAAAGCGCTGGGCGTGGACGCCGACTACCAAAAGAAAGTGGCCGACATGCAGGCCCACCTGGCCCCCAACAAGATCGGCCGCTGGGGCCAATTGCAGGAATGGCAGACCGACCGCGACGACCCGGGCGACCGCCACCGCCACACCTCGCACCTGTTCGCCCTGTTCCCGGGACATGAGATCAGCGTGGCCAAGACGCCCGAACTGGCCAAGGCCGCCCGCGTGTCGCTGCTTGCCCGCAGCGGCGACACCGACGATGGCCCCCTGCGCAAGCCCTACACCTTCCGCAGCATGCCCAATGACAGCATCTACGGCTGGGTGTGGGCCTGGCGCGCCTGCATGTGGGCGCGCCTTGGCGACCCCGAGCGCGCCTACACCCTGGTGCAGGGCAAGATGGGCAACAGCTACTGCAACCTGATGGGTTCCAACGTGCCGTATTTCTGGAAGCCGGGCATGTACCGCAACCAGGAGCTGATCCAGCTGGACAATTCCTTCGGCATCACGGCCGCCATGGCCGAAATGCTGCTGCAATCCCACGCCGGCGAAATCAGCCTGCTGCCGGCCCTGCCCAAAGACTGGGCGGCCCACGGCTCCTTCACCGGCCTCAAGGCCCGCGGCGACTACACCGTGGATTGCGCCTGGGTTGACGGCAAGGTCACGCAGTACAGCATCCACGCCGGGAAAAATGCCAAGGCCGGCAAGGTCAAGGTGCAGATCAACGGCGAGGTGACGGAAGTGAAGCCGGAATAATGTCGTAAACCGGCCGCAGACCCACCACCGCCCCCCATCCTCTTTAGAAAATCCCCATGCCTTTCGTCCCGTCCCCGCGCCGCCTGCTTCCCGCCGCCCTCTGCCTGGCCCTGACC
>CAZKVP010000145.1:0-3737 GCA_964556215.1 uncultured Phycisphaeraceae bacterium
GGACTCCGTTAGGTGTTATTGGAATCCTAACGGATGCCGATCATTTGTCAAGGTGCGGCGCCTGTCCCTCCTGTCCCTGTCCCATGTCTGTCCCTGTCCCATGTCTCAAGGTGCGGCGCCTGTCCCATTGTCCCATTCCATTGTCCCATTGTCCCTGTCCCATGTCCGTGTCCCATGGTGTTCCGCCCCTGCTACCTTACCCCCGTGCCCCCACCCACCCCCAAGCGCCTGCCTCCGCACCCGATCCGGGACACGCTGTTCCTAGTGCTGCTGCTGGTCATCTTCACCTTGGCAGCGCGGGTGTTCGTGGTCGAGGCCTATGCCATCCCCACCGGTTCGATGGCCCCCACTTTGGTCGGCCTGCACCGCCACGCCACCTGTCCGGCCTGCGGCCATGGCTTTGATGTTGGCAATCGCGGCTCGCGCCCACTGCACTGCCCGTTGTGCCACCGGCCGGTGCCCATGCCGGGGGCGGTGCTCCTGGGCGACCGCCTGCTGGTGGCCAAATTCCCGGCGCGGCCGCACCGCTTTGATGTGGTCGTGTTCCGCGACCCGCAGGCGCCAGACCCCAACCACACCTATGCCGATGCGCCGGGGCCCAACAGCTTTTTCATCAAACGGGTGATCGGCCTGCCCGGCGAAGCGGTGTACCTGCTTGACGGCCACATCTTCGTGCAAAAGCCCGGCGCGGACACCTTCAAAATCGCCCGCCGCACCGATCCCGCCGAAAATCCGCGCTGGGCCGCGGTGGCCCGCACCGCCTGGCGGCCGGTGGCCAAGGCGGCGAAAACCGCCGGGCAATGGACCTTTGCCTTTGACGCCGACGATGGCCTGCGGCCGGCCTATGACGATGCCACCCTCCACCCCTACAACCAGCCCGAGCAGGGCCTAAGGCACCGGGCGGATGAAACCGTCGAAGACCTGCGGTTGGCGGCGCGCACCGACGGCGGCGCGGCGGAACTGGCTTTTTCAACGCCGTTTGAACACGCCAAACGGCTGAGTTTGGAACTTGGCGCCGGCGGCCGCCTGCGCCTGCTTGGCGACGGCCAACCTTTGGGCGAAACCAAACTGGCCCCGGGGCAACCCGTCACCCTGGAACTTTGGCTGATGGACCACGAGGCCCTGGCCTTTGCCGACGGCGACTGCGTGCTGCGCCACCCCTTTGACCTGCCATGGGCGAAAATCCTGGCCTCTATGCCGCCGCCCTACCCTGGCGGCATCACGGCCACGGGCACCCTTGCGCAGGTGGAACTCAGCGCCGCCCTGCCTTATTTGTCCGCCATGGGGTTCGCCGGCCGCGGCGGCCTGACCCGCGATGTGCATGGGCGCGTTGAAATGACCGCGCCGGTCATCCTGCCCGACGGCAGTGGCGCGCCGCAAGCCTGCTGGTTTTGCCTGGGTGACAACTCCCCGGCCTCCACCGACGGCCGCTTTTGGAACAGCATCCATCCGGACGTGCAGGAACGCCTGCTTGGCGGGCATGCCTTTGGGGGGTTGGTGCCCGAGGATTTGCTGGTGGGGCGCGCCTGGGGCGTGGTCTGGCCGGCGGACGAAAACGGCGCCGGCTGGAAGCCGCAATTCTCCAAAATGCGCCGGGTGCGGTGATCAAACAGCGGCCGCTTAAAACGCCGCGACCTTGCCCCCAAGCAACTCCCAGGCGGCGTTGAGAAACTGCGCCAAAAAGAAGTTGGAGATCATGATGGCGATGAACGAGGCGACGAAGGCGTCGGTGGCCGCCCGGCCCACGCCGGCGGCGCCGCGCTCGCAGGCGAAGCCCTTCCAGCAACCGATCACGCCGATCAAAAAGCCGAAGACCAAGCCCTTGGACAGGCCCACGAACAAGTCAAAACCGTGGATCATGCCGATGGAATCCATGCGGTAAATGCCGTCGTCCACGCCAAAGGCGCGCACCGTCACCAACCAGCCGCCCAGGATGCCAAGGGCGTCGCCAAACAGCGTCACCAGCGGCACCATGATGACACAGGCCATCACGCGCGGCACCACCAGATAAGCCAGGGGGTTCACGCCCATCACGCGCAGGGCGTCAATCTGCTCGGTCACTTTCATGGTGCCGATTTCCGCCGACACCGCCCCGCCCACGCGGCCGGCGATCATCACCGCCGCCAGCACCGGGCCGATCTGTTTGATGACCGACAAACCGATGATGCCGCCGAGTTTGGTCTCCTGGCCGATGATGGACATCTGCGGGAACATTTCCACCGCCAGCACCCCGCCGACAAACAACCCCACCAACATCACCGCCGGCACGCTTTTGGTGCCCACCGAAAACAACTGCGGCTTGAGCAGGCGCAGCCAGCCCTGGCCGTGCAGCCGGTGGGTGAGGGCCGCGAAGGACTGCGCCACGAAATCGCAAAAGCGCCCGAACGCCACCAAACGGCGGATGGTGCGGTTGCCCAAACGGGAGATGGCGCGGATCGGACGCATGCGCGGGGATTCTAGGGCAGAATAGAATCCCGCCATGCTCATCCCCCACCGCCCCCGCCGCCTGCGCCAGAGCGCGTCCCTGCGCGCCATGACCCGCGAAACCCGGCTGGACCCGGCGCAACTGGTCCACCCCCTGTTCATCCAAGAGGGCAAAGACAGCGCAGCGCTGTTCTCCATGCCCGGCTGCCTGCGCCTGTCGGTGGACGATCTGGTGCGCGAGGCCGAAAAATCGCTGGCCCTTGGCATCCGCGCGGTGGCGCTGTTCCCCCGCGTGCCCGACGCCAAAAAAACGCCCGACGCCAAGGAAGCTTGGAACCCCAGGGGCCTGGTGCCCCGCGCGGTCAGGGCGCTGAAGAAAGAATTGCCGGAATTGTGCGTGATCACCGACATCGCCCTTGACCCTTACAACAGCGATGGCCACGATGGCTTGGTCTCGCCCGCAGGCGAAATTCGCAACGATGCCACCGTGGCCCTTTTGTGCAAGCAGGCGTTGGCCCATGCACAGGCTGGCGCCGACGTGGTGGCCCCCAGCGACATGATGGACGGCCGGGTGGGCGCCATCCGCGAGGCGCTGGATTTGGCGCAGTTTGAACACACGGCCATCCTGTCCTATGCGGCCAAATACGCTTCGGCCTTTTACGGCCCGTTCCGCGATGCCTTGGATTCCGCTCCGCGCGCCAACGCCAAAAAACACATTCCCAGCGACAAGAAAACCTACCAGATGGATCCGGCCAACGGCCGCGAAGCGCTGCGCGAGGCGCAACTGGACGAGTGGGAAGGCGCCGACATGTTGATGGTCAAGCCGGCCGGCGCCTACCTTGACATCATCCACCGCCTGCGCCAGGAAACCACCCTGCCGATCGCGGCCTATCAGGTCAGCGGCGAATACGCCATGCTCAAGCACGGCGCCGTCGCCGGGGCGATCAATGAGCAGGCGGCGGCGCTGGAAAGCCTGCTTGCCATCCGCCGGGCCGGGGCCGACTTCATCTTCACTTATTTTGCCCCGCAGGCGGCGCATTGGCTGAAGGCGGGCTGATGCGCGCACTGGCCTCCTTCCTGATCCGCGCCATGGTCTGGCTCTACCGCGCCACGCTGAGCCCGCTTATCGGGCGGCATTGCCGGTTTTATCCCACGTGCAGCCAATACATGCTCGATGCGGTGGCCAAATACGGGCCGTGGAAAGGCTTTGCCAAAGGCCTGTGGCGGGTGTGCCGCTGCAATCCCTTGGGCGGCTGCGGATGCGACGAAGCCTGAAACCGGACTGACTTGTCATTGCCGAAACCGGCGGGCCC
>CAZKVP010000146.1:0-1930 GCA_964556215.1 uncultured Phycisphaeraceae bacterium
GTCGGCGATGGCGGTGAAGAACACGATGGCATCGCGGCACAATTGGATGTTGGCCTTAAGGTCCGCTTCCTGCTCGGCCGACAGCGGCGCCAAGGAGAAAGGATCAATCGCCAACTTCTTGTAGGCACCCAAGTCAATGGGGAAAGTCGCGTTGGTGGAGGCGCAAGTTGAGGTGGTGCAGCAGGTGCTCATGGGGTTTTGATCAAAAGAGGAACGGAAAATAGAAAAGCGGGAAATTCTAAGACAAATCCACCGCCAAAGGCAGTCTGACAACCTTGGCAGGCAGGGTGCATCAGGGGCAAAAAGGGCGCCGCCGGGGATATGCGCGAACCCGGCGCCCCATGAAAAAACGCTCCCGAAGAATTTGGTCCTTGGAATTTCCACCCTGACCGATCACCCGCCCCTGTTTTCCCCGGCCATCACCCGCCCATACACCTCTTCCACTGCCGCCGCCATCGCCTCGGGCACCCATTCCCGCCGGGCCTTGGCAAACGCATCGGCCTGCATTTGCCTGGCGAACGGCACATCGGCCAGGGCCACGCCCAGCGCTTCGCTCAAGGCGGCCGGGTAATCGGCAGGCACACTGTGCTCCGGGGGCAAAATCTGCGCCGCCCAGCCATGGCTGGCGGCCACCACCGGCTTGCCGGCGAGCAGGGCCTGGGCCAGGATTTTGGTCTGGCCGGGAGCGCGGGCGGGCAAAATCACCAGATCGCAGGCGGCCAGCAAGGCCGGCCAGTCGGTGCGGGCCCCCAACCAACGCACGCCGTTGACCTGGCCGCTGCGGTCATAGTTGCCTTCGATCAAACAACCGGCTTCGCGCGCTTGGGCGACGAGGGCCTGGGCCGCCAACCCCGCGCCCACCACCCACAGTTCGGCATGGCCCACCCGGGGCCACATCTCCACCAATTGGCCCAGGTGGCCGGGGGCATTCATATCCACCGACACCAACGCCACCACCGCCCCGTCGGGCACGCATTCCTGCGCCCGCAGACTTTGGCCGCCGCTTTCATCCAATGCCACCGCCGGCGTGGCGGGGAAGACCAACGTCACCGGCGTGTTTGGCCCCGTGGCGGCCAAGCGCGCCGCCACGGCCGGCAATACCGCCACCACGGCGTCATAGCCCTGGGCATGGGAAGCGTTTTGGACCAAAGAGGCGACCTTGGGGCAGGCGACCAACCCTTGTCCGGCGGCCTTTTGCAGCATCCACGCCGCCTTGTCGTCGCAAGCGTGCAGCATTTCGGGCCGGCTCTCAAGCACGGCCAGGGCCAACCTGGCCACGGCCAGGGGATTCCATGCCGGCCCGCCGCAACGCCAACGGACATGGGTGACTCCGGGCGCCAGCCACTCTCCGCATGACGGCGGACAGATCGCCCGCACCCGGTGGCCGCGCGCCGCCAACGCGTTGCACAGGAGCGCAAATGAACTGATCTGCCGGTCGTCCGCCGGGCTGGTTTGGGTGGAAATCAAAGTCAAACGCATGGGCGGCATGGTACGCACTCCGCGCTATCATGCCGCCTTCACCTTTTTTCCCTTATCCCCACCCCCCATGGCCAACATTCCCGCCGACCGTTTTTACCTCCCCTCCCATGAATGGCACCAGGCCGAAGGCGACCTGGTGGTCGTCGGCGTCTCGCAAATCGCCGTGGACGAACTGACCGATGTCACCTATGTGGATGTCAAAGTGAAATCCGGCCCCATCGTCGCCGGCCAGGTGTTTGGCGACATCGAGTCGGTCAAAGCCACCAGCGAAATGTATTGCGGCATCGCTGGCGAAGTGGTCGCCG
Organism: uncultured Phycisphaeraceae bacterium; assembly: GCA_964556215.1. GTDB lineage: Bacteria > Planctomycetota > Phycisphaerae > Phycisphaerales > Phycisphaeraceae > CANIYR01. Next base: position 1,785 of record CAZKVP010000146.1, read on the forward strand.
TCAATGACCAGGTCAGCGCCGATCCGTCCTTGGTCAATGCCGACTGCTACGGCAAGGCCTGGCTCATCAAAGTCAAGCCCGCTTCGGCCGATTGGCAAAAAGGCCTGCTCTCTGGCGCAGACTACGCCGCCAAAGCGGCGCACTAA
>CAZKVP010000146.1:2030-3705 GCA_964556215.1 uncultured Phycisphaeraceae bacterium
ATGACCCTTGACCTTCACGTCCGCTTCTTCAACAAGCCCGCCGACCTCGGGCCGGAGGCTGCCGCCGCCTTGCCGCGCCTGCGCCAGGCGCCTTGGCATGATTTGTCGGGCTCGCCCGAAAGTTTGCTTGAGAGTTTGGGGCCGGTGCCGCGCGCCATGGTGCGCGGCTTTGAAAGCCGCCTGCTTGGCGCCCACATCCCGGCCGAGCAGGTGGCCGCCTGGTGCGCCCTGGCCCCAGGGCAACTCATCGGCGCCGCCGGCATCGACCCCACCGTGGGGCAGGGCGCCAAACGGGCCGAAGAAGCCCTGGCCTTGGGGCTCAAAGCGGTGGGCGTGGCCCCCGCCGCCGCCGGTTTTGATCCCGGCCAGTGGCATGCGCAAAAACTGTTCGAAGCCTGCGCCCACTTGGCGCTGCCGGTGCTCTCGGAAGGCGTCGAAAGCCTCTGGGGCCTGTGCCCTTCGGCCCATTTTGAAATGGCCCGGCCCTACCTGTGGGATCCGGTCCTGCGCCGCTTCCCTTCGCTACGGCTGGTCATCGGCGGCATCGGCAGCCCCTGGGTTGAAGAAACCCTGACCCTGCTGGCCAAGCATGAACATGCCTACGCCAACCTCTCCGGCCTGATCACCCGCCCGGCCGTGCTGCGGCGTGCCCTGATTTCCGCCGAGGAGCACGGCGTGGCCCACAAACTGCTCTTCGCCAGCGGCTACCCGTTCTCCACCCCGGCCGAGGGCGTCAAGCGCGTGCTGACTTTGGGCAACGAATACGGCCCTTCGCAGACCACCCTGCGCGCGCTGATCGACCGCGATGCCGGCGCCCTGCTGGGGCTTGCCCTCCCCCCCGCCCCTTCCGCCCAAATGGCCGTCAACGCCGCCAAAACCGCCAAGGAAACCGCCTGATGTCCCCACGCCCCACCCGCCTGCTGCCAGCCTTGATCGGGTGCGCCATGCTCTGCGCCCCGCTGTTTGGCACCGGTTGCCAAATGCTGCCGGACCTGCCCGACCTGCCGCGCTCCCAAGGCGGGGAATTGACGCTGACCGGCCGCATGGTGCTGGCCAAAGCCGCCACCGTGCTTGAGCATGACGACCAGCCGACCCTGACCCTGAGTTTTGACCGCGCGTATTACACCTGCGAGGGCGTGCAAGGCACGACCTTTGTCCTGGTGAACGGCGACGAAGCCAAACCCACCGAAGCCGCCATTGTGCGCGTGCTGTGGCGCCCGGCCGCTGGCAGCACCCCGATTGACGAAAACGCCAGCAATGCCACCCTGCGCGTGCTGCGCTTTGGCGCCACCCAGACGGAAGTCTGGACCGGCGCCGGTTTTGTTTTCCTCAAGGACAAGCCCAGGAATTTCAACATGACCGGCCAGTGCTGGAATGCCGACATCAACCTGACCGACGCCACCGGCGGGGTCCATGACGCCTTGGGCCCCGCCACCGCCGAAGGCTCCTTCAACGCGCAATACGCGCCGGAAAAAGTGGCGCAACTGCTCACCCTTCTGCAGGCCGGGGAACAGCAGGCCTTCCAACGCAAGCATCCGTAAACCGTCCCGTCCCCGCCCCTCCAACCCACCCACACCATGCGCACTTTCCTTGCTTTGGCCGCCGTCGTTTCCACCACGCTGCTTTCCGCCTGCGACGGGGGCAAGCCGGCGCAGGGCGCGGCGAATACGGGGGA
>CAZKVP010000147.1:0-3679 GCA_964556215.1 uncultured Phycisphaeraceae bacterium
TACCCTGCAGCAGGCGATCAACTCGCGCTGCGCGCCGGGCATCAGCGACTTTGTGCTCAACCCCGACGCCCATGTCGGCTACGGCGCGCCGGTCGGTTGCGCGATGTCTTCTTCGACCCACATCTATCCCGGCCCGGTGGGGGTGGACATCAAGTGCTCGATGAGCCTCTTGCAACTCGACCTGCCGGCCGAGGCGATCGCCGACAAGAGCGTGCGGCGCGCGCTGTTGGATGCGATCCAGGAGCGCACGCCCACCGGGCGCGGCGGCCAGCGGCAGGCGCCCAAGAGCCGGCGCGTGCATGAGCAGATCGGGCGCGTGCTGGTGTGCGAAGGCGCGACCAAGGAAAACCTGGAAATGCTCGGCATCCCGCGCCACTGGCGCCACGCGTGCGAAGACTCCGCCCACGGCGGACATGATGGAACTTGCGCTTCGCTCTACGGGCGTTTGGATTTTCTGCGCCAAAGTGGGCAGTTTGATTCCTTCGCCAACAAGATCGAGCAACTCGGTTCCTACGGCGGCGGCAACCACTTCGGCGAGTGCGAAGTGGTGCGCGTCGAAGACGGTTTGGAAGCCCGCCAAATTGCCGACAGCTTTGGTTTGAAGGACGGCAAGGTTGCCTTCCTTTCGCACTGCGGTTCGCGCGGCTTCGGCCACCACCTGGCGATGGGCCAGTTCAAGTCGCTCTTGGCCTTCTTCGAGAAGTGGAAGATCCCGCTGCCCGGCAACGACCGTGAGTTGGTGTATGCGCCCTTGGGTACGCCCGAGGGCGACGCCTACATCAACGACATGTCGTTGGGTGCGAACTACGCGACCATCAACCATCTGCTGATCAACGCGCTGGTGCTGGAAGCTTTCCAACAAGTGATTCCGGGCGTGAAAGGTGACTTGGTGTACTTCATCAGCCACAACATCGCCCGCGAAGAAATCGTGCCTGGTGTCGGCAAGCAGTGGGTGATGCGCAAAGGCGCGACCCGCGCCTTCCCCGCCGGTCACCCCGAGTTGGAAGGCACGCGCTATGCCAAGACCGGCCATCCGATTTTGCTGCCCGGTAGCCCCACCGCGGGTTCGCGGGTGATGGTGGCTTGCGAAGGCGCAAGCAAATCCATGTACAGCGTGAACCACGGCGCGGGCCGGCGTCTGGGCCGCAAGAACGCGATCCGTACGCTCGACCAGGCGCAAGTGAACACCGACTTTGACGCGGCGGATATTTTGTTCAACGGGCGCAACTACCCGCTGGACGAATCGCCGGCGGCGTACAAGGATTTCCCCGAAGTCATCCGCTCGGTGGAAACCGCGGGCCTGGCCCGCAGCGTGGCGCGGTTGGAGGCGAAATTCGTGCTCAAGGACGGCGACAAGGCGGATGATTGAAGGGAGGGTCGCAAATGGTCAGTGAGCAGCCGGCCTTTTCTTGTTGGCACGCCCGAGAACTTTCGTGAATCCCGTAATCTTTCGTCATTCCTTCATCTCTCTGGCCGGCTAAAGCCGACCCTCCCTTATGTCTTCCTTCCTCCAAATCAACGGCGCAAGTGGTGAAGGCGGTGGCCAAATCCTCCGCTCATCACTTGCGCTGTCCATGGCCACCGGCCAACCCATCCACCTGACGCAGATCCGCGCCGGCCGGCCCAAGCCAGGCCTGATGCGTCAGCACCTGACTTGTGTGCTGGCTGCGCAGCAAATCTGCCAAGCGCAGGTGGAGGGTGCCGCCATCGGTTCCACCGAGTTGCGCTTTACGCCCGGCCCGGTGCAAGCCGGCGACTATGCCTTTGCCATTGGCTCCGCCGGTAGCACGATGCTCGTGCTGCAAACCGTGCTGCCCGCCTTGATGTTGGCCAAAGGCCCATCCACGGTGACGGTGGAAGGCGGCACCCACAACCCGCAAGCTCCGCCCTTTGAGCATTTCGCCCGCGCTTATTTGCCGCAGGTGGAAAAGATGGGGCCGAAATTCACCGCCACCCTTGAGCGTCATGGCTTTTGTCCCGCGGGCGGTGGCAAGGTGTCGGTTCACATTGCGCCTCAAGCGCAACTTGCGGGGTTGAATTTGCTGGAGCGCGGTCCGTTGTTGTCTGCCCAAGCCCGCGTGCTGTTGGCCGGCGGCTTGCGCGAAGGCATCGCCGACAAGCAACTGGCCTTGGTGGCCAAAGACACCGGCTGGGAGGAGGCGCAATTGACGAGCGAAGTGGTGGAATCCATCGGCCCCGGCAACGCCTTGGTGTTGGAGGTGGCCCATGAACACATCACCGAAGTCTTCTCCAGCTTGGGCGCCTTTGAGCGCCCCAGCGCGCAAGTGGTCAACGGGGCGACCCGCCCCTTGCTCAAATACCTGGCCTCCGATGTGGCGGTGGCCGAACATCTGACCGACCAATTGATGCTGCCGATGGCTTTGGCCGCCATGCAGGGCCAAAAAAGTGCTTTCCGCACCCGGGGCCTGACGCCGCATGCCACCACCCATCTGGATTTGATCCGGCAGTTTTTGCGGGTGGAAATCCGAGTGGTGCAGGAAGCGCCCAAGTCGGTGCGGGTGGAGATCGGCTGATATGGAGTGCGGCGGCACGACGCGCGCCGGATGCGGGAATTCTTCGTATTCTTCCTTGCGCAGGCGAAGGCCTGCGGCCTTGCGGGCCGTCGTGTCGGCCCACCCACTTGATAATTTTCGGGCGTCATGCCGCGGCACTCCAAAATGTCCTTTTCCCTCCCCGCCATCCTCCCCGTCGGCACCGCCGTCGTCGTCGCCACCCGCGTCGGCGCGCATCCCACGCATCCGCGCGGGGCGGCGGGGGTGATCACGCAGGCGCCCCTCGATTGGGAGCACGCCTACCGCGTGCGTTTTCCCGGCGGGGAGGAAGCCTCCTTCCTGCGCCACGAGATCGAAGTGCTGACCCATTTCCAGGCGATGGCCGCTGGCGAAGGCGGCGCGACCAACTTGCGCCTGCGCGGTCTGCACGACCGCGTGGTGCTGCGCATCGTCATCGGATCGCGCGCTTACGGGTTGGACCATGCAGGCTCCGACTTCGACCGCCGCGGCGTGTATGTGCCGCGCGCCGTGGACCACTGGTCATTGGCCGGCGTGCCCGAGCAGTTGGAGGACGACGCCACCCAGGAGTGCTATTGGGAAATCGGCAAATTCATCGCACTTGCGCTCAAGGGCAACCCCAATGTGCTCGAGTGCCTGTGGTCGCCCCTGGTCGAAGAGGCTTCCGGCGCGGGCGCGGTGCTGCTTGCCAAGCGCAAGTTGTTCCTGTCGCAGTTGGTTTATCCCACCTTCAACGGTTACGCGCAGAGCCAATTCAAGAAACTCGGCACCGACCTGAAAAACCATGGCGAGATCAAGTGGCAGCACGCCATGCACCTGATCCGCCTGCTGCTGTCGGGCATCGAAGTGGTGAAAACCGGCGAGTTGCCGGTCCGCGTGGAAGGCCCGCACAAAGACCGCCTGCTCGCCATCCGCGCCGGGGCGGAAAAATGGGAGGCGGTGGACGCGTGGCGGCTGCAACTGCACGCGGAGTTCGAGGAGGCGTTCAAACACACGCGGTTGTCGGAACGGCCGGATTATGCGGGGGCGAATGAGGTTTTGGTGGAGGCGAGGAGGGGGGCGGTGGGGAAGTGATGGAGAGGCGCAATTGCGCTTGGTTTGGTCGCGCTTGGTCGCCAACGGCGACGCGGAAATTAGCCCAGGGTCGC
>CAZKVP010000148.1:0-3322 GCA_964556215.1 uncultured Phycisphaeraceae bacterium
GCTGACCAGTTCGAGCATGGGGGCCTTGGGCAAGGGCAAAGGGGTTGAAAAAAACCAACCGGCGCGGTTGAAATCCCGCAGCCACCCCCGAAGTCTACGCCCCGACGGCCGAAACACACGCATCCAATTTTTCTGGTTCTTGCCCTCTCCCGCATCTACAATCCCGCCCATGTCCCTCCCCGGCCGCCTCCGAGAAGAACGCCAGCCCGCCGCGCTGGACCTGCGGGCCTTGGTGCGCCAGCGGTCGGCATGGCTGGCGCTGCTGATGGTTTTGGGGCTTTCGGCGGTGGCCATGGGGGTTGAAGACATGGCCTCACGCCGCTTCCCGTGGAAGGTCACGCAGTGGGTGGACGAGTCCATCGTCAGCCGCGTGGCTTTCACTTATGTTCCGGCTGCGGCCACCCAACCCACGGTGGAAAAAACCGATTACGAAGCCAACACGGTGATTCTGCCGGCCCCTTACCAGTTGCGCTCCGACGACCTGGACCGCCTGGCCGCCGAGCACGAAGCTTGGCTTGAAACCGACACATTTTCAATGCCGCGCCTGCGCCGCGCCGCCGGCACCGGCCTGCTCACCCTGCTCTTGGGGGGGGCCATCTTTCTCTACCTGTTCGCCACCGGCAGCCGGGCGGCCAAAAATCCGATGCGCGGGGCGGCCTTGTGCGCCCTGCTGGCCCTGTCGCTCACCCTGTCGGCCTTTTTGTCGGGCTTCATGGTCGGCTGGCAACATGCCCCCTATGCCTTTCCTCTGGTGGCCGTGGCGCAGGTGCTGGTGGTGGCCTATGACCGGCGCATGGCACTGGCGGTCGGCGGGGTGCTGGCCGCTTTGACCATGTGGAGTTTGCGCCTGCCGTCGGCGACCGGGCTGGTGCTGCTGCTGGCGGTGGCGGCCACCGCTTTGCCGCTGCGGGTGGTGCGCCAGCGCACCGACCTGGTGCTGGCCGGCCTGTGGGCGGGTATCGGCATGGCGGTGGCTTCGCTGGCGGTGGCCCTGGCCACCCGCCAAATGGGCGTCCGCGGCGTTGCCGAGGATGCCTTCAAGGATGCCGGCGGCGCCTTTGGCCTGTGCCTGGCCACCGGCATGATCATCCAAGGCGTGCTGCCGCTGATCGAGCGCGCCTTTGGCATCACCACCGCCATGACGCTCAAAGATTTGAACGACGCCAGCCACCCGCTGCTGCAAACCCTGGCCAAAAACGCACCCGGCACCTACCAGCACTCGTTGCGGCTGGCCGACCTGGCCGAAGCCGCGGCCGACGCCGTGGGCGCCGACCCCCTGCTGTGCCGGGTGGGGGCGATGTACCACGACATCGGCAAGGCGCAAAGTCCGGCTTTTTTCATCGAGAACCAGGCCGGCGGGCCCAACCCGCACGATCAATTGGTGCCCGCCAGCAGTGCCGCCATCATTTTGCGCCATGTCAGCGACGGCTTGGCCCTGGGCAAAGAGCACCAACTGCCCGCGCCCATCATCCACTGCATCGCCTCGCATCACGGCACCACCCTGGTGGAATTCTTCTTCCGCGCGGCCAAGCGGCGCCACGACCTGATGGGCGGGGCGGCGCCGGAAGAGGCCGACTACCGCTACAGCGGGCCCAAGCCGCAGACCGCCGAAGCGGCCATCCTCATGCTGTGCGACGGCATCGAAGGCGCCGCCCGCGCGGCGGAGGTCCACAGCGCCGAAAAATTCACCGAGATCGTGCGCCAGATGACACACAAGCGCCTGCTGGATGCCCAACTTGACCTGTGCCCGCTGACCGCGCAGGACCTGCACCGCATCGAGGAAGCCTGCGTCAAGAGTTTGCTGGCCATGCACCACGGACGGGTGAAATACCCCACCGACGCCGCCCAGCCAGAGGGCATCAAATCCGATACCGGGCCCGCGACAGCGCAATCCTGAACTGGAACATGCTGGCTTTGCCATTGGTGCTGATGCGGCACAGGCGGAAGCGGTTCTGCCTGTGCCACGGCCGGATGTCCTTCTTGGTGCTTACCGCCGTGTCAAAACCCGCCGCCCGCACCATTTCGCAATGCTTTGGCTCAAAACGCCCGTAAGGGTAGGCAAACGAGCGGCACGGCACGCCGGTGAGCGCCGCCACCGCCGACCGCGACCCCTCGATCTCGCGCCTGGCCAGCACGTCATCACTTTGCTGCAGATTCACATGGCGCAGGGTGTGGGCGCCAAACTCCACCAGCCCGCTCTCCTGCATGGCCCGGATGTGTTCGGGGCGCAACTTGGGCATGTCGGGGCAGTCGGGCGCCAAATAGATGGTGGCTTTGGCCCCGTGCTTTTGCAACAGGGGGAACATCTCCTCCCAGTTGTCCAGCCAGCCGTCGTCAAACGTCAGCACCACCAAGTGCTGGTTGTCACACTCCTGCTGGTGGCAGCGGTCCGCCAATTCGGACAGCGTGCAGAACACTTTTTTCTGCGCCTTGAGCACCTGCAAATGTCGCTCAAACAGGGCCGGCGGCGTGTTCATGCCCGAAGCCGGCTCCCCGGCTGTCACCCGGTGGTACATCAGGATGCGCGGCCACCGGCGCGGGCGCGGCCAGCGCCACAGCGTGTGGTGAGAGAGGAACAGCGCCACAGCCACCAAGCCGGCGCATGCGCCAATGCCAATCGTGAAATGTTGGGGAAGGGTCATCGGGGGGAAGGATGAAGGGAAGGCGGGGGGGGAACTTTACTTTCATGCGGGGGGAAAGACGAGTTTTTTTTACTTGGGATCCAAATCGACATCGTGCCCCTTGGCGGAAAGTCTGCTCAAACCGGAAACCGACGGGGCGGTCCGGCGGGATTTCCTGAATCGCCCCGGCGGCATGCCGACTGCCTTGGAGAAGGCCCGTATGAAAAAACTGTGGTCGTAAAAGCCGAGGTCTTCGGCGATTTCCACCACCGTCCGGTCCGTTCCCAAAAGTTGCTGGCAGGCGGCGTTGATGCGCACTTTGGCGATGTAGGCGCCGGGGCTCATGCCGGATAGCGCCTTGAACTTCCGGTTGAACTGGCTGACCGACAGCCCCATGCGTCCGGCCATTTCAGGAATGCGGATGCCCCTGCCTTGGGATTCATTGATGCGCCGGATCACTTCGGCCAGGTCGGAGTAGGGCTTGCTTTCCAGCTCGCCGCGCTGCAGGTCGCGCAGCAGGCCGCAAAGCCCGATGAGGCCTCCGTCCTTGCCTCGCAAGGGAATTTTGCTGGAGAGATACCAATGGATGTGCCCTTGGGCGCTGGGCACCAGCCATTTCTTGTTGAGGATGCGCTCGCCCCGAAAACATGGTAAACATTGATCATGTGAACATCAGTTTTTTGTTTGCGCGAAAAGGACCC
>CAZKVP010000149.1:0-3314 GCA_964556215.1 uncultured Phycisphaeraceae bacterium
TCCGGCCATCCCACCGACCTCCACACCCTGGCCATCGGCGATCCGGCGCCGGATTTCTCGCTGCCGGGCATCGACGGGCGCAATTACAGCCTCAAGGATTTTGCCTCTGCCGATGTGCTGATGGTGCTGTTCACCTCCAACCATTGCCCGACTTCCCACGCCATGGAGCAGCGCCTGAAAAAACTGCGCGGGGATTTGCGCGGCCAAAGTTTTGCCCTGGTGGCCATCAACCCCAACAATCCGGAGGGCATCAGCCCGAATGAATTGGGCTACGGCGAGTTCACCGATTCTTTTGCCGACATGAAGCCCTATGCCGCCAGTCTGGGCTGGGATTTTCCGTATTTGTACGACGGCCAAGAGCAGCGCACGGCGCGGGCCTACGGCTGTCTGGCCACCCCGCATGTGTTCGTCTTCGACAAGGCCCGACGGTTGCGCTATGCCGGCCGCTTTGATGATTCGTATTACGCCGACGCGGCATCGGTGAAGTCGCCCGATGCCCGCAATGCGGTGGAGGCGTTGCTGGCCGGCAAAGAAGTGGCCGTGCCTTTGACCCGGCCCATGGGTTGCTCGACCAAGTGGCGCGAGAAAAAAGCCAGGGTCGAGGCGCAGGTGGCGGCTTGGGCAAAATTGCCGGTGGTGGTGGAAAAGATCGACGCCAAGGGCGTGGCGGCTTTGCGGGCCAACAAAAGCGCCAATTACCGCCTGATCAATGTGTGGGCCACCTGGTGTGCGCCATGCGCGGCGGAATTCCCCGATCTGGTCTCGCTGTCGCGGCAATTCGACATGCGCGATTTCGAGGTCGTCACCCTGAGCGTGGACGAGGCCAACAGCGAAGCCAAAGTGGTGGATTTTTTGAAAAAACAGAATGCCGGCGTGTCGCAGCCGGGGCTGGCCAGGGCCAAGGCCGACGGCCGTCAAACCAATCACTACCTGTATGCCGGCCCCGGCCAGGACGCGCTGGCGGCGGCGCTTGACCCCAAGTGGCCCGGCCCCATTCCGTACACCCTGCTGGTGGCACCGGGCGGTGAGATTGTCTGGCGCCACAGCGGCGAAATGGCGCGCGAAAAAGCCTGCGCCGAAATCGTCAAGGCGCTTAAGCCTTATTACACGCCGTGATGGGGTGGGGCAGGCGCCCCGGCTTTTTGACCCATTCCGCCCTTTTTGCCCTTTTGCTTTCCCCCCGCTATACTTCTCCCCCTTTTCTTTTCCCTTTCCCGGACCCCGGCCTTTGTGCCGGGGCGAACCCACCCGGAGTTTTCATCATGGCCGACACCACCCCCAAGCTCTACGAAGCCCTCTTCCTCCTGAACCAGAACCTGCTGGCCGCCGATCCGGCCGCCGTGGTGGCCCATGTTCAAGGCATTTTGGACAAGGCCGGCGCCAAGACCCACGTGCTGCGCAAGTGGGACGAGCGCAAATTGTGCTATTCCGTCGCCGGCCAGAAGCGCGGCACCTTCTACATCGCCTATTTCGACATCACCCCGACCGCCATCGCCCAGATCGAGCGCGCCAGCAACCTGTCGGAAACCATCCTGCGCGCCATGATCCTGCGCGCCGAGCATGTGGGCGCCAAGGAACTTCAAGACGCCATCCACGGCAAGTCGCTGGATGAAGTGCGCGCCGCCGCCCAAGCCGCCGCCGCCGAAGAAGAAGCCGCCGCTGCGGCCTGAGCACCTTGAATTTCATTGCCCCCGGTTGACGCCCGCCGTCAGCCGCCTGTATAGTTCCCATCCATAAGCCGAACATCTACGCCCAAGCCCCCAACGGAACATCCCAAGGAATTCACCCATGGCCTCCCTCAACAAAGTCATTCTGATCGGCAATTTCACCCGCGACCCCGAGTTGCGGTACCTGCCCAGCAACACTGCCGTTGTCTCCTTTTCGTTGGCGGTCAATGAAAAATACAAGGACAAGGACGGCAACTGGGTCGAGCGCGCCGACTTCATCGATTGCGAGGCCTTCGCCAAGACCGCCGAGAACATCGGCAAGTTCTTCGCCAAGGGCCGCCCCATTTTCATCGAAGGCCGTTTGCGCCTCGACCAGTGGGAAGACAAGGCCTCCGGTCAGAAGCGCAGCAAGCTCAAGGTGATCGCCGAGAACTTCCAGTTCATCGGCCCGCCTCCCGGCGCGTCCGGCGGCGCTCCGGCAAGCGGTGGCGGCTTCTCCGCCGAGCGCGGAGCACCCACCCCCAGGGGCGCCCGCCCCGCCGCCCCGTCCTACGACGATGCGCCTGCCGGCGAGCCGAACTACCCCTCCGACGACATCCCGTTCTAAATCCCGGTTCCCCTGATTTGTTTTCCCTATCGTTGGCGATCCTCCGGCGCGTGCCGCGTGTGACGCCTAACTTTCACCCTCGGACTGCCTTTTGCAAGTCCGATCGTCCCGAAAGGACAGCCCCATGGCCAAGTTTGCCCAAGTTCTGTTGACCGAAACCGTTGAAAACCTCGGCATCATCGGCGACGTCGTCAAGGTGCGTTCGGGCTATGCCCGCAACTACCTGCTGCCGTTCCAGATGGCCACCAACCCGACCGAAGAAAAGATCGCCGCGTTGGCCGCCCGCCGCGCCGAAGTCGAAGCCGAAATGAAGAAGGCCCGCGCCGTCATCGAAGCCCTGTTCGCCAAGGTCAAGGGCGCCAGCATCGAAATCATCCGCGCCACCAACGAGCAGGGCCACCTGTTCGGCGGCGTTTCGCAGCATGACATCGCCGAGAACCTGCGCCTCGCGGGCTTCACCGGCATCGAAGACCGCCACGTGCGCACCGGCGAAAAGATGGTCCGCGTGGACACCTACTTCGTGCCGCTGCAGTTGGGCAAGGACCTCAAGACCGAAATCACCGTGGTGGTGAAGTCCGACCGCAAGCTGGCCAGCGAAATCGCCGCCGAAGAAGCCGCCGAGCGCGCCGCTTACGAAGCCAAGCAAGCCGCCGAAGGTGGCGAGAAGAAGAAGTCCAAGAAGGCCGACAAGGGCGAAGCCGCCGGCGAAGAAGTCGCCGAAGCCAAGCCTGTCAAGGCCAAGAAGGAAAAAGCCGCGAAGTAAGACTTGAGCACAGCTCAGGTCTTGGACGCGTCAGCGTCAGCCGCATCGCGGCATTCGCGGATTCCGCAAGCGAGAATCGCGCCGCGCACGCCGCGAAGTCATTTGCGCTTGATTCAAGATTCAAACAAAATCCCCGGCTCGAGCCGGGGATTTCTTTATTTTTTGGGCGGGGCGGTAGTTGGGTGAACAGTAGTGTCCGGTAGATTTGAATTGATGCGAATATAATACGAATTACTAAAGTTTTGTTCGTAATATGACGATAGCCTGATATGGGACG
>CAZKVP010000150.1:0-3307 GCA_964556215.1 uncultured Phycisphaeraceae bacterium
CTCGATGAAATTGAACAACCCCCATCCAACCAGCATCGCGCCGATCAAAACGCGCCCTGACCAAGCCGGTCCGCGGTGGCGCGCCGCGCGAAACAGCATGGCTGTTCCAGCCAATGAAACAATCCAAACGGCCAGATGAAAGAAGCCGTCCTGCGTGTTTTGACGCTGCAGTTGCGCGATGGATGCCGGCCGGCAATGCTCGGTGACGCAGATGAGGTGATGCCAGCCCAGAATTTGATGGAGAACGATGCCGTCGGCAAATCCGCCGAAGCCGGCCCCCAGGACGATGCCCGCCTTGATCAGTGAATTCGCACTCATATGCTTGCCTTTTCATCAGGGTTTTGAAACTCGGCCAAAAGGGCCACCGCCAAGACGGAGATGTCATCCTGGGGCCTCCCGGCTCCATGCCACCGCGCCATTTCCTCAAGCAGGGCGGCAACGCTCTCCCGGAGTGGTTTTGACCGTCCTTGGGCGGCCGCCGCCAAGAGCCGGGCATCGCCAAATTGATTGCCGGAGGCATCCATCGCCTCGGGCACGCCATCGGAGTAGAGGTACAAACGATCCCCCGCCCGCAGGCGGACCAACCGTTCCACATAAGGACCGTCGGCCAACCCGATCGGCAGCCCGCAACTTTCCACCATCACCGGCTCCGCATTCCATGGCAAATGCACCGGCCCCGGGTGGCCGGCGGAGATGTAGCGAAATTCTCCCGTCAGCGTGTCCAAGATTCCGTAGACCATGGTGGTGAATTGCCCGGTCGCCGCATCAAATGGAAAGAGTTGGTTCAGGCGGGCGGCGACCTCCGCTGGCGGCGTGATGCCGCACCGGCCCCCTTCCCGCCGGATCAGAATCGAGGCGGGCTCCGATGGCGGCGCCAGCAGGCGGCCAAGGGTCACCGACAGCAACGCCGCACAGACGCCATGGCCGCTGACATCCAGGATGTAAAGACCGACCTTGCCATCGCCAAGCGCAATGACATTCAGGCCATCGCCAGCCAGTTCGTCGCATGGCTGATAACGCCAGGCGAAGTCCGCACCCGGAACGCCGGACGCCTCGCGGGGAAGGAATGTCTCCTGGATTTTGGCCGCCGCCTTCAGGTCGTGGGACATCCGGCTGTTGGCCTTCGCCAGCTTCGCGTTGGTGTCCTCGAGGGCCGTTTGCAGACGGCGAAGTTTCAGGTGCGTCTCCACGCGGGCGTGCAGTTCTTCCATCTGAAACGGTTTGGTGATGTAATCCACCCCGCCGGCGGCGAATGCCTTCACCTTGTCCAACTGCTCGGTGAGCGCACTGATGAAAATGATGGGAATCCCGCGGAGTTTGTCGTCGGCTTTCAGGCGTTCACACACCTCAAAGCCGTTCATTTCTGGCATGTTGATGTCCAGCAGGATCAAATCCGGCGGATCCCGGCGCGCGGCCAAAAGCGCCAGTTTGCCGCTGGGAACAGGGCGAACTTTGTACCCGCGGTCCTTGAGCATGCCGGCGAGAACCTGGAGGTTGGCAACGGTGTCGTCCACCACCAAAATGCTGGCGAATTGCCCGGTATCCATACGGGGAGGATGGGTGTTCAAAGGATGCCCTCGGTGCCGAATAAATCCAGCAGTTTCTGATACTGAAAACCTTCCGCCAAGCGGCGCAGTCCTTGGGCAAGGCGGGGATCGCCGGGTTCAATCTCCTGGATCGTTGCCAGCAATTGGTCCATATCCGCCCTGATAACGGCTTCACGCATCCGGTGGATGAGGGCTTCCGGAAGGCCCGCCAAAGCCTTGGTGCAAGGCTCGGCCACTTCCTCCCGGGCGGCCGCTGTCTCCTGCGCGTAAACATACTCCACGCCCAAATGGGCGTGGATTTTCTGGAACAGTTCCACCTCCTGAACCGGCTTGGAAATGAAATCGTCGGCGCCGATCTCCAGCAGAACCTGGCGGTTTTCATTCAGCGCGCTGGCGCTGATGGCGATAATTTTGAGATCCTTGCCGCCGACGGCGGCCCGGATCCGGCGGATCGCCTCATGGCCGTCCATCACCGGCATGCGGACATCCATCAGGATCAGGTGGGGCCGCCACCGCGTAAACTCCCTGACAGCCTGCTCTCCGTCGGCCGCCAGGCGGATGTCAAATCCGACCGGCCCCAGAAGTTGCGCCAACAGTTGGCGGTTGTCCTCCTGGTCATCCACGACCAACACCCGGCACTCCTCCTGTCCGCACCGGACCCCCAGGACACGCCGCAATTTTTTTTTCTGCGGAACCGCTTGCGCATCCCCCTCTTTGAGTGGCATTTGGACCGTAAAAACGCTGCCCCGGCCCACTTGGCTGCTCACCATGATGTCGCCCCCCATCAGACGGACAAACTCCCGGGTGATCGCCAGGCCAAGCCCGGTGCCGGTGCCTTTGGTTTGCCCGGCCTGGGTTTGCTCAAAATACTGGAACAATTTGCCCTGTTCGTCCGCCGAAATGCCCGGTCCGGTGTCCGAAATTTCGATCCGCAGAACGGGCCCCGCCGGGCATTCCCGGTCCGCGCGCACCCGCAGGCTGATGCTTCCATCCTCGGTGAATTTGACGGCATTGCCCAAAAGGTTGATGAAAATCTGGCGCAGTTTGTTGATGTCGGCCACGATGTACCGGGGGGCGTCTCCGATCGTTTCAACCGAAAACGACAGTTTCTTCTCATCCGTGCGCAGCCGGAACATCGCCTCCATGTCTTTGAGCAGGGCGGGCAGGTCGAAGGTGGAGAGATTCAGGGTGGTGCGGCCCGCCTCGATCTTGGACATCTCCAACACATCATTGATCAGGGCCAGCAGATGCTCGCCATTGCGGTTGATGGTTCCCAAATGCTTGCTTTGCTGGTCCGTCAGGTTCTGGTCGCGCAGCATCAATTGGGAAAACCCGAGGATGGCGTTCATGGGGGTGCGGATCTCGTGCGACATGTTGGCCAGAAAGGCGCTCTTGGCGTGGTTGGCCTGCTGCAAAGACTGCTCGTAGCGCTTGCGCTCAGTGACGTCGCGGGCGGCGGCGAACACGCCCTGCAACTTGCGCTCCCGGTCGTGGAAGGTGCTCGCGTTGTACGACACCACCGTCTCCTTGCCGTCCCTGGCGCGCGCGGTGAGTTCATAGTCGGTGAGTTTCCCTTCGCCCAGCACCCGCCGGATGGCGGCTTCGGCTTGGTCCGGGTCGGTGAAGCAGTCCTTGAACGGCGCGCCGATCAGTTCGTCGCGCGTGCAGCCGGTGAGCGCCTCCATCTGCTTGTTCACATCGGTGATGATGCCGCGCGGATCGGTGGTCATCAGCGCGTCAATGTTGGATTCGATCAAAGA
>CAZKVP010000151.1:0-3274 GCA_964556215.1 uncultured Phycisphaeraceae bacterium
GATCTTCACGCCGGAAATATTGCCGCCCTTCAATTGCGCCCACACCAGGAAGGCGCCGCGGGCGCGCAGGCCGCCAAAGCGGGCGTCGAGGTTCTTGGGCCAGCAGGGAAAAAAGCGGATGACGCCCTCGTGCGACTGCATCAGCATCTCGGTGATGGCGTGGGAGGGGGCCACATTTTCAACGCCGCCGCCACCGAAGTTGAGCAGGTTGTTGGGCAGCGAGTGGTGGTCGTACATGCGGCGCAATTGGGTCAGGATTTGCGCCGGCTTGTAGCCGACGCGCGCGCAGGCCGGGTACCAGGACGAACTGCCGTTGTAGTCGGCCCAGCGCGCCATGACGCGGATCATGTTGCGACTGCGCTGCAGCAGTTCGGGGCTGGAATCCAAGCCGATTGCGCCGGTCGGGAAGATGTTCTGGATGCCCAAACTGTTGCCATCCCACCATGGCAGGCCTTTTTCGGTGTAGCGGAAGATGGGGAGTTTGAGGACTTCCGGCGTGCGCGGTTCGCCGATGCGGCTGGTGGCCGGCAGATCGGCCACCGTGCAGGTGGGGAAGGCCGAGAGGCGTTGGGTGATGTCGCGCCATTTGGCGCGTTTGTCGCCATCCACGCCGAGGGCTTCGCTCATCGGCACCATGTTGCTAAACAGGGTGTGCACCAAGCCCAGCGACAGCAGGCCGTTGACATCCTGGGGGGTGTGGCCTTCGTGGATGGCGTCATTGCGGATCACATAGCGCTGGCCGCCGCCGGGGGCATCTTCCAACTTCAGGTAGTCCTCCCAGAATTCGGCGACGCCACGCAGAAAGGGGTAGCCCTCGCTTTTGAGCCAGGCGGTGTCGCGGGTGGCTTGCCAGTACCAGATGGGAAGCAACGCGGCGTAGGCGGCGCAACTGCGCTGGCCGTGGTCGCGGGCATCGCCGTAGGGATTGATGCAGAATTTGGGGCCAACGCCGATGGGCAGGTACACGCCCTTCCAGCCGTGCTTGGCGGCCAGTTCCCGACCGAAGGGAATGGCGTCATTGAGCATCGGATAGGCCGAGAGCGTGGTGTCGGCGTGGTTGGCGGCGTAGAGGCCGTAGAAGGCGGCCTCGAAGTTGTAGTTGAGATGGTAGTCGCCGTGCCAGGCCGGGCCGTCGGTGGTGACCCAGTTGCCCCAGATGCCGGGCGGCAATTCGCCGGCGCGGCTGCACGAGCCCATGATGTAGAGCGACGAGTACCAGTGCTGCTCGATGGTCTTGTCGGGGATTTCGATGAAGGAGCGGCTCCAGAAGTCGCGCCACCAGGCGCGGTGGGCGGCGGTGTTTTCCGCCAGTTTTTCGGGGGTCAGCCCATCGCATAGCGCGCGGGCTTCCGCGAGCGTGTCCTTGCCTTCGGTTTCAAAGCCGCTCAGGACGCATACGGCCACCACGGCCGTTTCCTTCGGTGCCAGGGTGAGCGTGGAGGTGGAATCATGGCCGATGACGCGGGTGATGACGGCGACTTTGCAGCCATCCGGCCGCGGCGCATCGGGTTCGTAGAGAAAGGCGCCGTCGCTCGCGTCGCCGGTGGCGCCTTCAAGGGTTTCAATGGACGCTTCGAGCGGCTTGCTGCCGGTGTTGGTCAGTTCCACATAAAGCAAATTACGGTTCGCATCCACCCACGCGCGGGAGGTCAGGGCCACGCCGTCCTTGGCGTCGGCGTATTCGCCGCGGATTTCCGCCAGGCGCATGTTGGAGACGGTTTTGAAGGTGGCGTCATCCAGGGCGGGAATCAGCAGGCGCATGCGGCCGACGGCGATGGGGGACCTGGAGCGTTGGCTCCAGAAATCGTTTTTGCCGATGTAAAAAGTCAGTTGGTCGGCCGCACCGGATTGCATGATGCCGATGTCGCCGTTGCCAAGCAAAGGGCCGGCCGCCATCAGGGGGGTGGGGCCGCCGGCGGGTTTGGTCAGGGTGATGGCGTGGCTGGCGACGATTTGGTCGCCTTCGGGGGCGACGGCTTGGGTCGGCTGGGTGGCGGCAGCGGGCAGGGCCGAACAGGCGCAAGTGGCCAAGGCGGTGAGCAGAAGGGTGGCAGTTGGAAGAATTTTCATGATGGGGCAGGTTTGCGGGATAGGTGATGGCGGGGCGGGGTCACTGGGTCTTGAGTTCCAGGGTTTCCCCGGCGGCGGTCTTGAGCGTGAAGCGTTCGCCCGCCACACTTTCGGCCGGTTTGCCATGGCGGATGACTTGCACCCGCTTGCCCGGCCACGGATTGACGACGGTGCAAGCCACGCCTTTTTCGCTCTTGATCTTCACGCCGGAAACATGGCCGCCCTTCAATTGCGCCCACACCAGGAAGGCGCCGTTGGCCCGCAGGCCGCCGAAGCGCGCGTCGAGATTCCTTGGCCAGCAGGGGAAGAAGCGGATCGGGCCTTCATGCGACTGCATCAGCATTTCCGTCACGGCCAGCGACGGCGAGACGTTCTCGATGCCGCCGCCGCCGAAGTTGAGCAACTTGTTGGGCAGTGTGTGGTGGTCGTACAGGAAGCGCAATTCGGCGAGGATCTTGGCGGGGTCGTAGCCCACGCGTGCGCAGGCGGTGTACCACGACGAAGAGCCGTTGTAGTCGCGCCAGCGGGCCATGGCGTCAATCATGTTGCGCGATGTTTCAAGCAGCTTGGGATCGGAATCAAGGCCGATCGCGCCACCCGGGAAGATGTGCTGGATGCCCAGGGTGTTGCCATCCCACCACGGCAGGCCCTGCTCGGTGTAGCGGAAGACGGTCTTGCCGCCGCGCTCCTGGGTGGGGAAGGCGGAGAGCCGCTTGGCGATGTCGCGCCACTTGTCGCGCTTGCCGGCGTCCACCCCGAGGGCCTCGCTCATCGGCACGATGTTGTCGAATAGGGCGCGCACCAGGCCCAGGGACAGCAGGCCGTTGACATCCTGGGGGGTGTGGCCTTCATGGATGGCATCGTTGCGGATCACATAGCGCTGGCCGCCGCCGGGGGCGTCTTCCAGTTTCAGGTAGTCCTCCCAGAAGGCCGCGACTTCGCGCACATAGGCGTAGCCATCCCGCTTCAGCCAAGTTTGGTCCCCGGTGTATTGCCAGTACCACAGGTACAGCATGGCCGAATAGGCGGCATCGCTGCGTTGGCCCCAGTCGGAGTTGTCGCCTTCCGGGCACATGCCCCAAGGGCCGATGGAAACCGGCAGGTGGATGCCCTTCCATCCGTGCGCGGCGGCGATTTTTTCACCGCGCGGGATGGCTTGGTTCATGCCGGCATAAAACGGCAGGGTGGTGTCGGCATGGTTGGC
>CAZKVP010000152.1:0-3096 GCA_964556215.1 uncultured Phycisphaeraceae bacterium
TTCCCCTCCCTCGCCCACGGCATCTTCTTCGACCACGCCGCCGTCGCGCCCATTCCGCAACGGGCGGCCGACGCCATGGCCAAGGCGGCGCAATTGGCCGCCCAAGGCCAACACGCCGACCAAGCCTGGTACCGCGAAGCCCTGCGCGTGCGCACGCTGGGTGCCCGCATGGTCGGCGCGCGCGGGCCGCACGAGATCGCCTTCGTGCCCAACACCTCCACGGGCTTGGCGACCCTCGCGCTTTCCGGCTTCCGCGGCCGGCCGTGGCAAGAGGGCGACCGCATCGTGTGTTTGGCCACCGACTTCCCCGCCAACCGCCTGCCTTGGCTCGCCCTGCGGTCGCGCGGCGTGAAGGTGGACGAAGTCCTGCCCGATGCCCACGGCCTGTACGGCACCGGGCGCATCCTGGACGCCATCACCGACCACACCCGGCTGGTGGCCATTCCCCATGTCCATTACGGCACCGGCGAACGCTTCGACCTGAAGGCCATCGCCGACCTGGTCCACCAAACCCGCGCATGGCTGTGCGTGGACGCCATCCAATCCGTCGGCGCCATGCCGGTGGACGTGGTGCGCGACGGCGTGGACTTTTTGGTGGCCGACGGCCACAAGTGGATGCTCGGGCCCGAGGGCGCCGGCATCCTCTACTGCCGCGAGGACTTGATCGAGATGATGCCCCCGCCCATCGTCGGCTGGATGAACCGCGAAAAGTCGCTGGACTTCGAGGCTGACCATTTGCGCTGGCACGCCGACGCCCGCCGCTTCGAACCCGGCACCTGGAACGTGATCGGCCTGCACGGCCTGGCCGCCGCGCTCGACGTGCTGCTGGAGGAAGGCCTGGAGCAGGTCTGGCGCAAGATCGACGCCCTCAACCACCGGCTGCGCGAAGGGCTGCACGCCAAGGGCTGCAAGATCCTCAGCCCCAAGGCCGAGGCGCGGCGCAGCGGCATCCTGGCCTTCCATCCGCCGGGCGGCGAGACGCCGGAGGCGGCGCAACTCCGGCTCTCTGCGCAAAACATCCGCTTGGCCGTGCGCGCCGGCTGTTTGCGGGCCAGCCCGCACTTCTACAACACGATGGAACAGATCGAACAAGTGATCGCGGCGGTGTGACGCCTACAATCCCCGTATGTTCACCGGCATCATCCAAGCCCTCGGCCGCGTCCGCAGTTCCTCCGCCACCCCCTTTGGCCGCCGCCTGGTGGTCGAAGCCGAAAGTTTGCGCCCCCACGCCGGCGCCCGCGGCATCCACCCCGGCGATTCGGTGTGCAATGCCGGCGTCTGCCTGACCGCCGTCGGCCCGCAGGCCGCCGACGGGGCATTGACCTTTGATGTGGTGTTCGAGACGCTGCAAAAAACCAGCCTGGGCGCTTGGCAGGCGGGCGACCGTATCAACTTGGAATTAGCCGTCACCCCGCAACAACCCCTGGGCGGCCACTTCACCCAAGGCCATGTGGACTGCGTGGGAAAAGTTGAATCAGTGGCACAAGATGACGGCGTCTATCGCATCCAAATCGCGCCGGGCGAAGACGCCATGGCGCACATGATCCCACGCGGCTCGGTGACGGTGGACGGCGTCTCGCTGACCCTGGCCCGCGTGCATGACTCTTCGTTTGAAGTCGCCCTGATCCCCGAAACCTTAGAGCGCACCACGTTGAAACGGCTCAAGACCGGCGACGCGGTGAACATCGAGTGCGACATTTTGGCCAAGACGCTGGCGCACCAGTTGGCGCGGATGCTGGGAAAAACCAAGAACAAGGCGCAAAAGAAAACCGTGACGGTGGATTTGCTCAAAGAAGCAGGGTTCTTGCCATGAAAACATCCATGAAACTCTCCGACCTCCTCGACCACTTGCGCCTCGCCGCCCCCGAATCCCTTGCCCAACCCTGGGACAAGGTCGGCCTGCACATCGGCCGGCCCAAGGCGCAAGTCAAGCGGGCGCTGCTCACCATCGACCTCACCGAGGCCGTGGTGGCCGAGGCGAAAAAAGAAAAGTGCCAGCTCATCGTCGCCTACCACCCGCCGATTTTCACGCCGCTGACCGGCCTGACCGAACGCAGTTGGAAAGAGCGCGCACTGCTGGCCTGCGCTGAACACAAAATCGCCGTCTATTCGCCGCACACCGCGCTCGACGCCGTGCGCGGCGGCATCACCGACGCGCTTTGCGCGGCACTGGGTGGCGGGACCAGCGTACCCATCGAACCGGTGCTCCCCAAGCGCAACGAATTCAAAATCATCGTGTTCGTGCCTGAGACGCACACGGAGCAAGTCCGAATGGTCATGGCGTCAGCCGGCGCCGGCGGCATCGGCAACTACCGCGAGTGCTCCTTCGAATCGGCGGGCCTGGGCGGCTTTCTGCCGATGGCCGGCGCCAAGCCCGCCGTCGGCAAGGTCGGCGCCCGTGAAACGGTGCGTGAAACCAGGCTGGAAATGCTCTGCCCCGGCGATGCGCTGGATGCTGTGCTGATGTCCCTGCGCGCCGCGCACCCCTACGAAGAACCCGCCATCGACATCTTCCGCTTGGAACCCGAGCCCGTCGATCCTCCCCAAGCCCACGGCGCCGGCCGCATTCTGTTTCTGAAACAACCCGTCACCGCGCAAGTCCTGGCCAACCGTTTGAAAAAAGCCACCGGTGTGAAAATCCTGTGGCAGGCCCTGCCCGCGAAAACCAAGCCCATCCGCAGCGTGGCCGTCTGCCCCGGTTCCGGCGGCTCTTTGTTCGAGAAGGGGCCGCTCGCCGATGCCTGTGTCACCGGCGAAATGAGCCATCACGGCGCCCTCGATCTGCGTGAGCGCGGCGCCGTAGTGCTGCTGGCCGGCCACACCCAAACCGAGCGGCCGTTTTTGCCGCACATCCAAAAAATGTATGAAAAAGCCGGGGCAATGATCGACTGGAAGATTTCCAAGACCGACACCGCGGCACTCCAATAACTCAACTCCCAAGCAAAACCCCCGGCGCGGCGCCGGGGGTTTTGCTTGGGGAATCAATTGCTTTCAGTTCTTCGCCGCCGCCAACAGCGCCCGGGCGCGGGCCACCCGGCCGTCTTTGCGGGCGATGTCCGACTCGCCCACCGCCTTGATGGCCAAGGCTTCGGCCAG
>CAZKVP010000153.1:0-2327 GCA_964556215.1 uncultured Phycisphaeraceae bacterium
ATCATCCACAAGCGCAATGTCGTCAACGGCATCCGCATCGCCAACGCCACCGCCGACCGCACCGACAGTTCGCGCTACCTGTGGAACCCGGAAGTCACCTGGCCGGTGGAGCGCTATCTCAAGGACGCCAGCCCCGAGCAGGCGGAGAATGTTTACAAGGCCATCCGCCAGGGCCGCCTGGTTCTGGACGCCTCCTATGTGAACACCGACACCAGCGTGTGCGCCGGCGAGGAACTGTTTCAATTGCTGCGCGAAGGGCGCAAGTTGCAGAAAAAGACCGGCGCCACCGTGGATACTTTCGTGCAGGTCGATGTGCCCGGCGTTTCCTGGGGCTTGGTGCCGGTGCTCAATCAATCCGGCGTCAAATACATCTTCTCGCTGTATAACGGCGGCGACCGTACCGGATGGGCGGGCGATGTGAACCGCCTGCCCTTCTGGTGGACCGGACCGGACGGCAAATCCAAGGTGTTGTTCTACCAGCCCGGCGATTACCGGCCCGGTGCCGATTCCAAGAGCAGCCCCCTGGGACTGTTTGGCAAATGGATCGGAGTGAGGGATCCCAACCGGATTCCGGAAACCATCAAGACCACCAATCCGCGCGCGCACTTCCTTGACAACTACCTGCTCTCCACTTTGGGCGCGCTCGATCGCACCAAGGGTTATCCCTACGATTTGTTCGCCGTCTCCTGGGCCTTGGCCGACAACACGCCGCTGGACGAGGACCTGCCCGAGGCCGTGCGGCTATGGAACCAGGAATACGCCTATCCGCACCTGGTCATCTCCAGCGCGCACGACATCATGTCGGCGTTCGAGAAAAAATACGGCGACCAAATCCCGACGATCAGCGGCGACTACACCGAATACTGGACCGACGGCCTGGGAACCGCCGCCAAATTCACCAGCATGAACCGCAATGCCAAGGAACGCCTGATCCAGGCCGACGCCCTGGCCACCATGCTCAATCCGGCCAAGCCCGCCCCGCGCAAGCAGGTCGATGAAATCTGGCGCAACATCGTGCTGGGCTCGGAGCACACCTGGTGCTATTGCAACCCCAACGACCCCTATTTCCAGGAAGCCATCTGGAAGGTCAAGCGCGCCCGCTTCCAGTCCGCGCAGGACGACAGCACCGCGCTATTGGGCCAATCGAAGGCGCAAGTGCCCGCCGGACCGGCCGTGGCCGTGATGAACACGCTGTCATGGGCGCGCGGCGGCCTGGTGACGCTTGCGGCCGACGCCTCCAAGGCCGGCGACCGCGTGGTGGACGAGGCCGGCGTCGCCGTGCCCTCGCAGCGGCTTTCCACCGGCGAGTTGGCGTTCTTGGCCAATAGCATCCCGGCCCTGGGCAGCAAGTTGTTCCGCGTGCAGGCCGGCCCGGCCGCCGCGCCGAAGACGCCCTGCACGCTGGACGAAAAAGCCGCCACCGCCACCAACGGCCGCCTCATCCTGGCCCTGGATCCGGCCAGCGGCAACATCGCCAGTTTGCGCTGCGCGGACGGTTACCACGAGTTCGTGAACAAGGCGCAAGACGGCGGCCTCAACGCCTTCCGCCAGTTGCCCGGCAACGGCCAGCCGGCCAAGCCCGACACCGGCATCAAAATCAGCGTGAAGGAAAAAGGCCCGCTGGTCGTCGAATGGCAGGTGGATTCCGTCGCCCCCGGCTGCAAGTCGGTGGCGCGCGCCGTGCGGCTGGTGGCCGGCCAGCCCTGGCTGGAGTGCGCCAACACGGTGGACAAGTTGAAAGTCACCGCCAAGGAAGGCATCCACTTCGGCTTCGCCTTCAATGTGCCCGATCCAAAAATCCACGCCGACATCCCATGGGGCGTGATGCGGGTCGATGACGACCAAATGCCGGCGGGCAACCGCAACTGGATCGCCTTCCAACGCTGGCTGGATGTGTCCGACGGCAAGGTGGGTGTCACCTGGGCCTCGCTGGATGCCCCGACCTTCGAGGTGGGCGCCATGACCGCCAACATCCTCGGCTCCGCCATCGGCTCGCGAATGTGGCTCCGCAAACTGGCGCCTTCCGCGGCCATTTATTCCTGGGCGCTCAACAACCATTGGCACACCAACTTCCCACTGTTCCAGGAAGGGCAAATCCCCTTCCGCTACCGCGTGATGCCGCACGCGGCCGGCTACGATCCGGCGCAAGCCAACCATTTCGGCATGGAGCAAACCCAGCCGCTGGTGGCCACCCCCGCGGCGGCCAACCCCATCGCCAAGCCGGTGCTCGCACTCAAGGGCTCGCCCGCCGTGGTGGTGGAAACCCTCAAGGGCAGCGAAGACGGCAAGGCCACCATCCTGCGTTTGCGCTCGGTGTCGGCCACGGA
>CAZKVP010000154.1:0-2294 GCA_964556215.1 uncultured Phycisphaeraceae bacterium
TCGCCCACCAGCGGTTTGGCATACTTGACGAAGCCGTCGGTGATCTGGTTGCCTTCCTTGGTGATCCACTCGGTGGGCAGGTGCTTGGTCTTGGCGGCGATGTCCTTGAGTTCCACACGGCCGTAGACGGGCTTGTAGACCTTGCCCGGTGCGCGGTTGATGGTGATCGAACCGGTGGAGAACTTGCCGGCGAGCGCCATCTTGGCGGCCAACTTGCCCGAGGCGCGGGCTTCGGTGGCGTCCACCTTGGACACCAGGCCGGCGAAGGAGCGCTGCAAATAGCCGAAGGTGTCGGCGCGCACGCGCTTGATCTTGAGCTTGGTTTTGATTTCGGCGGCCAGGGCGTCGGCCAACGCGCCGGAGCCGGAGAGCTGCACGTTGCCGTGGGCGTCGCGCTCGACGGCGGTGCCCTGGGTTTCGGCCAACTTCACCGCCACCGGGGTGCCGTCGGCCAGGGTGATGCCTTCGGAGACGGCGATGACGCAGCGGCCCAGGCGCTTGTAGACGGCGTCCACATCGGCCAGGAACTTCTCGATGCTGAAGGCGACTTCCGGCACGTAGACCAAGTGCGGGCCGTTGTCGGGGGTGGCGCGGCCGAGCACCGAGGCGGCGGTCAGGAAGCCGGCGTGGCGGCCCATGATGACGTTGATCTTGATGCCGGGCAGGGCCTTGTTGTCGAGCTCGTCGCCGATGAAGGCCTGGGCCACGAACTTGGCGGCGGAGGCGAAGCCGGGGGTGTGGTCGTTGCAGACCAGGTCGTTGTCGATGGTCTTGGGGCAGTGGTAGGCGACCATCTCGTAGTTGATGGCGGCGGCGGCTTCCGACACGATGCGGCAGGTGTCGGAGGAATCGTTGCCGCCGATGTAGAAGAAGTAGCGCACATCGTTCTTCTTGAAGGTTTCGGCGAGCTGCTTCAAATCCTCGGGCGAGGGCTTGCGGCGCGAGGAGCCCAGGGCCGAGGAGGGGGTGCCGGCCAGGAGGTTGAGGTTGGGCTGGCTGATTTTTTTGAGGTCGAAGAAGTTGCCGGCCATGCAGCCGTCCACCGCGTTCTTGGCGCCCAGGATTTTGCCCTTGAAGTTGGCGGCCTTGAGGCCTTCGATCACGCCGACGAGCGAAGAGTTGATGACGACGGTGGGGCCGCCGGACTGACCGATGACGGCGTTGCCTTTGGGGAGGGACATGGGGGTTCCTGAAGGTGGGTGGGGATGGGAAAAGAGCGCCAATTCTAAGAAGAACCGGCGGGGAAGGTGTCGGACAAGCGGGTGGCCCCGGCGCCGGGCGGGTTATTTTTTCTTGGCCGGCAACTTGCCGCAGTGAAAGGGCACCACGGTCTCTTTGATGTCCTGCCACACGGCGAATTCCAGGGTGAGATCGTCGGCTTTGGCGGCGGGGGCGGGCTTTTTCCCTTTGTCTTTGTCGTTGCCAAATCCAAAGCCGCCGGCGCCGAAGGTGTAGGTGCGCGAATCATCGCTGCCGAACCAGCCGTCGGACTTGGTTTTCTTGCCGTTGACGGTCAGTTCCGGGGAACCGTTGACCGCGTCCAAGCCGCCGGACACCTGCACCGAGGTGGCGGAGATCACCTTGATTTCAAGGCCGGATTCCTTGAAGGTGTCGCCCGCCTTGAGGTGCTCTTTTTTCACTTTTTTGGCGCCGGGCGACATCAGGAGGGTGGCTTTGCCGTCGAT
The DNA here is from genome assembly GCA_964556215.1 of uncultured Phycisphaeraceae bacterium. Lineage (GTDB taxonomy): Bacteria > Planctomycetota > Phycisphaerae > Phycisphaerales > Phycisphaeraceae > CANIYR01. The sequence goes on from CAZKVP010000154.1 coordinate 1,686, forward strand.
TTGATAGCGGCTTGCGGCATCCGTCACGGCGGGGTCGTTGAATTTGACTTCCACGTCAAAAAACAGGCAACTGCCGTCGGGGGCGGCCTTGGGGAAGGCGCCCATGTTCCATGCCGGATCGCCATTGCGCTGCTGGGTGATGTCGGTGCCGTTGGGGGCGGTGATCTTGGCGACCGCCACCCCGTTGCGCTTGACGCCCACCAGGTTTTTGTCCTTGACCATGAAGGTCACCTGGATGCCCGGCTCCTTGCAGTTGAAGGGCTTGGTTTGGAAGTCAAGGCCGTCCGGCAATGGGGCGCAGGCCACCAGGCACACCGGCACCGCCTGGAGGGCGGTCGGCTTGGGGGCGTCGGCGGCGAAGACGGGGGCGGCCAGAAAAAGGGGCAAAGCGCAGGCGAAGAGGCGGTGGGAAGGCATGGTATTTTGGGAAAGAGGAAAAGATTGCCGGGTCCGGTGCCCGCAGTTTGGCAGGATAGGCCCGTTGTCGCCGGGTTGTCAATGCAAAAACGGCGTTGCCCAAGGGCAAAGGGTCGGGTGAAAAATATTCCGGCGTGCGCAGGATGCGTCCCGGGGTTGCGTAGATACCGGTGAGGAAGAGTGTTCTTCCCC
>CAZKVP010000155.1:0-2293 GCA_964556215.1 uncultured Phycisphaeraceae bacterium
GATTTCGACACGCCCGAGCAACATTTGGGCGACTACCAGGACTGGCGCCCGTGGGAAACCTGCATCCCCATCTCCCAGTTCTGGTGTTATTCCGGCCACCCGGCCCGTTCCTTCGACGAACTGCTGCATCTCTTGGTCGGTGCCGCCATCGGCAACGGCAACCTGCTCGCCTCCTGGGGTCCGCGCTGGGATGGCGCTTTCGACGAAGCGCAAAAGCAGCGCCTGTTCGAGGTCGGGGATTGGCTCAAGCTCAACGGCGAATCCATCTACGGCACCCGCGGCGGCCCGTGGAAGCCGGCGCCTTGGGGCGGCTCCACCCGCCACGGCAAGACGGCCTACATCCACCTGTTCAAACGTCCCAAGGGTGGCTTGGTGCTGCCGGCCATCCCGGGGCGCAAAGTGGCGTCGGCCAAGATGCTGGTTGGCGGCGCGGATGTGAAGTTCAGCCAAAACCCGCGGAAAATCAGCCTGACCATTCCCGGCGAAGTGGAAATCAAAGGGGATGCGGTGGTGGCCCTGACCATGGACGACTCGCTGGACGGCCTGCCCGCCCTGAGCGCCGGCGAATTCGGCTCCGCCTTTGCCGCCGACCCCGTCACTTACGGCGCGGTGGTTTCGCGCCAGGCCAAGGTGACGGCCAGTTCGACCTCGCAGTGGATGCCCGCCGACGGCGGTGCCGCCCTGGTGGCGGAAAAACAGCCGGCCTCCTTTGCTTTCCACACCGGTGCCGAGGCGGCGCCCTTTGTGGACATCGACCTTGGAAAACCGGTGAATGTCACGGGCCTCTTCATCCGCAACACCGACAACGGCCCCGAGCGCATGGCCACCCTGCGCGCCAGCGTGTCGCTGGACGGCAAGACTTGGTCTGAAATTTGGAAGGCCGCCAAAGTGGAACAAACCTGGGAAGTGCCCGTGACCACCTTCGTCTCCGGCGTCAATGTGCCGGGCCGCCCGGCCCGCTTCATCCGCCTGCAAACCAAGCCCAACGCGCCAAGCGGACTGTTGCTCAAACAGGTTGAGGTGTATGGCAAAGAATGAGTGATCTGACGGCTTGCAAACCAGAGGGAGGGTTCATCCGCGGCCCGCTTTGCGCAACGCCCCCGGCGCCACACCGTGCGCCCGCACGCAGGCGCGGTGCAGGCGCAGGGCCGAGGAAAACCCGCATTGACGGGCAATGGCCACAAGTTTGGCGTCCAAGGATGCCAGCAACGTCACGGCTGCCGCCAACCGGTGCCGCTCAAGGGTGGCGCTCACACTCTCGCCGGCATGTTCCAGAAAGAGGCTGTGCAGATGGCGCGCGGAAACGCCGGTGGCGCTTGCGATGGCGGCTGGGGTCAGACTTGGTTTGCGGAATTGCGCCTCGATCAGGCCGAGAGCCGCGCGCAGCGCCGGATGGTCGTGGGCCAGCACGGCGGTGGAGGCGCGCGCCACCACGCGGCAGGAGCGCACCAGCAGCGGCTTGTCGCGGCGGGGTTTGCCCGCCATCAATTCCGCCAAGGCTTTGGCCATCTGGTAGCCCTCCTCCTCCAGCCCGCCATCAACGGAGGACAGCGGCGGGTCGGTGAATTCGCAGGTCAGCGCGTCGTTGTCCTCACCGATGACCGCCACGTCCTGCGGCACGCGCAGGCCGGCCGCGGCGCATGCGCGCAGAACCCAGGCGCCGGCGGCGTCATCGGGGGCCATCAGTCCACAAGGCTTGGGCAAGGCCCGCAATTGGCGGATGAGCCAGGCGTCGCGCCGGTCGTCGGCGCAGGCCGGCGGGCCTTCCACCCCCAAGGGGCCGGCCTTGCCGCCAGGGAACAGATCCACCGCCAAACGCGGCAGGCCCGCCTCCGTCACCGCGGCCTCGAAGCCCTCGCGCCGCATCTCCGAGGACCAGGTCGGCGCCAGCCGCGCGTAGGCCAGGTGGACCAGGCCGCGCGACATCAAATGCTCGGCGGCGATCCGGCCGCACAACCCATGGTCGGCGCGCACCGGCGGCTCGCGCCACTTGCCGCCGGGCAGCAGCGTGCGCTGGAAATCCGCCACCGGCACACCCAAGCGGTCGATCTTGCGGCGGAACGCCTTGTGGGCCTCGCCGTAGGGCGTCAGCGTGAGGATGCCGTCGCCGCGCCAGTAGGCGGGGACGCGGCCGGTGCGGCGCATGGAGCTGTCCACGATCCAGCCGGCTTCGCGGGCGAAGCGGGCAACTCCCGCGTGGATCTGCGGGTCGTACCAGCCAAGGGCGAGCAGGACGCGTTTTCTCATTTTGATAGTTTAGTGTTCAAAAAATGAATGTGGATTGCGGGCCGGT
>CAZKVP010000156.1:0-2150 GCA_964556215.1 uncultured Phycisphaeraceae bacterium
ATCACGCCATGGACCAGCCCCCCGGCCTGGGTCAGCGGCCGGCCGTCGAGGCGCTCGAGCAGGTGGAGGGTGTCCTCCAGCGTGAGCGGTTCGAAGAACAACAGGTCGGAGGTGTCGTAGTCGGTGGAGACCGTCTCCGGGTTGGAGTTGACCATCACCGCCTCAAAGCCCAGTTCGCGGGCGGCGAAGGCGGCTTGAACGCAGCAGTAGTCGAATTCGATGCCCTGGCCGATGCGGTTGGGGCCACCGCCCAGGATGATGACTTTCTTTTTGGGCGACACGCGCACTTCGTCTTCGCTGGCGCTGGTCGTTTTGCCGTCCACGACGGTCTTGATCGGCGCTTCATAGGTGGAGTAGTAATAGGGGGTGCGCGCCTCGAATTCGGCGGCGCAGGTGTCCACCAGTTTGTAGACCGGATCAATGCCGAAGGACTTGCGCTTGTTGCGCACGGCCATGATGTTTTTGGTGTTGATGGCGCCCAGCCACAGGCAGGCCAGTTGGGCGTCGGAATAGCCCAATTGCTTGGCTTCCCACAGCAGTTCTTTGGGGGCCATGTCCAGGGTTTTGACCGCTTCCAATTTGTCTTCAAAGGTGACCAATTGCTTGAGTTGGTCGAGGAACCATGGGTCCACCTTGGTGGTGTCGAACACCTGCTCCACCGTCCAACCCATTTTGAAGGCATAGCGGATGTAGTGGATGCGCCCCTGCGAGGGTACGGTCAACTTGCGGCGCAATTTGTCTTCGGGGATCGGCCAGACCACCGCCGAGCCATCGGGGTTCTGCTTGCCCTGTTTGGCTTTGAGATAGGTGTCGTTGGCGTCCAGGCCGAAGCCGAAGCGCTTGAGCTCCATCGAACGGATGCCCTTTTGCCACGATTCCTTGAAGGTGCGGCCGATGCTCATCGCCTCGCCGACCGACTTCATCTGGGTGGTCAGGGTTTCGTCGGCTTCCGGGAACTTCTCGAAGGTCCAGCGCGGGATCTTGGTGACCACATAATCGATCGAGGGCTCGAAGCAGGCCTTGGTGCGGCCGGTGATGTCGTTGGGCAGCTCGGCCAGCGTGTAGCCGACGGCAAGTTTGGCGGCGATCTTGGCGATGGGGAAGCCGGTGGCCTTGGAGGCCAGCGCCGACGAGCGCGACACGCGCGGGTTCATCTCGATGACCACCATCTCGCCGGTGTTGGGGTTGAGGCCGAACTGGCAGTTGGAGCCGCCGGTGGTCACGCCGACCGCGCGCAGGATGGCCAGCGAAGCGTCGCGCATGTGCTGGTATTCCTTGTCGGTCAGCGTTTGGGCCGGGGCCACGGTGATCGAGTCGCCGGTGTGCACGCCCATGGCGTCGAAGTTTTCAATGGCGCAAACGATCACGGCGTTGTCGTCGCTGTCGCGCATCACCTCCATCTCGTATTCCTTCCAGCCCAAAAGCGACTGGTCGATGAGCACCTGCTTGGTCATCGAGGCGTCCAGCCCGCGCTTGATGATGTCCTCGAATTCCTCCATGTTGTAGGCAACGCCCCCGCCGGTGCCGCCCAAGGTGAAGGCCGGCCGGATGATCGCCGGCAATCCGGTGCGCTTGAGCACTTCATAGGCTTCGTCCATCGAGTTGGCGGTGCCGGCTTCGGGGCACTTAAGGCCGATGGATTCCATCAACGCCTTGAAAATTTTGCGGTCTTCGCCCTTTTCGATGGCTTCCACCGTGGCACCGATCATTTCGATGCCATACTTTTTCAAAACACCGGACTTTTCGAGGTTGCACGAGCAGTTGAGGGCGGTTTGGCCGCCCAAAGTCGGCAGCAGGGCGTCGATCTTGAACGGGCCGTTCAATTCCTTCTGGATGATCTTCTCGACCGCCTCCGGCGTGATCGGCTCGATGTAGGTGCGATCCGAGAACTCCGGATCGGTCATGATCGTGGCCGGGTTGGAGTTCACCAAGACGACGTTATAGCCTTCTTCTTTCAGGGCTTTGCAAGCCTGCGTGCCGGAGTAATCAAACTCGCATCCTTGACCGATGACGATGGGGCCGGCGCCGATGATGAGGATGGTTTTGATGTCGGTGCGTTTGGGCATTTTGGGTGGTGGTTTTGGGGGTTTTGGGTGGGGTTGGGGCAAAATCTGGAGAAGTATAGGGCGGAGGGGGTTTTGTGGGGGTGG
>CAZKVP010000157.1:0-2054 GCA_964556215.1 uncultured Phycisphaeraceae bacterium
ACCCAAGCCTCCACCGTGGCGCCGGCCTTCACCTCCACCTTGGGCCACGCGATGAGGGAGGTGTAGCCCAGCGGCTTGGCCGCATGGGCGCCGTCTTCGGCCAAGACCGTCACCGTCGCGTCGCGTTTGGTCGGGTTGGTGATCGTCACCGTCACGCCATCGGGTCCGCGCTTGACCACTTGCGCTTGGACGCTGTCGAACACATAGGTTTCATCCTTGTCGGTGCGCGCGTAGACGCCGGGCAATTCGATCGCCATCAGGAGGCCGTTGAGTTGGCACCAAGGGGTGGACCCGCCATTTAGGCGGCTCCCCTTGCCGCCGCCTTCGCTGGAGTTGCAGTAATTCAGCCGTTCGGAGATGCGGCCGTCGGGTTGGATGCCCTCACGGTGGGCATGGATGATGTCGCGCATGAGTTCGGCATAGCGCCGGTCGCCGGTGGCGCGGTAGATCTTGAACAGGGGATCGCCGGAGGACGTGCAAAGCCCCGGCGCCCCGTGCTTGTTCTGCGTGCTGGCAAGGCCGGTGCCGGCCATCTTGGCTCCCAAATGCCCCAGTTCGCTGGTGGGCGGCAGCACGTAATCGTAGGACGTGATCCAGGTGGCCAGCAGGTTGGCCAGGTTGCGGGATTTTTCCAGCCATTGCGCCTCGCCGGTGGTTTCGTATAGCGCCATCAGCGAGGTCATGAAGCCGGTGGCGGTCTCATAGTCGGCGTTGGCCAGGATGTCGGCGCAGCCGCCGGTGGTCTGGCCCTGCTTGACGAAGTCGCGCTGGTAATAAAAATCGGCCGCTTCCTTGGCCACGCGCAGGTATTCCGGATCGTGGAAATACTCGCCGGCCAGCGCCAGGCCCCCGACGGCCATCGCGCCGCCGGTGGAGTTGTATTCGGCGACTTCGCCGGTGTCCACGTTCACATAGCGGCCCCACTGGCCGTTCTTTTTCCAGGTGGCGACGAAGGCGTCGGCCAGGCGCTTGATGCTTTGTTCCCACGCCGGTTTGATGAGGTCGGCGCGCCCTTGGACCCGCATCAGTTTGAATTGCTTGACCATCCAGAACAGCGCGTCGCCGTTGCCGCGGGTGAGGGACAACTCGGGCAGTTCACCGTAGGATTGCACCTGCCCGCGTCCGCGGCCGTCGGGTTCCACCGCTTCGTAGAAATAACCGGCCTTGCCCTGCGCCCGTGGGATGGCGAAATCAAAGGTGCGGATGGACCGGTCCAGGTATTCGGCCTTGCCCAGCGCCAGCATGGGGAAGGTGTTCATCAACCCGCCGACCCAACCGATGCGCAGCCAAGGCGCGTTGACCGAGCCGTAATATTGGAATTCCTTGGTTTGGACGTAATTTCCATTGATCCCACCGGCCATCCATATGGCCACGTCGCTGGCGGGGAGCAAGTGGCGCGGCTGGTTGGGGCCGCTGAGCGCCTTGCGCACGGTCATGAACTTCTCCAAAAGCGCGGGGATGTCCTGCGCATCGAAGGAATACACGCGCATGCGCATGCTCAGGGTGTCGCCGGCCTTCCAGTCGATGCCGCGGTTCCAGGCGCCGCCGAAACTCTGCACCGCCAGGGTGGCGTGGCTGCGGTCGAGGCTTTCCTCGACGATGAACCCGTTGTCGACCATTTCGCCGCCGACCTTTTGGCCCTGCTCGGCCAGCAGGATGAAGCCGCGCTTGGTCTTGGGATTGAAGACGCAGATGCTCGGGGTGGAAGCCAGGCTTGCATCCGCTTCAAGCTGGGAAGGCTTGCCAGGCTCCACCTCCAGGTGCTTGAGCGCGCGCACGGAAAGCGGCAGGTCCTTGCGGTACAGGTCGGTGCGCGGCAGGCCGTCGGCGTAGCCGCCGCCGACGATGCGCTGGCGGTTGCCGTTGTAGACCGAGCCGGGGATCAGCACGTAGTTCTGTGCGCTCCAGTCCACGAAGTCGAAGGCGGCGGTCACCCCCGCGCCGCGCGCGAAGCCCTCCTTGAGGGTGACGGTATGGATGATCTCCCGCGCGTCCGGATCCCCAGGAACCGCCACATCACGGGTGTCGCAGGCCCACTGGCTGCCGGTCATTTT
>CAZKVP010000158.1:0-1961 GCA_964556215.1 uncultured Phycisphaeraceae bacterium
TTTCCTCCGCGAGTTTTTCCGGCGTCTGGGCGGCGCACAGCGCCTGCGCCTCGGCCAGCGGGTCCTTGCCTGGGGCATCGAGGTCGCTCAGGATCACGGTGGCCACCACGGCGGTTTCGCCGGGCGCGAGCGTGAGGGCGCGCGCGTCGCCGTGTCCGACCATGCGCGTTGCCAGGCCGATCTTGCGCCCCCGGGGATCGGGCGCATCAGGGCTGTAGGAGAAGTCCGCGCCCACGTCGCCGCCGGCCCCGAGGATCTTGGCCGCCTTGCCGTTCACCGCCAGCGTCATCCGCCGGCCGTCGAAAATGCCCGCCACATGCACCCATTGGTTGGCCGGGACGGGATCGTCGCATTGGATGGCGGTGCCGTTCACGGCGAAACGCAAATGGCCGTTGGAAAGTCCGAGGCTGTAGGCCTGGTCCCAGTCGCCCTTGCTGATGATGTAATTCGCTTCGGACGAAAGGCCGTCCGCCTTGATCCATCCGGATATCGTGAGCGCGGCGGAGATTTTCGGCGCTTCCAGCGCCACGGCGCTCTTGCCGTCGAAAGACCGGGATTGGCCGCGCGCCCCCTGAGCCTGCGCGGCGACGGCTTCCGGGGACAGGGCGCGGTCAAGCACCCGCATGTCGGCCATTTCCCCGTTGAAGAACCAGCGTCCGCCGCCATGCTGTTCGCAACCGAGCTTGGCGTCCGCTCCGCTGTCGACCAGGCCGGCCGGCGGCGCGGCGTTTCCCGTGGCGCCCTTGGCGGTTTGCAGCGCCACTTCCAGCGGCTCGGTTCCCTTGTTGGCCAATTCCACGCAGAACAGGTTGCGGTTCGCGTCCACCCACGCGCGGGAGGCGAGCGCGGCGCCGTCTTTGGCGTACTCGCCGCGGATTTCCGCCAGGCGCATGTCCTCCACGCTCTTGAAACTTGCGCCCTTCAGGGCCGGCGTCAGGATGCGCAACTGGCCGACGGCGATCGGCGACTGGGTCTTGAGGCTCCAGAAATCATTCTTGCCGATGTAGAAGCGCAACTGATCCGCCGGACCGGTCTGCATGACACCCAGGTCACCGTTGCCAAGCAAGGGGCCGGAGGGCATGAACTGGGTGGGGCCGCCGGAAGGTGCGTTCAAGGCGATGGCATGCCTGGCAACGATGTCGGCGCCATCGGGCGCGGGCGGCGCGGGCAGGGATGCGGGGGCCGCCGCGCACGCGAGGGTGAGGATGGAGGTGAGGAGGAGGGCGGTGGTGGGAAGGTTTTTCATGGGGTGCTGACGCGGAAAATGGGACCGATCATTGCGCTTTGAGTTCCAGGGTTTCCCCGGCGGAGGTCTTGAGGACGAAACGTTCGCCCGTCACCGTTTCGGCGCGCTTCCCGTCGCGGGAAACGCGGACTTGCTTGCCCGGCCACGGGTTGATGACCGTGCAGTCCCTCCCCTTCTCGCTGGTGATGACGACGCCGGAGATTTCCCCGCCCTTCAATTGCGCCGACACCAGGAAGGCCCCGCGCGCCCGCAGTGTGCCGAAGCGGGCATCTTGGTCCCTGGGCCAATCCGGGAAGAAGCGCAGGGTGTCATCGAAACTTTGCAGCAGCATTTCCTGAAGCGTGCAGGGCACCACACTGAACTGCTCGGTGCCGTGCGGGTTGTCGGGGCGCATGCCGTTGGGGCTGGCGGTGTCGACCCAGTGGCGCAAGTGCTTGAGGAGATCCTCGGGGTCGTGGCCGACGCGGGCGGCGGCCGGGTAGAAACTGTTGCAGCCGTTGAGGTCGATCCAGCGGGCCATCACATTGACTTGGTTGCGCGCCCGATCCAGGAGTTCCGGGTGCTTGCCAAGCCCGATGCCGTTGCCCGGGAAGATGTGCTGGATGCCCACGGCGTTGTCGTTCTGCCAGGCGCGGCCTTTTTCGCTGTAGCGGAAGATGGGCAGGGCCTTGGTCTGTGGCGTATTGGGCAGTGCGATGCGGCAGCCGGGCGGCAA
>CAZKVP010000159.1:0-1955 GCA_964556215.1 uncultured Phycisphaeraceae bacterium
GGCCTGCAAGGGGCCAGGCCCCCGGACTTGATCCGAGCCTGCAAGGGGCCAGGCCCCCCGCAAAGAGAAAATCACGCCAGCTTTTCCCTCATCGCCCTCCCTTTCATCTCCTCACTTCCTGATTTCCGCCTTTCCCCCGTCCAAAACCCCTCCCCAAAACCAAAGCACCCCGCTCCCCGCTTTTCAAGGCGGCGATCGGGGTGCTTTTTTATTCCCATTTTTGGTGAACCGGGGGATCACTCCCTCAAGCCAGCCGTATGCGTCCCTCATGCAGCCAGCCGATCACTTGCGCCAGCCACTTTGGCACATCCGCCGCGCCCACCTGGCTGCGCTCCAAAATCCCCTCCACTGCTTCATTCAACTTGGCTTTGCCTTGGCGCAATTGACGAGCGACAAAATCCACCAGGCGCAAGTAATCCTCCAATCGCAGTTGCGGGAACAGGCTTTTTCGCTTCGCTTGACCCATGCCCACGCCGGCATCTGATCCGCCCACCGGCAGCATCCACGCATGGCGCTCGGCATCGGGCACCACCTCGATCGTGGCTGGTGAATTCTGTTTCACTTGCGCTTCCAGCTGCGCATACGACAGCGGACGCACGGCTTGCGACACGCTTGGCCGCTCCTTGCGTTTGGCCCGTTCCAGCCGCTCTTTCTCGCGTGATTTCACGCTTTCATGCAGGCTGGTGTGCGGATCCTCCTCCGGCTTTTCGCACAGTTTTGCGGCGTGCGGGTTGAGGTCCACATAGACCATGCCGGCAAGCAAACTGCTGTCACTGGCCAAGGGCACGCTTTGGAAGCGGCCCTGCCAAAACACCCCGCTGGCCTGGTCCTCTTTGTTGAACACCTCGGCCACTCTTTGCTTGAAGTCCTTCATGAATTGACTCACGCTTGCCAACTTGGTGCGCAGGGCTTCCACTTGCTCCGGCATGCGGGCCAGGTTGGCGGTCCATTGATCCAGATCATCACCCGTCAGCGGCCGATGCCGCCCGTCGCGCGGCGGATGCAGTTTGACCCAGCGGGCGACCACCTCCATCGGCGACCAGGCTTCGGCCAACGCCAAGTTGACCCGGACCACTGCGTGAAAATGGTTGCCCATCAGGGCGAAGCGGCCGACCTCCACCGCATAGGAACCGTCCAGCGCCTTGAGCCAGGCCAGCATGAAGTCCTTGCGCTTGGGATCGTCGGTCAGCATCAATTTCCTGGCGCAGCGCGACATCAGGTGGTAGTGGCGAACCTCCTCCGGGCGGACCAGTTGGCTGCGGCATTGGCGTGACATGGCGGTGGGGGCAAGAGGATGAGGATGAAGGATGCGAAAACAATCCGAACATACTTGATCATACCCTATCTTTAACCTAATATGCGCCGCCTCCTTCCTTTTTCTTCCGCAGGCAGACAACTCCCATGAGTACCGCCATCGAGAATCTCAAATCAGCCCAGCAACTGGCGATGTCCGTCCGACCAAAGGTCGGCGGCTTCCCGCATCTGGCCGAAGTCTTCCGCCAAGCCGGCGTCACGCGCAACTTCTGGTCTCTGCCGGCATGCCAAAGCCTGTACCTGACCGACAAAGGCCCGGTCGTGATGCAAGGGACACCCCTCATCACCGGCATGGCCGATGTGCCGCCATTTGACCGTGATGCCCTCATCAGCGCCCTGAGGACCGACCAGGCCGGGAACAGCACATTCCCAGAGTTCTTGGCGGCGGCGTGGAAAGCCGGCGTCGTCAGTTATGACGTGGACTTTGTCGCGCGAACCGTCACCTATTGCGGATCGGGCCACGAAAAATACATCGAGTCGTATCCCGCCGTGAAGGTGTAGGCAGCTGGCAAATGGCGTTCCTCCCCCCTTCGAGCCCGCAAGGAACACAGGGGAACAGGCAAGTAAAAAGTGGCGACTGTCTCGTCGACCGACGTTTTTTGAAGGGCATTTTCAAAGACGCGAACAGCCGCCGCCCCGCC
>CAZKVP010000160.1:0-1802 GCA_964556215.1 uncultured Phycisphaeraceae bacterium
GGCGATGACCATCAATGCCACGATGAATAATAGACTTGAGAGTATCATCAGGACCAGCATGTGTCGCTTGAATCAACTCTGAAGAAAATGGAGCGGCCTGCGCTGGAGCGTAGCCTAGAACTGCGGTGGCCTAAGAATGGCGGACTGAGGAAGGGTCGGGGAGAATCCCCCAACCACCCCCAGAAAGGGCCATTCAATGTCTTCCAAAGCAACCCCACACTCAACCCACTTTCCTCCGCCCCGCGTCGGCCCAGCCGCCGCTCCCTCTTCAGCCGCCACGCCGCCAGCCGCTGCCCCCGACAAGCGCAAGCAGCGGTTCACGGAAGAGCAGAAGCAAAATGCCGTCCGCCTGGTGGACGAAGCCAAGTACTCCGTCGAAGCCGCCGCCAAGGCTGTGGGCTGCTCGGTGCCCAGTCTGTATGACTGGAAGGCCAAGTACGGCGCCAAGCGCGTGCCGTGTGGGCCAGATGCTTCTTACGAGGCTCTGCAGGCCGAAGTCAAGGCATTGCGCAGCCAACTGAAGCAGGCGGAAATGGAGCGCGAAATCCTAAAAAAAGCAACGGCGTACTTTGCAAGTCTCAAGCCGTGAAGTACGCCTGGATCACCGAACACGCCACCCTTTACCCCGTCGCCACCATGTGCCGAATGCTCGACATTTCCGATTCCGGCTACTACGGCTGGCGCGTTCGGGCGCCAAGCATCCGTGCCATTCGGCGCGAAGGAATCGCTGGAGCCGTCAAGCAGGTCCACGCCGAACAGGCGGGCATTCCCGGCAGCCGTAAGATTGCCGCCGAACTGCGCGAACGCCCTGAATTACCGAGCGCTTGCCGTCAAACGGTGCGGGTTGTCATGACCAAAATGGGTCTGGCAGGCGCAAGTCCCAAACGGTTCGTGCCCACGACCACGCAAGCCGATCCGAGCAAGATTCCCGCACCCAACATCCTTGCCCAAGCGTTCGCAGCCACCCGCCCGAACGAGAAGTGGGTGACAGACATCACCTACATCTGGACGGCTGAAGGCTGGGTGTATCTGGCGGCCATGCTCGACCTGTTCAGCCGCAAAGTCGTCGGCTGGGAAATGGGCCGCACACTGGAAACCTCCTTGGTGGAAGGCTGCCTGCGCAACGCCGTGGAAGCGCGCCGCCCCGACCAAGGCTTGCTGCACCACAGCGACCGAGGCTGCCAGTACACCAGTGACGGCTACCGGAAAATGCTCAAGACACTGAACATGGAATGCAGCATGAGCCGCACCGGCTGCTGCTATGACAACGCGGCGTGCGAGCGTTTTTGGTGGTCGCTCAAACATGAGTGGACGAACCGGCGCAACTACGCCACGCTGGAAGATGCCCGATTCAGCGTGTGGCAGTACATCGAGGTTTATTACAACCAAATGCGCCGCCATGAAGTCCTTGGCTACCATACCCCCAACTCGTTCGAGGCTGCTTATGCCGCAGGCCTGATGAACGCCAAACAAGTAGCGGCATGATGCTCGTCTCCCCGACCCTTCCTCAGTCCGCCGTTCTTAGGCCACCGCAATTGGACGGCATGGTAATTTTTAACAAAGAATGTCTGACGCCTTCGCGGACGGCTGAAGAGAGGCATTCAATGGCCTACTTGCCAATCCGCCGCTTCGCATAGGGCATGGTTAAGGTATCGATGCCGGACGCAAGGAGACGCCTAATGATGTCATTTTCAGTTCTCGAGGGAGCGTGCAGACCAGAGGATAGGACAGGCGACTGCCGCTCGATCGTTTTGAAAAATCCCATCCATCCCCTCCCCCATTGGTTTTTGCGTCAAGTTTTA
>CAZKVP010000161.1:0-1651 GCA_964556215.1 uncultured Phycisphaeraceae bacterium
CAACTTGCATCCGACTGGAACATTGGAATTGTTCTCGGCTATGACGATGGCAGCACTTCCACGGCGGATGGCGCTGGCACGACCTCGGCGAAATCCTACAGCGTCAATGTCTATGCAGGACACGCGCTCGATGATGACAAGCGTTGGCTGGTTACCGGCGACTTGGGATTCGCTTCAACCTCCTACGATGGCGTTCGCTCCGGCTTTGGTCCCGGCGTTGGATCGGCAACCAGCAGCAGCACCGGCACCTCCTACAACGCCGCCATTCAGACCGGATACAAAATGGATGTCTGGCAGGGTGCCCAGTTGATGCCGTTCGCAGGCTTGTCCTATGTGAACTCGTCGGTTGGCGCATCCACGGAAACTTTGCCCGGAGCGCAGGGCTTGGCACTTGCCTACGACAAGTCAACTTCCTCCACTTTGGAATCCGTTATTGGGGCTGAACTGGCTCAACGCTGCCGGGTTGCCGATGGCGTTTTCTTGACGCCATCCGCCCGCTTGGCTTGGCACCACCTGTTGACCGACAACGGAGGAACAGCCGTCACCACGCACTTCGTTGGCGACCCGACCAACTCCTTCAACACCTATCTCGAAGCCGCGAACTCCGATGCCGTGTCCATCGAGGTCGGCATGGCGGCGCAATGGAACACCAACTGGAAGGTGTTTGCCAATGTCCGCGACTACCAAGAACTGGGGTCCGGCGGCGGCAACCAGATTGGTGTCAGTGGCGGCGTGCAGTACAACTTCTGACCCTCAGCGCCTTCCCATAAATATCTCCCCCCATGCCAACCCTCGACCCCTCCTGGAAAGCCTGGATCGCCGACAACCTCCAACGCGGTTGCGCCCTGGACGGCATGGTGGACACCATGGTGAACGCCGGGTTTGACCGGGCGTTCGCCGCGATCGCCATCAGCGAAGCCCAGGTTTCCGCCGCCGTGTCCGCAGGCCCTTACCACTATGACCCGGCTCCGATTGCGGAGGGCAGTTTCATCGACGGCGGCGACCGACAAGCGCGGGTCCTGATGCGGGCTGAAAAGCCACAGGTGGTGGTGCTGGGGGAGGTGCTCTCGCACGAAGAGTGCGATGAAATCATCCGCCGGGCGCAAGTGAAAATCAAGCGCTCGACCATCGTGGATCCGCATACCGGGAAGGAGGAGGTGGTGGCCCAACGCTCCAGCGAGGGGACTTTCTTCGAGCGCAACGAGGATGACTTCATCGCCATGCTCGATCGGCGCGTCGCCAAGATCATGAACTGGCCGCTGGAAAACGGCGAGGGCTTCCAGATTTTGCGCTACGGCGTGGGCGGCGAATACCGCCCGCATTTCGACTACTTCCCGCCCGCCGACCCGGGCAGCGCCCGCCACCTGGCCGTCGGCGGCCAGCGGGTGGGCACCATGGTGCTGTATCTCAACGAGGTCGAACGGGGCGGCGAAACCACCTTTCCCGACGCTGGTTTGTCGGTGGCCCCGCACAAGGGCGGCGCGGTGTATTTCCGCTACGGCAACAGCCAAGGCCAGGTGGATCCCTTGTCGTTGCACGCTGGCGCGCCCATTTTGGCCGGTGAAAAATGGATCATGACCAAGTGGATGCGCGAGCGTCGCTACGGCGTGTAATTTTGCATGAACTGCGGCACCAAGGCCTGATTTTGGAG
>CAZKVP010000162.1:0-1528 GCA_964556215.1 uncultured Phycisphaeraceae bacterium
AGAAGCGCTTCCGCGAACTCAATCCGTGGAAGTGGCCGGGTTGAGCGGGGATGCGCGCACTGCGGGTCCGGCCCCACGCCCGCCTGCCGAAAGTTTGCGCGATTTACAATGCGATCTGCGGGGAATGATGCATTGAGGGAGTGATGCCGTGGCTAGAATCACCGAAGTCAGGGCGCCCCGGGTTTTGAGCCTTGAGCGGCCACTGGACGGTCCCCATGAATTTCAAGGAGCAATGAACATGTCAGCCGCATCCGAAATCATTGAAAAATTAACCACGATGGGTCCCGGCAGTTTCGTCGGTGTTGTGTCCGTCACGGTCATTGTGGTGGGGACGGCGGGGGGAATCATCCCGGCCTTTGTCGCGTATGCCAGAAACTCAAAGGCAAAGGCTGAAAAACAGGAATTCGAGGAGCGGGTCAGGGCGGAAAGTGCCAGCCTTGAAGCCGAGTTGAAGTCAAAATTGGCTGCGGAAATGGCGCAAATCGGGTTCGAGGTGAAAAAACTTGAAAAACGGCTGAAGGAATTGTCCGACCAATTGGAAGGGCGGGGTGGGCTTGGAAAAGCGGGGGAAAAAAGCGCCGGCAGAGAATTTGACTACGCCTACGCATGCGACAGCCTGTCGCCATCGATCTGATGTGAATGATCCGTCCAAGAGGCGCGATCACCAAGTCCCAGAGGGGTCCATGCCTGCCGGCCGGGCGCAAACCCTTTGAGGGGCGGGCCGCAACAACAGGCTAGCCGCAGTTGCGGTTCACGGCTTTTTTTCGGCCGCCGCCTTGATCGCCGCCTGCACCTGCGGCGGCACCGGGGCGGCCAATGCGGCCTTGACGGCGGCGAGAATTTTGGGATCCGTCGGCGCAATTTTCGAGTCGAAGCGGGCGATGACTTCGCCGTTGCGGCCGATCAGGAATTTGTTGAAGTTCCAGGTGATGGCGCCGGGGAAGGGCGATTTCTCGGTCAGGTACGCGTACAGCGGATCGATGCCCTTGCCCTTGACCACCACTTTGGCCATCAGTGGAAAGGTGATCGGGTATTTGGTGGAGCAGAAGGTTTTGATTTCCTTGTCGGTGCCCGGCTCCTGGCCCCCGAACTGGTTGGCGGGAATGGCCAGGATCACCAAGCCCCTGGCCTTGTTGGCTTGGTAGAGTTTTTCCAGCCCGGTGTACTGCTTGGTGTAGCCGCAGTGCGAAGCGGTGTTGACCAGCAGCACCACCTGGCCGCGGTATTGGGCCAGATCGTGGGCGGAGCCATCGTTGGCGTGCAGGGTGAAATCCAACGGGCCGACGGCCTTGTCTTTGGCCGCAGGTGGGGGCGACGCCGCCGCTGCCGGCTGGCACAAGCCGCCGACCAGCGCGATGCAGGCGGCAAGGGCCAAAAAGTTCAACGCGGTGCGGGGGCGGGTGAGCATGGGCGGGGGGATGGAAGAAGAAGCCGAAGAAGGACGACGGGGGACAACACTTGGCACGGGGACTTTATTCCCAAAACGGTTTCGGCACCGGGGAATATTCCGGAGCCGGTGCTTTGCATG